>JAIBAH010000039.1 GCA_019695295.1 Bacteroidia bacterium | reverse complement strand
CTCTGCACAGAGCCTGATTTCCATTCACAATCAGCGTAGCGGTATAAGTTCCGGGGGTATTGTAAATATGGAAAGGTTGCGGCAGCAGGGAGGTATTATTCGTTTGTCCTGAAGCCGGGTCTCCGAAGTTCCATGCATAATTAATACCGGAGGTAATATTGGGGAGGAAGTTTACGGTTGTTCCTACACAAACTATCTGGGAGGGAGGAGGGAAGGTAGTAAAATCAGCCACTACATTTCCGGTATTAATATTAATGGTTTTAGTATTGGTACAATTATTTCCACCGGTAACGGTCAAAGTAACAGGGAATGTTCCGGGGCTATTGTACGTTTGGGACGGAGGAGTATAGGCTGTACTCGTCTGACCATTTCCAAAAGTCCAGGAGCAGGTGGTTGGATTTCCGCCAAAGGTATTATTGGTAAAATCAAGCGTTACAGGCAGCGTACAGATTACATCAGGTGTGTAGGAGAAGTCCGCAACCGGCCCGGTTACTACAAACTGATTGTTTTTTCTGAGTGTATCTTTACACCCGTTATTATTCATTATCAGCGTTACATTGAAGGTGCCCACTGTATCGGTAATCCAGTTGCCATTACAGTTAGTAGAAAATCCGGCCTGAGTGCTTCCTATGGAGTAAATCCACTGAGCGGTAACGCCTGCAGCACCTGAGCATGCCGGCTGAGAGGCATTGAGGAAACTCACCTGAGCACCGGCGCACATTGGAGTAGAAACATTGAGGAAGAAGTCGATATTTTGCATTTGTCCTCCCACTTTTACGCAGTTAGTGCAATTGTAAGTGGCAGTACAGCCATCGGCATTGGTAATGGTAAGGCTTACATTGTAATTTCCGATTGCATTATAGGTAACTGTTGGGCTTGAAGAAGTAGATGTGGCAGGGCTTCCGCCGGGAAATGACCAGTTGTAACTGACTATAGGGGAGCCACCATCAGAACTTGTTGAGAAAAATTGTACAGACTGACCCACACACCGGTTAGCCACAGAGGTGCTGTCTTCATTGATAAATGAAGCAACAGGCTGGGCGACTGTAACTAAATCCGGCAATATTTCGAGGCTGTTACAACCCGCCAGATTTGTGGCATTAATGGTAATATCATAGGCCCCCAGGTTATTAAACGTTAGATTATAGGTTGTCTGGGAGGATTGCACTATACTTACTCCCCCTGAGGGAGAAGAGGAAAGTCCTATATTCAGCGGGCTTGCACTCGTAATTGTGAGCTGTGTGGCAAACGGAGTAACGCAGCCGGAGGAATCACTGATAGCCACAGTGTAATCGGGTCCAGGATCTATAGGTAATGTATATGTCTGATTTACAGTACATCCCGCAAATGTAAAAGCAACATCCACGGTTTGTGTACCAGCGGTAGTAAAGGTGAAATCCACCATATTTCCTGAACCGGATGACGGACTTGCTCCCGTAGCTGTCCATGCGTAAGTCATCCCTGCAAATGGAGTAGCAATAAAACTAACCGGAATGTTCAGGCAGGGAGTTGTATCAGAGATTACGACAGCCGGAGTGTTGAAGCCTATTGTAATACCATTGTTTAGGATAAAGGTATCAATACATCCCGCTGGACTCGTTACGATATGGATTACTGAAAAAGTACCGGTTCCGATGTAGTTATGGGTCGGGTTACTCTGAATACTTGTGTTATTTGCACCGCTTGCAGGATCACCAAAGTCCCAGAAGTGGGTACTTCCGGAGGGGGTATTTCCCGGACTCCATGTAAAGGTGGCCGTTACAGGAGGAGTACAGCTTCCCTGCTGATAATTGACAGTGAAATCTGCCTGAGGTTTATTTTCAACACTAATATATTGGGTTTTGGTAACAGAATTGGAGCATTGATTAGTGTCTGATACCAATAAGGAAATATCATATTGTCCGGAAATATTATAAGTACAACTTGTATTGGCGGTATTGGCTATAGGGCAGGCTCCCGTGCTCCACGTATAGGTATAGCCGGGTGTACCGTTCGTTACAATTCCGGTAAAATTCACGGTTTCTCCCTGACAAATACTAAGGTCGTCTCCTGTAAAATCCACAGACGGGGTCTCAAATACAGTAATGAAGTTAGGTTTAGTCACTACACCGGGGGTGCCGTTCAGGGTATAACTCATTGTAACAGCAAAGGTACCGGGAGTATTAAATACAGATGTGGGAGATGATCCGGCTCCGCCAAAACTCCATCCGGTTACTGTAAATGCTGTACATCCGGGACAGGCAGCATTAAAGGTTACCAGTAAGGGAGCGCATCCTGAGGTAGGAGAAGCCGTAAAATCTGCCTGTGCCCATAAATCATTCTGATGAGTCACTAATCCGATAAAAGTTAAAAAAAACAGCAGGTTGTACCTTAATTTGTACATAATCAATATGATTTATATATATAAAAGAGATTTTTTGATAAAATAACTATGAAAACTAATAACTACCCTGAATTACAAATATTGTACCTATATTCAGAAAAATACAAATAAAAGACTTGTTTACAGAAAATTATTTTTGGTATTATAAAATATTCTGCGCTGAAGTTGTATTTGTTTGAGCTTTAGACTCTTGTTTATCATTAACGTCATTTTTTTATTTGGGCTGCTTTTTGGAAAAAACAACCAATTCCTTTTCTTAGTATAAAACCCGGAATTTTATAGTATGTTCTATTTTTTTTAGCTCCTCCAGAACCGATTTGCTGTATTCTTTGTCAACGTCGGTAATTACATAGCCAATACTTTCATTGGTTTTTAGATATTGCCCTTCGATATTTACTCCGTTTCCTGCCAGAATCTGATTAATTCTTGCCAGAATCCCCGGTACATTATGATGAATATGAATCAGTCTGTGACAATTTTTCTGCTGTGGCAACTGAAGTGAAGGGAAATTTACAGCCCCGAAAGTATTGCCGGCATTGATGTATTCTATGATTTTTGCCGGCACGTACCCGGCGATATTCTCCTGAGCCTCCTCCGTACTTCCGCCTATATGAGGGGTAAGAATGACGTTCGGTAACCCACATAATGCTGAAATAAAAGGCTCATTATTATGGAAAGGTTCATAAGGGAAAACATCAATTGCCGCCCCTGCAATTTTACCGCTTTTCAGGTGAGGAATCAACTTTTCGATATCCAAAACAAAGCCCCGGCACAAATTTATCAGAATTGCCCCTTTTTTCATGAGTTTATATTCACTTTCTCCGAAAAAAAGATGGTTATCCTTACGCCCGTCCACATGAAGACTTACTACATCTGCTATTTTAAGAAACTCTTTCAGGGAATTACATTTCCGGGCGTTTCCCAGTGCGAGCTTTTCTACCACATCATAATAATAGACCTCCATACCGAAAGCCTCAGCCACCACCGATAATTGCGTACCGATATTTCCATATCCGATGATTCCCAGTTTTTTTCCCCTGACCTCATGACTTCCTGATGCTGATTTATTCCAGATTCCCTGATGTAGTTGTGCGTTCATCTGAGGGATTTTACGCATTAAAAGAATGATTTCGCCCATAGCAAGCTCTACTACCGAGCGGGTATTACTATAGGGAGCATTAAACACAGCTACTCCTTTTTCAGCGGCCTTTTGAAGGTCAATCTGATTGGTCCCTATGCAAAAAGCCCCGGCTACCATCAGCCGGTTTGCGTGCTGCAGTACTTTTTCTGTTAGATGCGTCTTGGAGCGAATCCCTAAAACGGAAACATTCTGAATCAGTGAGCATAGCTCTTCTTCCGAAGGGGCCTTACTGAGGGTTTCTACCTGATATCCTTCCTTCTGAAATAAAGTAACGGCACGGGGGTGAATATTTTCCAGTAAAAGGACTTTGATTCGGTTTTTGGGATAAGAAATAGACATTGGGAGTTGGTTTACGTATAAAAATTCATCGAAATTTGGTAAAACATGGTCTGCATAATCCAGAATTCCGGAACGTAAAATATTTTCAGTAAATGCGTAAAACTTATGGGCTACGCCACTTTCCTTTGCCTCAAAGTCCGTATAGGAGTCTCCGATTACAATAATTTCTCCCTCCAGATTCATGTTTCTGAGTACGCGGGATTTCCCTTTGCTGTGAGCAAGCGGGTTTTCATTGTCAAATCCGGTTACATTGTCTGCTTCGTCATAGCATAAAGTATTGGCAAGAACGTGACCGGAATCTATGAAATAAGGAGCAACCACCGGCTCAATAAACTCTCTGAAACCGAGTGAAACAATATATATTTTTCCTTTGTTTTTTTCAAAAAAAGACTTATTCCGGGCGAATGAAGGAGAAATTTTCTTTTTAAGTCGCTGAATAAGGGTTTGAATATGAGTTTTGGTGAGCGGAAGGAGTGCCATTCTTCGGGACAAAGACTCGTTGTAGGAGATTTCTCCGGCCATTCCCTTGTCCGTAATTTCTTTAATTTGCCTTACAATCTCCTGTTTTTGTGGATGTCCTTTCAGAGAAATTTCTGCCAGTTCTTCCAATGCTTCTACCTGTGTGAAAGTACTGTCAAAATCAATTATAATGTTCATCGTTTCCCGAATCTGTTTGTATATCATCGTTGAATCCGGGTGCAAATATAGCCTAAATATTCATAAACAGGAACAAATTAACGGAAAAGCAACCCGAAAAGCGGAAAATAATACGGAGTAAAGTAAGGATATATAAAGAGAAGATTTTTTCCGCTGCTTTTTCTTTTGTCCTTTTGAGGGGAAATTACTTTCTTTGCAGTCATTATACTTAACAGAAATCCTCCATGAAAGTAGATTTAAGAAGTGATACCCTGACCCGCCCAACAAAAGAAATGCTAAATGCAATGTTCTGTGCTCAGGTGGGAGACGATGTGTTTGGAGAAGACCCGGAAGTAAACGCACTTCAGGTGCTTACCGCAGCTATTTTCGGGATGGAAGCCGGATTGTTTTGCCCCTCAGGCACAATGACCAATCAGATTGCCATTAAAATAAATACTCAGCCCATGGATGAGGTGATTTGTGACAAACTATCCCACATCTATTTATATGAAGGCGGAGGAATGATGTTTAACAGTGGCGTCTCTCCCCGTTTGCTCTCTGGCGAAAGGGGCATTTTAACCCCCGGAATGATAGCTGAAAATATCAATCCTGAGGATGTGCATTATCCAAGAACCAAACTCATTTCGCTGGAAAATACCTGTAATAAAGGCGGAGGCAGTTTTTATACGCTTCCTCAGATAGAGGCCATCAGCGGTCTTGCAAAAAAAGAAGGGCTTAAACTTCATCTGGATGGAGCTAGGGTATTCAATGCACTAAACAGAACGGGCGAAAATCCCGTTGAGTATGGTAAATATTTCGATACGATTTCGGTTTGTCTTTCCAAAGGATTGGGTGCGCCGGTGGGTTCTGTGCTTTTGGGGAGTCACGAAGCGATACAGCATGCCAAAAGAGTCAGAAAAGTATTCGGAGGGGGAATGCGACAGGCTGGTTATCTTGCAGCAGCCGGAATCTATGCGCTGAATCATCATATAGAAAGATTGTCGGAAGACCACCGCAGAGCAAAGATACTGGAAACCGTGCTCCGGGAAAATAATAAGATTCAGGAGGTAATTCCCGCAGAGACCAATATAGTTATTTTTAAACCAGACCCAAAATGGAAAACCAATAAGGAGGTGCTGGCAATGCTTGCGGATTCCGGTATCAAAGGTGCTCCCTTCGGAAATGAATACATCCGGTTCGTGACGCATCTGGATATTACCGATGAAATGACAGCATATACTGCAAACAGACTTTCTGCCCTTGGGAAATAAATACTTCTTATAAAAACTATGATATAAATCACATTTAAGTCCTAAATCCTTTTCGACTTTTGTGCCTTTTAATATTAACAAATTATAACCGCTATTATGCCAAATATTTACTACAATGATTATCTTCATCTGGACAAAATACTCGGTAGTCAGACTCCGGAAAGCGAAAAACACGGAGTAAAAGCCCATGATGAAATGCTTTTTATAATAATCCATCAGACTTACGAGCTATGGTTTAAGCAGGTGGTGTACGAACTGGATTCCGTTCTGGAAATTCTGAACAAAGAGTCTGTCAATGACGATTCCGGCGATTTGGGTACCGTAATCCGGCGATTGGACAGGGTGGTAGAGATATGGAAATTGCTTACGCAGCAAATCAGTGTGCTCGAAACCATGACCTCTCAGGATTTTCTGGAGTTCAGGAATTTCCTTACTCCCGCTTCGGGTTTTCAGAGCGTTCAGTTCAAAATCATAGAGGCCAAACTCGGGCTGGAAATGCACAATCGTTACGGAGGGGAATACTATAAACGCCAGAATCCCAATGAAGGGGGATTTGACTCAAAAGACTATCAAACCATCGGAGAGGTAGAAAAATCTCCTACCCTGAAAACCCTCCTGATTCAGTGGCTTGAACGGATGCCGTTTCTGGTACAGAACTACTGGACAGAAGATAATACGCCTGAGAAATTCTGGGAGAATTATAAGCAATTGTTCCTCAATAGTCTGAATGAAAAAGAAGACAAAGAAAGCCGCAGAGCAGAATTTGAGGCTATCTTTAGTCATCAGGGAATTGGTAGTTTTAGCCCTCAGGCCTTAAGGGCGATTCTTTTTATTATGCTTTACAGAGACTTTCCCCGTTTTCACCTTCCCTATCAGCTGCTCATCCGGTTGCAGGATATAGACGAAACCATTGCTGTATTCCGGTACAAACACCTTATGATGGTTTCCAGAATGATAGGAATGCGTGTAGGAACAGGAGGCATAAACAAACAGGGCAAAAACCAGGAAGGATACCTTGAAGGGGCTTTGCGTCAGCACAGGGTATTCAGAGAAATTTCGGAACTTTCCACTTTTTTAATTGAACGAAGAAACCTTCCTCCGGTACCGGTGAGTTTAATTAAAGAACTGGGATTTACGTCCTGATAAATTAATATTCTAAAAATCGATTTTCATTCTTTATGAATCAGTACAAAGAAAAAATTATCCTGATTGGAGCGGGCCTTTCCGGCTCAATGCTTGCAATTCTTCTGGCAAGAAGAGGGTTTGAGGTGGAAGTATATGAGCGCAGGCCTGACCGCAGAAAAGAAACAGTGGATGCCGGAAGATCTATTAACCTTGCCGTTTCTGCCCGGGGTATTCATGCGCTGACCATTTCAGGTGTAGTAGAAAAAATCAGGGAAATAGCTACTCCTATGTACGGTAGGATGAATCACCCCCTCGAGGGCAATCCTATCGGTACAATGTACAGCGTAAATCCGGATCACTGGCAAAATTCAGTTTCCAGGCCATTGCTCAACGAAATTTTGATGACTGAAGCAGAACGGGTTGGGGCAAAACTGCATTTTAAACAAAGATGTGACGCGATTGATATTGCCAATAATGAGGTAACCCTTTCCAATCTGGAAAACCCGGATTCCCCTCAATCCTATACTCTTTCAGCAGGGAGAATCATTGCCTGTGACGGTGCCAATTCCGCTGTACGGAGTGCAATGAAAAAATCTACGGATTTTCAACTGGAAGAAAAACGCTTCCGGGTGGATTACAAAGAGCTTTGTATCCCCGCAGGCCCTTCCGGAGACATACAAATGGAGAAAAACTGGCTGCATATATGGGGAAGAGATGGCGGTAATTTTATGATGATTGCCCTGCCCAATATGGACAATACTTTTACCTGTACTCTTTTTATGCCTTATGAAGGAGACAAAAGCATGCAGCAACTGGACTCAGAACCCAAAATTGCAGATTTTTTTCAGCAATATTTTCCGGATGCCCTGCCTTTGATGCCTTCCCTGATTGAAGATTACTTTCATAACCCTACTTCTGCTTTGGGAATCGTAATGTGTTATCCCTGGATAGTGGAGGATAAGATGGCACTTGTAGGAGATGCCTGTCATGCAGTAGTCCCTTTTTATGGTCAGGGGGTGAATGCGTCATTTGAAGACTGTATCGAGCTGGATCGTTGTGTTGAATCATATTACCCTGACTGGGACAGGATATTCCGGGAATATCAGCAAAACCGCAAAGAAAATGCAGACGCTATTTCTATGATGGCTCAGGAAAACTTTGAGGGAATGTCTAAATCCGGCTACCCGGGTGCGTTGCTTCGCAGAGGAATCGAACTGGAAATGGAAAAACGTTTTCCGGAATATAAGTCTCAGTATGAACTGGTTTCGTTTAGCCTTGTTCCGTACTCAGAGGCCCGTAAAAAAGGGGTAATTAATCAGGACGTGCTGTCACAAATTGTGAGCGCTATACCGGAAGTGAGAGCCGAAGGAGAGGAAGAAGCTCTTCGGAAGTATGAAACAGCGACCCTGATAAAAGGAGTAAACTGGGAACAGGCAAAAACTATCTTTCAGGAGGTTTACTCAAAAAGTGGTTTTTTAGTTTAAACTGTTTATCTTTGCCCGGATTTTATTGATAAAAGAAATGACAGTAAAGCAATTTTTTACTCAGATTATTATCCTTCACCTGGCGATTACTGCCGGTGCGGTAATTTTTTTGGTCATGGGCTTGATTCTGGGTCCCGTAAATCCGGAGGCGGACATTCCTACGCTTACCAAACTCTTTCAGACGGGAATTTTGGGCTTGATGCTTGTAAACGGAGGCCTGATTGCTTTTTTGTTTCCAAGGACAAAGTTACAGATAGAAAATAAAAGTACCCTGTCCGAAAAACTAAAGGCTTATCGCACCTGGGTAATTATCCGGGCTGCTTTGCTGGAAGCAGTAGCTTTGTTTTGCGGTGTGGGAATATTGCTCACCGGCAAACAAATGCTGCTCGTCATTGGAATAGGATTCATCGGGTTCCTGATTTATTTTATTCCCAGAAGAGAAAAAGTGGTGAGAGAAATAGAATTTACCGGAGAGGAGTTGCAAATACTTGCCAATGAAAACGCACAATTTGAGTAATTCAGATATATGAGTCAATACGTATTAATTTTAGGTGCAAAGTCAGATATAGCAAAAGCACTCGCCCATGAATATGCCAAAAATGGCTATGCATTATATTTGGCGGCAAGGGATACGGAAGCACTGAAGCCGGAGGTATCGGATTTGGCTATTCGTTATCAGGTGAAAGTAAGTGAATACGCATTTGACGCAGCAGACTATGATACTCATGCTTCTTTTTACCGCTCCCTTGTGCCGGCTCCGGATATAGTCATTTGTGTTTTTGGAGTGATGTTTCCGCAGGAGGAGGTTCAGAAAAACTGGAATCTTGCCCATCAGACAATCTCAGTCAATTATACGGGTGCGGTTTCTATTCTGGAAATTGCAGCGGGGGAGATGGAAAAAAGAGGAAAAGGAACAATTATAGGAATCAGTTCCGTCGCAGGGGACAGGGGACGCGGGAGTAATTATCTTTATGGAAGTGCGAAGGCAGGCTTTTCGGCTTACTTATCCGGCCTCCGGAACCGCCTCTTTTCCAAAGGAGTGCATGTACTCACGGTAAAACCGGGTTTTGTGAAAACCGCAATGACGGAGGGGTTACCTTTGCCGGCTCCCCTTACTGCAAAACCGGAGCAGGTAGCAAGAGATATTTTTAAAGCCGCAGCCAAAAAGAAAAACACGATTTATACACTGTGGATGTGGCGGTATATCATGCTGATTATAAAAAATATTCCTGAATTTATTTTTAAAAAATTGAAATTATAAGTTTTTTGTATATTTGTCCTTGAATTTCTTCAAATCAATAATCCATTATGAATGCCATTAAAAAAATACTGTTAGGGGCTTTGCTGGTTTTTATCCCTTATTTAGCCTATAAGCAATATGTTCAGTATATACGGTATTCTCCTCCCTCTAATTATGATTATTCGGTAAACCCCGATATAGATGGGGCATATTATAATCAGGAAACGGTAAAACAGTTTTATCAGGCGGTTTTTGAAACAGGAAATGTAGCCCGGAATATGTGGTATGAAAATCAGATTGATGTGAGAATGTTTGACGGAAAAGACAGTCGTTACGCAGAAGCTGTTTCAAAATATAATCACGCTCAGGCAACTGCCGCCTATCTCGAACAAAAACTGCTGAATTCAGCACGGTTAAAGAAAATGGGGTTTTCCAACGAAGATATCCGTAAAGCAGAAGAAGCAGGCGCTGACGCCAGTCAGTTTCCGTTTATTATTGCACAAAATGTATCCAAATCATGGCCAAACCAAATCCTGAAATCCGGAGACAATAATACTCATGTGTTTCAGGTTCAGTCTATGCTTAAAATTCAGGGAAAAGAAATGAAAACGGATGGGTATTTTGAAAGTATAACCAAGGCTGGTGTCGAAGCCTTTCAAAAAGAAAACGGAGTATTCGTTACGGGGAATGTCAATGATTTAACGTATGCCCTGCTGATACAAAAAACGCTGGAAACAAACAGCAAGGCGAAAAAATAATAATTGCCGGAAAGCACTTCTATCGCTCATAACACCTTAATATAATCTTATGAAAAATATCCTTTTGGGCTGGGCTTTGCTCATTTGTACTATACTGACCGCTCAGAATAACTGGCTTTCAGTAGGACCGATTCAGTTTCCCGTAGATATTTCCGGACAAATTAACGGAATAGGAAGAACCACTCAGGTAAAATTTCATCCGAATAATCCACAGATTGTATATGCTGCTACTGCTTCCGGAGGCCTTTGGGTCAGTAATGACGCCGGTGCTTCCTGGACGGGTACAGGTACAGACGCTTTGCCGTCCAGTAATCTTGCTTCTGTATGTGTAAACTATAATAATGACAGCATTATTTATATAGGTACGGGAGACCCTAATTACTACGGAACCAGTTTCGGGGTATGGAAAAGTGTTGACAGAGGACAAACCTGGAACCCCTCGAATAATGGAATCGGGAATCTCATGGCTGTGGAAATGTTAATGGACCCATCAGACCCGGATATCATTATCGCCGCTACCAATGACGGGATATGGAAAACTACAGACGGTGGTTTGACATGGTTGAACAAACTCAATGGAGGAGAATTTACGGATATGGTTTTTCAGCCTGTGGCCAATGCATCCATTATGTATGCTGTTACTTTTGATAAGTTTTTCCGGTCAGTGAACCGGGGAGACACCTGGACAGAAATTACCAATGGGCTTACGGGGAGTGCCACGCCCGGAGATGGATGCAGGCTCGCTGTTTCGCCCTCAAACCCGGATATCGTTTATGTAGGCGCAGTCAAGGACGAAGGTACCATTTTTAAATCCAGTGATGCCGGCCTTTCTTTTTCAGTAGCATATCATAATCCCGCAGTAAGTCTGACGGGTTACGATGATCAGGGTGGAGGTCAGGGAAATTACAATTTTTGCCTTGCCGCTGACCCAACCGACGCAAATATCCTTTACACAGGCTCTCATGTAGTCTGGAAATCTACAAACGGAGGCGTAAACTGGACTCAGCTGACGAATTGGTGGGAAACAGTACATACGGATATGCATCAAATGTTTTTCTCTCCCGGGCCTCCCTATATATTATATAATGCCAACGATGGCGGAATCTGGAAATCTCCGGATGCCGGCAATACCTGGCAGGTTACTTCTGATGGCCTCGAAGCCACCGAATGCTACAAAGGCGCATGCAGTCCTGTACATCCTCACCTCATCAGTATTGGTACTCAGGATAATGGAGAGTTATTTGATTTTAATAATTTCTGGAAAACCAACAGGGGTGGAGACTGGGGCAGCAGAATGTATTATGACTATAATGGAACAGGCAATGTATATTATGCAGAAACGGGGGAAAGAAGAAATACCTCTGCTCAGGGAGGAGAAGAAAGCATCAACCTGCCTTCAGGCGCAGTGGACGGAAACAGACTCCGATTTGCCTTTAGCCCGCTGAACCCGAATCTGGCGGTTGCAGGCAGCAGCAATATTTACCTCTCCACGAATCTCTCTCAGTCCTCAGGGAATGTTGCCTGGACTTTATTATATACCAATCCGGAGTTTATCAGAAGCCTGGTATTTTGTCCGGATGATTCGAGCGTCATTTATGCAGTACTTGAGAATGATAAAATCCTGAGATGTGACAATATCTTTGCACCAACTCCGGTTTTCTCTCTGCTGAACAGCCCTGCCGGCACTGCTGTCGCCGGGAGTATAGCCCCGCTTTCCAATGCATCCAACATTGTTTATGTATCCTGCGGAAGTAAGGTGTTCCGGTCTGATGACAGGGGGGTAAACTGGGCAGACGTAAGCGGAACTCTCCCCCCCATTAATATTCTGAGTATTTACTGGGATCGTTTCAGTACAGACGAATCAATATATCTGGCAACTGCCAAGGGGGTGTATTATAAAAACATAGCCGCTACAGATTGGGTCGGATACTCTCAGGGGCTTCCTTCTATCGCAGATATCACGGATTTTATGGTGTATCATGAAGGGAATGCCGCTTCTAAAATCCGGGTAGCCTATTATGGAAGAGGGGTATGGGAATCGGATTTATACAATAGTCAGAATGCATTTCCCTATACTCAGTTTAATGCAAATCATACGGTAATTTGTACGGGTGAGACTGTACAGTTTGCCGATGCGTCTATTGGTAATCCGACCTCCTGGAACTGGAACTTTCCCGGAGCAAGTCCCTCATCCTCTACTCTTCAGAATCCGTCCGTAGTATATATCAATTCCGGTGCTTATAATGTAACCCTTACAAGTACCAATACCAATGGCAGCGATTCTGAAACCAAAAATTTCTACATTACGGTGCTTGCCAATGCTCCGGTTCAGAATGAAGGTTTTGAATCAGGAGGCGGACTACCCGCAAACTGGTCTGAAAATAATATTGCAGGAGATGGTCTGCACTGGGTCAATACCAATGATGCAGGAAGCTATGACGCAAGTGCACGCTCCATGATGATTGATAATTACAATATCAATGGCGGCGGCGCAAGGGATGAGATGAGAACCCCCGTTTATGATTTCTCGGGATTTTCCGGCAATGTGAAACTCGTGTTTGATGTCGCTTACACCACTTTCCCCGGCTATATTGACTCTCTGGTAGTACTTGTTTCCACAGACTGCGGACAATCTTATTCCAGAGAATATGCCAAAGGTGGGGCTGACCTTGCTACAGCACCGGAGTTGGATTCTTATTTTGTGCCTGCAGAGAAACAGTGGAGAACGGATACAGTGGATTTGAGCGAATATGCCGGAAATAATTCTGTATTAATTGTGTTTCAGAATTACGGAGGTTACAGCAATGTGCTTTATGTAGATAGTGTCAGGATTTCAGGTAGTCTTGTAAGTATCAGTCCTTCCGGCCTTACAGGGGATTTCTCTGTCTATCCCAATCCGAATCACGGGAAATTTACGATGCAGGTAAAAGGAATGGAAACCGACCGCTATACCCTGACGATAAATGATGTGTCCGGGAAAAACATTTTTCAGCAATCTGTTTCTGTCAGCAAAGAAAATGAATCCTTTGGAGTCAATACCGGAAAACTGCCTTCCGGAACTTATCTTCTGACGCTTGAAAATGAAAAGGGAAGAATTACCAGAAAAATGGAAGTGAGATAAGTTTATCCTCCCGGAAAAATACTGAGAGTAAAAGAATCTAAAAAGAGAGGGGTTTTCAGCTAATGAGAACCCCTCCTTTCCTTGTTTTTTCAGAACAGGTATTCAAATATCAGTCCGGCATTAAAGATAATATCATTGTTTTCGGAAGTCTCGGTATCGGTTTTCCAGCGCTGTCCGTCTAATAAGTCGTCCTGAATGTACTTAACCTGTGATTCCAGCCCCAGTCCTAAGTGATTGCCTAAACGATAGCGAAACCCCAGCCCTCCCGAGAGGAAAAGGTGACTGTTTTTCTCATACTCAGCAAAAGATTCATATTTGCCATCTCTCATATCAGAAAGCAGGGATTTTACTTCAGATGGGTTGTCTGTGGTAATATTTTGGTAGGGATAGATATTTCCTGAAGCATCCAGAGCGTCTGTTTTTGCAAGATAAGTAAGTACACCGGTTCCCCCCATCAGGTACACACTAAAAGGCTTTTTATATTTTGGGGAAAAGAGCGAAATGAGATTCAGTTTGCCGGTGACAGAAATATCCATGACAGATGTCTGATAATTCTGATAAACAAATCCGGTATTCGTATAATTCACGGGCGGATTATTGAGAGAGCCGCCGTTCAGTGCCTGATTAGACCCGATAGCCCCGGTCCTGTCAGTGTCCGCACCTTTGTATAATCCATAATTGATTCCAGCCCTTACATCCAGCCACCTTTTGAAATGATACTGATAATATAGTCCGCCCTGTACAAAGGGCATAAAATCCACATCACCGCTGATAATGCCACTACCGGCCTGCAATCCGATAACGGAGGTTTCGGTAGCCCCCTCGGTTCCAAAATATTTGGAGGGTTGCGCCATCAGGCTTCCCCAGGTGCCGGAAACAAGAAACAGAAAAAAAATGAATGTATGTTTTTGATTACTGTTTTTCATAAAAAGAACTTCTCAACTGTTGAAAAAATAATGTGCCAAATTTATCCTCTATTTTGGTACTCACCAACTTTTTACCCTAAAAACCCCCAGATTTCCGCATTTTTGGACATAGTTTGTTATAAATCGCCTTAGAAAAAGTGAAATCTCCCTTTTTCATAACCTGATTCACCAGTTCAAAAAAGACACACTAACCCTTGTTTCTAATTTGGAGTATATCCGGCTTTCTTTCGGTTTTATACAAAATCATGGAATTACTTTGCCTTTTTCATTGTTTTTTATATTCCGCCAAACCAAAAGTAACAAATTCGCCAAACCAAAAGTAACAAATTTCAAAATTTATTTTATAAACATTTCCATTTTTGTACTTTACTAAAATAATTGTATCTACATAGCGTCAAAGCAAAAATGTCTTTTTGATATAAAAAATAAGCGCTGTATCGGCAAAGATACAACGCTTATTTTAATTAAAAAAGATAATTTAAACCGTAGTTAAATTAGGTTTAAAGAAACCTTAATGGTGTTTAAAACACCGGATTTAACCGTTAGTACTCCATTGTATGTTTCGTACCCGTCTTTGGTTATAGTTACGGCGTATTTTCCTGCTTTTAACGATTCAAACAATGCTTTGCCATCAGAGTCCGTTTCGCCCATGTAAGAACTTATCCCTTTTTGTAATAGTACGGAAAATCCTGCGTAATCTACGCCATCCTCCAGCTCAACAAAGAGACCGAGTCGGGTGTTTCTGTGTCCAAGGTTAATGATTTTTCTTGCCTTCCTGTACTCTTTGTAAAATACAGTATTACTATATTTGTAGCGCAGCATCAAAGCATCAATACTATCAAGGATGTTCGTAGCCTGAAAAAGCAATACGTCAATGCTTTCTCTTGCAATAAATTTTTGAGACACTTTGATTCTTGGTGTTGCAAGGATTGACACGAAACCTGTAATTGCGGTCAAAAAAGCAGAAACCATTACGGGAGTAATTCCGTAAGGAGCTAAATCTACGGCCATTGCTGCTGCTGCTGCGTGAATTCTCTGTGCCTCAATAATCAGTTCCGTATCTCTCAGCTGGTCTAAATCGGATTGAGTGAGAGTGAAGTCGTCCTTCAGTATAAGGTTGTTTGAGTCGGTTGCATAAACTTTAATTGTGAGTGCGATTTCCAGTGCCGTAGATACAACTAATTTTTTAGCAACTTCCTTGGCCATGGTTGCGCCTTTGGTGCTCTGCGACTGCGTTACTGCTTGGGCTTCTATGTCGCTATATCTCGCTCTAAAATCTGCGACAAGAACGGAAAATGGAGCGGAGGCAGACCATACCGCTTGATTGGTGTCTAAGACGGAATCTACCGTCTTCATCATGGTGAGTTTGTTCTCTTGACTTGCGTTCATTGAAAAAAATAAAAATTAAAGGTTGATTAATATACTCGAATTATATAGCAAAGTGCCACATAAGGCGGTAAGTGTTGAATTGGCGTTGAGGTTCCGTTTCCATCTCCCGTTTCCCCGCCATGATTGTGATCGCCCGCTACCGCTGTGTCTTTCCAGAACGAGTTAGCGAAATCAGAGTCCGCAGCAGGGTCGCCTGTACCAACGTTTACTCCGACCATCGTGACGTTAGGGAACTTCGCCCCGTGAATGTGTTCACCGTCGTTATCAATTGCGTGGGAATGAGGCGGAAGATTTGCCTCGACAAGTGTAATTTCGTCATCCCCGCCCGATGTGGCAACGGAATGGGTAGGCGAAGCTCCAAGTATAAATCGGTCTCTTAAGTCCGGTAGTTTAAAATCACCTACGCTCACTCCGGCTCCATGTATTGTTCCAATGACCCCGAAGAGGGATTGAAACTCTGGATTGAGATTGTAATTCAAGGTTGATCCGTCACACAATTTCCAGTTTGAAGGAATACTTGAAATTTGCCCCCCATAGGCGATAATACTTGCGAGCGGAGTGCCATAATCCCTTACCATATTCCTATACCTATACTGTTCAAGGAAAGGCAGATGTGTGCCTGAAGGCGTGTAACTCACCTCGCAGAAACTATTTATATGAACATCCTGAACTTGCCCACTCATTGCGAAATAAGTAGGATCCATGCTTGCGTGGGGGGCCGTTTTTCTAATCAAATATAGAGGGCTGCCCAGTATGTAGGTAAGCGTAACGGGCATAACGGGCATAATTTCACCTGTATTCCACGCCACATAACCAGCAGCTATGGAGATATTCCCACTTACAATAGTTACCTCACAACCCGACAGTATTACGGCTTTGCCTGTTGGTGAGCCAGAAATATCCAATGAAAGGGAAAGTGCTTTGATCGCGTCCGTATATGCATCCTGCATAAAACCGAGCGACTCCTGTACCAATGGGTACCCTCCAGGGTACGTAAAATCAATTTTTTTCATGAGTAAACTTGAATTATATATTTTGTGGCGGCCAATTTGTACTGATTAATTAGTATTTCCATCTCCGTTTGGTTAAATGGGAGTACTTGCGGAACATAGACAATAAAATCAACGGGCCCGTAGTAATCTGATAACTGATATAGATACTGAGGACCCTCCAGACTCGAAGATCCGTTATCGGGCAAAGGCAAAGGAGGCGTATAGTCAGCCGCAGAATACACCGGCAAAGGCCTGTTTTCCACATCAAGATAAACGAACGGATATCCTATATCTAAATCTTTGTCTTCAATGTATATCCAATATCCCTGCGTTCCACGGGCTTGTGTAGAATCAAAGAAAGCGTAATAAAATAAATTCAATAGCCTCTCCAATACAATCACCTCCCCGTTCACAGAAGCCCGCAGAAGGCTATGCAACCTAAAGCTCAAAAAGGAGGGACTATCAAAAACAAGGCAATTGGGAAAGCGTACCGGGTGCAATACAGAAGGGGCACTATGAAGTTGTGCAACAGGCTTAACCAATGCCCAAAGCCAAGCAATCATTCGGCTTTTTCTTAGCGGAGGAGGCAAAACCCTCTTAATAAATATAAAGAAATCTATCAGATAAATCATATATTAGAGGCATTATAGGATAAAGTGGAAGACAACGGGAAAGCAGAATTAATCGTACAATAACCTGCGAGCGTTTGATGTACACGGGTAATTGGCAAAACGCCGTTTCCATAATCCACGTTTACGCTTACTATTTCAACGGAGACAACCCCTTTTACAGACTGTATTGCGTTCTGGACTTTTTCTACATATACGATTCCGTTGAATGGCAATGTGTTTAAATAAAGATTTAATGCTTCTTCAACCGCAATTGAAACCGCATTAAATGGGGCAATTGGGTCGTAATAGATATTGGCAAATACAGATATTTTGTCCGGGTCAGTGGAAATGCACTTCAGTCTAGTGCCGGCAAATTTCATGGAAAACATATAGTCTTTGAAACTCTGCAACTCCAATGAGGTCAGCGGAACAGGAACGCCAGAAACACTTTTCGCAGCTTTGACAATCACTATACTATTAAAACTCTCTACCGCTGCAGCATGGGTAATGATTCTATCGGCCGGAGCAATTATATCATATACTGGGCGGTTTTCTTCATCAAAAACAATAAAATAAGGTTGAGAAGGATTGTATTGAAACTGAAGTGCTTTTTCTCTATACCACGGCAAAGTGCCTACTACGTTTCTATTCATCACCGTTTGCACTTCTGTCCAAAACATATCCCAAAGGGTTTCATGTGCCCATATTGCCGCGGCGACAATAAAAGCCCATACCCTCCAAATAGCGGTTTGACTGGGAGAGGTAAGGTCTGAAAGGGCGGAACTTGCGTTTTTCTCTGCCTCTATACTATCAAATATTTGTTGGATTGTTCTTGCCATTTTAGTTCCTATTTGCTTTAATGTGAATGCTCTCTTGGGTTAAGGTAGGGTTTATTTCTATTTTTGTAATTGCATAGCCATCTAATTTAAGCTGCATTTCTATTCTTTTGCGTAGCAAGGCTAGTACGGACTGAGCCAACGGTGCACTTTGAAAAGACTTTACGCCCACTCCGCACAAAGGGTGTTGCCGGTAGTGCCCTTTTTCGGCCATCAGGATACTTTCAATATGTGTATTGTCTGAATCCGTTAGCAGGAAATCGCCGTTAGCTATTACCAATTCGCCATTGTCCGTTCTTATGTCTTGTACTGTTTTCATTTTTTATGATATTCTTGCGCCTAATTCTATTTCCTGTCTGAATCCTGCTAATCCAAAAGTGGTTTTTACCGATTCTACACGATAATTGCCCTCCCTTTCCGGGTATTCGTTGTCTTTTAGGGAGACTACATTTCCGTGCTTCACAATATGAGTTCCAAACGCCGTAAAAACACCTTTATATCCTGATACTTGCATCCTTTTCTGGTCTGCTAAGGCTCGCTGCCTAAGCTCTGCCTCCTCAGTAATCCCATAGTAGTGAAGGGTATGAACTTCGCCATCCTGCTCTCCTATTGTTGCTTTGATTACTTTATTGTCAGTAGTAAACCCGACCGCATCAATTCTTAATTTTCTATCGTCTGAGGATACATAAGACAAGGAGGCAGAGTCCTTTGGGATGTCTTTTTGAAAATCAAACGCTATTGGGCTTTGAGAGGCGTAGTCGAACCCTGATAAATTAGGGGTTCCTACATGTAAAACCTCGCCAATAAAGAACGAGTAAATTCCGTAATTATCCTTCAGCATTTCCAGCACCTTTGCGATAGTGGTTTTTTCTATACGAATTTTCCCTAGATTAATATCCTGACTGCACTCATATACTATTCCCAACGGTGTAATAATATCCCTTAACAGTTGGTTGAGGCTTACTTTTGGGTATGCTTTTGAGACGTTTTTTTGTTTTAAAGTCCACATCTCATCCTCCATTTCGATTAAGAAAGGGGTTTCAGGTTTAACCCCCACAATCCGCCCCAAATACAATTCCTTATTATTGCCGTCATATCCCAATGATAGTTTGGCCTTTTGGCCTTTTTTCAATACTTCTCTAAGATTGGCGTTTCTCAGCTTTATGTTTCTCGGGAATCGGAGAGTTGCGGTATCGGTAAGCGTTTTATATGAACTATCAATAACGACTTCATGCGCAAAGTCGAAGGACTGGAGCGGCTCTAACTTAATGCTACATGTGAGAAGATATGCCATTATAATATAGGATAAACAGTGTTTTCGCTTTCGGTACCAGATTCATTATTACAACATCTTGTCTTTACGCTCGGATAATAGATGTCCGGTGGTGTTTCCAGGGCACTATATGGTTCGTCAAGTCCTCTTGCTTTCTTGTAAGCACAAAGAGATAAATCAGTGTCACAAGGATATTCCGACTTTGGCAATAAAAGGGTGACTGTATTGTCTGCTGCAAAGGCAAATCCTTCTCGGTACTCATTAAACCAGGTTGCAAAATTATATGCAGCTGCAGTGGGAGACATTGCTTGCGTCATTACAATCAATGCAAAATGACTTAATTTGTATTCTACATCCCAACTATTTACAGTTGCTAATGAAGGGCATGAACTTGCCGAATTAAGATACAGAATAGTATCAGTCGCAATTTCATCTATTCTAAATTGCCATAAAACATACCCTTCCGGAATTCCACATGGAGTAATAGCATAGTACTTTTCCTCCCCTGTTTTTACCCTGATTTCCCGCTTTTCATAAAAAGATTGCACTGCTCTATCTGGCGTATCCTCATCTATCGCATTGTAGTTTATTTCTATTCCATGAGCAAGGTTTACGTTTAGTCCACCTAACCCATTTTCTTGTATCAGCGCAAAAACATAGGAAAGATTCCCGTAGGTTTGAATTGCGAGGTCTATGATATTTTGTCCGTATTCAGTAATTGTTTTCATACTATCCGTAGTTTTGGAAGTCTCTGGCTAAAGCAACTGTTTGATTATCTAAGGCAACCTCCAGCTCGAACGGGAAATCACTCACGCACTCTAATACATAGGGCTGTAAAAAAGGGAACCCTTCCAGTAATGGGAAAGCAATGCTTTTCACCACTACCCTCTGTATGCCCAAAGTCGTAAAAAGCTCGCCTAAAATCTCTACATCCTTGTCTATCTCGGTGAAGTTCCGCAACGCCATCACCTCGTTATGTGGATACTCATCCGGGTTTAGAGTAGGCTTTTCGCCCATACTCCCCGTGGTAATTATCCCCTTAATGGAAATTTCCCAATCTTCTGAAGAGATGATTTCTTTTACCTTCCCGCGTCTTCCGGCAACTGCCGTTTCTACAATATTCTTCTGCCTGCTGGCTTCTACAAAAGTAGCCTCCGGGAGGTATAGTGTTTCGTAATTATAGACCTTATCGCCTATTTTATAACTGCCTGCCGGAAACTGTATCATAGACCATGCCTTAACCATACCAGGGCTAAGGCTTAAGCCGTAATCAACCGTTTGTTTTTGATATTCAGGCAACGGATCAAAAGACGGGATTGGCGTGCCTCTTTCTGCGTCCACTCCACGGTATTGTGGAGTACCAACGAAAGCTCGTCGTAATAACTCATTGATGCTAAAAGAATAATTCATCTTAGTTTCCTGCGATTATTTCAGCATCCCGGATGCTGGATACAATAACTTCGGTAATCGTTTTTCTGATGTCGCCAAGTGCATTGTTTGCGTTGTCTATCTTGGCATTATCAAATATTTTTATAGAATCGGGGTGAAAGTTGACCACCACATTTCTTGTGCTATTGTCAGCCCCGCCGACGCTACCGCCGATTTTGTCGTAGCCTCCTTTTTTCTTTGCTCCCGCTCCGTCTCCTTCTAAGTCAGAGACGCTAAGAGTCTTGTCGTTTATGCCACTAAAGTCGGTAATCAAACCTGCCTCTCCTCCTGTTCCGATGTCTATTTTTGGCATACTCAATCCCAAAAAATCAGCTACAGGACTCAGTACACTCCCTATTTTTTCAGCTAATCCTTTAAAAAAAGTCCATACTTTGTCCCATACCTGCCCGATTACCGTACCAATTGCAGCGAAAATATTTCGTACCGTTTCCGAATTTCGATACAGATATATCATGCCTGCTGTAAGGGCAGCAATGGCGATAATCAGCAAGCCGATGGGGTTGGCAGAAAGGGCTACATTCCAAAGCCATTGTAACCCGGTAGCAATTCCTACTACGCCGTTCCAGAGGGCTGCCCCCACTTTGGCTAATGTCATGCTACTCATAAATCCGATGAACTTCACCCATGTTCCGACCAAGGCTACTTTTAAATTTCCAAATCCGCTGATAAGCGGCATAAAAAAGCCCCTTACGATTGCAGCGGGATTCGCTCTAAAAGTAGTGATGAACCCCCGAACCCACACAATCCCCAAACGACTTTGGGCAATAACCGCCCGAAATGCGTTTGAAATCGGTGCAAAAAAACCACTTATCGTTGCGCCAGGATTGCCCCTGAAAACGGTAATAAATCCCCGTGTCCAGGCGATTGCATTTTTGATTCCTGAAGTTACAAAAGAGAATCCCGAAGCGGTTGCCCGCATTGCGGCCTTAATGGCGTTGCCTCCGGCTGTTCCGATTTGCGCCAATGCTTGTATCCCGCCTTTTGCGCTGCTTAGAATGAGGGTTTTTGTGTCAGAAAACAAAGTGCCGATAAAAACACGCATGCTTTTCAGGAATTCAAAAGAGGCTGGTAACTGCCCCAGGGCTACGATTCCGCCTGTCGTCCCGGCTATAAAGGGCAACCACTCTTGGGTTGCTTCAAAAATTCCTATTTTAAATGCCTCCAAACGGGCTTTCATTCTGCCCATTTTTTCGGAATAGCCCCCCATTACCGTTTCTGCCTGACGGAAAGCGTCATTTTGATGGTTTACGATACTGTCTCTTATTCCGCCTGCTCCCGCTTGAATCATATCCATTTTCTCTACCAAATCCAACGCCGCTGTTTTCC
Source organism: Bacteroidia bacterium (assembly GCA_019695295.1). Taxonomy (GTDB): domain Bacteria; phylum Bacteroidota; class Bacteroidia; order J057; family J057; genus JAAFHL01. The sequence goes on along the minus strand of JAIBAH010000039.1, from coordinate 13,256 downwards.
CTTCCACTCCGAAAAGGCTTGTGAGAAGATTTACATCGCCTGCTATCTTTTGAATTTCTTTAATCCTTTCTGATAGCGGAACGGTAGTAGATGTCAGGGTTTGGAGGTTTACGCCTGCGTCCTTTAGTCCTTTTAGGGTTTCCTTGGATTTTCCGCCTGCAGTTTGCATACCGTCGAAGAGCCGGGCTAATGCCGTTCCTGCTTCCGCTCCCTTCAGGGATTTAGAAGAAAGCGCTTGTACGGCTGACTGAAAATCGTAAAAACCGACTCCAGCTGTCCCAGCCGATGCTCCCGCAACCTGCATGGTTTTGGCAATGTGCGGCATAGTGGCAGAGCCATCAGCTGCAGCTTTACTCATGATGTTCATCATCTCGGTCATTTGGGCTGCTGCAGCCTTGGGGTCATCTAAGTTTTTTCCGAATTGTTGCAGGGAGGTATCTAATATCCCGGCAGCAAGCGGCACATCGTTGCCGAGCTGCTTAGAAAGCACAAAGGAGTTTCGTCCGAAATCCTTCAATGCTTTTTCATCTTTTGCGAGGTGAGGCCCAATATCGGAGAGGGATTGAGAAAAGGCTTTCATTGCGCCTGCTGCGTCTCCCCCAAAGACTTTCGATAAATCCAATGCGTTTTTGCTGAGGGTTTTTAGCTCGCTATCAGTTACGTTGGTAATGGCTTGGAGTTCTTTCTGGGCAGCGTTGAATTTTTCGCCGGGCGCAATGATTTGATCCATTACGTCCCCGAACGCCTGGGCGGCTTGCGCTACATGATTGAGCTGTAGTTGAGAGTTTCCAAGTTGAGATACAGCGTTGTGCAAACTATTGGAAATCCCGTTTAAGGGCCCAGTTACCTGATCCTTTAATTTTAGTATCCAAGTCAAACCAAATTCTGCCATTTCCGTATGTATAAAATAAACAATTTAACCCTATTATCATGATTATAGAAGCGATAATTCTCGGCGTTTTAGTAAAGATTGTTTGCAGCCAGCCTCCGAAAAGGCCTGACGTCCCCTTTACTGACGCAGACGAGGAGGCAGACAGGCTTTGGGCGATACAAAAACACGCCGCCGAAGAGGAGAGACGGAAGAAATCCCGTAAATAACCCTTTCTACCCACCCCATATTTTCGCCTGTTTTTTGTCTATCCATTCCATTAGGAACTTTGTTTTTGCCCACACAAGGGCATAGGTTTCGTCGGGGAGTTCGCAGGGGTTGCAATGAAGATAGTGTTGAATCAATGCATCCATGTGCAGCAACTCCAATGCAACGCCTCCCTCCGAGTCTTCGTTGAGTGCGGGTAGCGTTCCCTCCTCCCCTATAACTTTTTTAAAGTTGCCTCTCTGATTTTAACCAACGACCCTACTTGTTGCATTGCTGAGAGGAAATATCCCGTGTCGTCTTTCATTTCCTGCTGACACGCAATTACGCAACCATTAAATTGAATTTCTCCCGCCTTAATGGGGTTGTCAGTTGCGTATCTCATTGCGTTTGCGATTACGCTTCTGTCTGGCTTTTTAAAGTATCCAAAAAGAAACTCTGTTTCGTCGTCGTTTTTTGGTACGCGAATTTCATAAATTTCAGCGTGTTTTTTTTTCCATTCCTGGATCTGCGCTTCTGTGGCTTCGCCTTGTATTACTTGCATGGTTGAAATATATGGTTATGATAGTTGGCAGCACATTCCTGTGCTGCCAACCCGATTTGTTTATGAACCAAACACGATTCCTGAAACGTGTAGCGGAAGCTCCACCATCCATTCCTGGTCATTTTGTTTTATGGTTTTGCCTATTTTTGTGAAAAGACATTCTTGCAGTACATCTACGATTGTTTCGTTTGCTATATCGTCACCAGTGGTAACGATAATATCAAAAGCCGGAATATCGGTAATGTCTTTGCCCGGGACGCCGATTGCCTTCATAATTCCTTGCACCTCTTTTAGGTCTAAGGTGATTTTTCCGGAATACTTGTTGTTTCCCTTGCCATAGGCTACCGGGTCCACGCCCTGCCCATAGATGGCCTTTACTTCTTTTTCTTTGTCGTACTCTACTGAAGTAATTCCAACCAGTTCACGACCAAAAACACTTACCTTTACATCCCCCCAAGCGTAGCTTTGTCCTAATCTGTTAATTGTTGCCATTTTTTTACGTATTGAAAGGGTTAATAAAGTTAATGTATGCTTCAATCGTTCTTGCCGTTCCTGTAGGCACAATCTCATATCTCACCACGAGGGTTTGTGTCCCAAGCACATCCTGAGCCGGATCAATGATAAGACTATACGCCGAAACTTCTTCAGCTTTTACCATTGCTTCCAGGGGCTTCTTTGCTTTTGCGCTGAGTTCCTCAATTGTAGTGCGACGCAACTTTCCATCTGGGTTAAACACGACGGGCATTGCAACGCTGGGAAGCAATGCGGCTCTGATGCCTTTACTTGCTTTTGCCATCGTGCGATTTAACTCAATGAATGCGTAAGGGGTGTTGATGGCAACGCAGGTCGGCGAATCAGAAATATAAGTTCCAGGAGCGTCCACATCTTTGTAGAAATGAATCCATCCTTTTGACTTGAGATCGCTAAGGTTTGCGTTCGTGTAAGCAGAGGGTAAATTACTGTTGCTCATTGCTGCAGCCAAAAATACTTTTCTGTTTACGTCCTGTACATCGTTTTTCTCAACCCAAGCGACTGAATGATTGACTTGGGCTCTGGATATTGCGCCTATGAGCGTTCCTACCGCTGCGTGTCGTTGCACAAAAGAGGCATTAGCGTAGTCGTTAGCGAGCGCGTCTCTAAACTCATAAGAATGATCAGCCCCAATTACGACAGATACATTCGGAGCAGAAAGCGTCCGCAAGTCTATCAGGTCCGATACATTTCCGGTAAGTCCTCTGCCCTCTATAACGATAACCGGTAAAGGCTTATTCTCCTCGTACATATAATCCGAAAGCAACTGAGCTGCAGAGATTGCATCCGGGAGCTGACTATCAATTGCATTGTCTATTACAGGAGTATAAGCAGACAATGGATTAAATGCAACGCCCAATATTCTAACCTTGCCGGCTGCGTCTGAAAGCAATCTCTTTGCGGCGGTTGACCCACTCAGTACGGCACTCCACGCAAGCGATTGCGCCACTATCATAATCCAAAGCTCTCCTTTTGGATTTAGCCTAAAAAACTCTTTGATGTGATAATAACACATTACCCCTTCGGTTTCGTCGTAGCTTTGCGTAATGCCGATTAACTCGGCTTCAGCTACGCTACGCACCATCTTCGATTCATTTAGCCCTATTCCAGAAACGCCTCCTCCATTTGCAATGGGCACCCCCTGTATAATCAGGGCAGATACCCCGTCTGCAGAAGCATCGGGACTTAGGGGGTTTGTACCTCTATAAACTTGTACAGACATAAGTTATTCTTTAGTGATTGTTTCAGATACATTTGGAATCACAGACTTCGCTGTTTCTTCCTCATTGATTGTTTCAGATACGTTCGGATTTACAGGCGTTTCCGTCTCTTCCGATTCTTTCGCCTTTTTGTTTTTTGAAGTCTTTTTTTCAGGTTTTCCCTCCAATCCTCTTTCTTCCTGCCCGTCTTCTGCAGTCGCAATTTCTTCGACCTGTGCATAAGAAAGGGTTTCGGGGGGTTTGCGTTCGGTAGGCGTTCTTTGACCCCCTAGCTTAGTCTCATGATCTTGCGCTAAGGACATCTCTAAAAACACATTACCATCCGTAGTAATATATATTTTGTTTACCACTCTTTTAGTGGCAATCTCCATTACTCTTTGGGCTACCTCTTTACTAATTAATGGGGGTTTGATTTCGGACATTGGATTGTTTTTTTTAAAAAAGGGCACCCCAAGCATATGTCTGCGTGCCCTTTTGTATTTAGTTTTAGGTACTGACTATTTTGAAAGTTAAAGCATATTGGGGTTGCCACTTTACCTGCTTCCCTGCATAGGCGTAGAAATTCCGGAAATACTGCCATGGACTAACGGTATAAGTATATCCATCCGGCACAATTTCATACCGGTACCGTGAAACCCCTGTCGTTGCAAATACACTCCTGGTGATTTCGAACTTATGGCCACTGTCATCCAGATTGGTAATCGCGCAATCCTGTAAATGGCCGGTTGGTGGCGGCATAGCTCCTACCGTAAACAAACAGAGCCCTAAAAGCAAAGATAATCCTAAAATCTTTTTCATGGTTTAAAATATAATTTAAAGGTGATTAATACTGGTTTAAATAGAGTCAGCTACAATTACTCCTATCCCTTCATTTTTGAGACGCATTGCGACATAACGCAGACTATATCCGATTGTGGTTTTCCTCATAGGCGGGTTATTTTCTGCTACGGATTTGTACATCTTTGGTGTTCCTTTGGCTTTGAAAGTGCGCTCACCACAGAAAGCAACAGAGGCGTACCTTGCACCCACAGGCGCAACGGCTCCATAAGCCACCTTCTCAAACAGCGCCGTGTAAATCGGATTTCCGCTGAATTGATACACTTTGAACCCAAAATAATTAAACATTGCTGTGCCAGACCGACGGAGTTCGTCTCTGAAAACAGTATCCTCCAACGCCAACTGATTCACATGCTTCGCAGTGAGCAATAACCCTCTGCGTTCCATCGGAATTTCAGCGTCGTCAAATTTTTGTTTCAGCCTCAGAATATCCGCTACGGTGATTTTCTTAAATCCGTCCCCGTCATCAGCTCCAGTAGTTTTGACCATAGGGAGGGTAGCAACCGTTCCGTCTGCAGGTGCAATTGCATGAGCGGCTTTTTTCAGGCTCGTTTCATTCAGCGCACGCACATGTCGGCGGTTATGAGATTCAATGACGTCGTAAGACAATGTTTCGATGTCTGCGTCCGGGATCTCGGTGTTTTCGGTATCGTAGCGATCCAATTGGACAGGGATATTAGCGTCAGTAGATACTGCAGTTGCAATAGGGAAAGTGGTATTGTTAATCAATACAGCTGGATCAGCTCCAATGTCAGTCAAGTTAATCACGTCGTTATTTACATTACGACTTTCGTCTTCGAATAACTCCAAGAAGTTGGAGGTCGTTTCAAATTTTTCAACCAATCGGTTAGTCCAAATTTCTCTTTTTAAATCGGCCATTTTTTAATATAATTAGGGGGTGGTTACTTTTTTTTGCTTTCGGAATACAATGCGTTAAATCGTTCGGGATTCTCTTTCTCCATTTGGGAAAGTCCGTCAGGGTCTTTACGTGCCCAGTCGTCAAATGTCCACTCGTTTCTGTCGTTCGCTTTGAAAATGCGCTCCACAAGTTGAGTAGGTTTGATGGCCGGCTTTAGGTCTTTGATGAAAGCGGAAATTTGTTCGTAAGTCAAGCCATCATACTTGCTTCTTTCGGAAGCCGTAATTCTGCCATCGACTACCGCTGCGTCCAACAAGTCTTCTTTGCGTTGCTTTTCTGCCTGCAAAAGTTTTGCTTCCAATACGGCTACTTTTTGCTCCGCTTCTGCGACCCTGTTGAGGATAGCCGTTACATTCTCTACCTGCTTTTTGTCGCTACCGTCCTTCATCCATGACTGGAATTTAGAAAGGGCATGTTGATTATCTGCCATCCATTTCTGTTCTTCCGGCGTGAGATTAGTTACGGGCGGTACGTTTTGATTTTCCGCTACGGGCGGTTTGTTTTTGTTTGTGTCCTCTGCCATTTTTGTGATATAATTATTGAAAATCTCTGAAATACTTTTTTTGGTTGCGTTGATTTCGGCGGGTGCGACAAACGCACTTACCTCTACGCCGTCATAGCCCTTGATTACGTCAATGAATTTTCCCTTTAGTGCTTCTTCCGGTGTCATGCTCGTTTCTGCGTCCATCAAGGCTTTTATTTGTTCCTTTGTTTTACCGGTTCTCGCTGCGTATCCATCCACCATCATTTGGTTGATTTTTCTCATTTCCGCTAATCCTTTTTCAATCTCTTCAGCAGTGCCGTAGAGTTCTCCGGAGCAGTTGTGAATCATAAATGTACCAAGCGGGTTCATATATACCTTATCTCCTGCCATTGCAATAAAAGTAGCAGCAGACGCGCAAAGCCCCAAAATATGAATCTCTACCGGAACTTGTTTTTTGAAATACTGGATCAGGGAATATATTCCAAAACCGGTATATACATCTCCGCCGGGGCTATGCAAAAGGATGTCAACTTTTTCGGCACCGTTTTGAATCGCTTCATTAAAACTTTGTGATACGCTCATTACATCCCAATTTGAATACAGCCTACCAATAATCATAAAGGTAAATGTCCTGGTACTTGCGTTGTAGTCGGCCTTAAATTCTTGTTTGCTCATTTACATACTTGGATTATTTAATGTGAAAAATAGATACGATACTTTGTGTACTTTTAAATGAATTGCAAATATCGTTAGTAATTTATATTCAAACCAAAATAACGTTCCCAATTTGGGCAGGATTTTGCCCAAGTTGGGAACGTTATTTTGAATTATCGTAGGGAATTATAGACCTTTGTATATTAATTTTAGCGAACGGATTGCCGTTCCTATACATTATATAATATATGGCAAACAAGAAAACGGTAGAAAGGGAAATTGCTTGGATGAAATTCCTCTATGAATCCAAGTCGCAGACCGAAATTGCAAGGGAACTAAACGTTTCCTTGAAATCAATCGGGATTTGGGCGAGAGAGGATAACTGGGAGAAGAAACGGGAAATGCTCAAACTAACGAATGAGAAAATTGCAATGAAGAACACCGAGTATCTCGGGAATCTTTTTATGCTCATCGATTCCCGTCCGGAGAAGGAGCGGTTCCCGTCGACCGCAGAAGCCAATATTATGATTCAAATGGGCACGATCAAGGATAAGTTCAAGCCGGAGCTTCAGTTGCCTCAGCTTTACGAAGCCGCTACCAAAATTATGAACTATATAAAAACACGTAATCTTTCCCTTGCAAAGGAGATTACGCCATATATAGATAGCCTGATGAAAGAGGAGGCTGAAAAATACACCCAATAACCCCACTCTGCTATGGCGCTTACGCAAAAATATATACAAAAACTCCAGGCCCGTTTTGAACGGGAAGCTAATGCAATTCGCCTTGCAACAGAATACACTCTGGACGAAAACGACGCTGAAAAAGAAAAGCGAATTGCCAAACTCCTTAAATCGCCCAAGCTATTTCAGGAGTACTATCTTCCGTTCTTGAAAGAAACCCCGGAGTATCTGGTAAAAGCAGCCAACAAAGTACTCAAAACCCAAAACTATTTTGGGTGGTGGATGATGTTTCGGGGAGCTCGAAAGAGCACATGGACTACTACGATTTTGCCGATGATGTTGCTGGCAAAAGGGGAGTTGGATTTCATGCTTACCATTGGGCCTAACGAAAACTTTTCGGCAAGGCTCTTAGGGAACCTGCAGGTTCAGCTAGAAAACAACGAGAGATATATAAGAGATTTTGGCCCGCAAAAACTGCATGGCAGTTGGGCGGAAGGAGAATTTACTACCCGTAACGGAAGTTCGTTTGTGGGGCTGGGAATGGGGCAGCCCGTCAGGGGGCTAAACATTCAGCTCAAACGCCCTGACTATATCGTCATCTCGGACGTGGACAGCAAGGAACTGTCCAAAAACCCTGCCCGGTGCAGGGAGATGTATCACTGGATGATGGAAGATGTGATGGGGACGCAGGAGGCAGGCGGCGAGCGGTTTCGGTTCATCTTTGATAATAATTACTTTTCCAAAACTTCGCTTGGGCATATCCTGCTCACAGAAAATCCAGAAATAGACATTACTCGTGTGGACGTGATGGACAAAGACGGGAATCCGGCGGCGGCTTTCATTACGCCGGAATGGATTGAGGAACGCCGAAAAAAATACGGATACCGGGGCTTTATGCGGGAGTATATGAATACTCCCATTGAGGAAGGAAACATTTTCAAAGCGGATTGGATTGTATGGAAACCCATGCCCGAAAAGGATTGGAAAAAGTATGAGTACATTCTCTGCTACGTGGACCCTTCTTTCAAAGCCAATACAACCTCAGACTATAAAGCGATTGTAACGATTGGGAAAATCGGGAGGGAGTATCATATACTCAAAGGCTACTGCCGCCAAACTACCATTCCCAATATGGTACGCTGGCATTACGACTGGGGGATGTATCTCAAAAGAAAGGGGCTGATTGTCTATCATGTAGTGGAGGGGGGATTCATACAAGGTGCTTTCCTAAATGACTACAATACGGAAGGCAGGCAAAGAGGCGAGTATTTAGACATCTTGATTGACGATAGCCGAAAGGACAATAAGCACGCACGAATAGAAGCCAGCTCTACAAAATGGGAGAGGGGCGAAGTGCTATACAACGAAGCGGAAAAAGACAACCCCGATATGCAAACCGGCATTTCCCAAACCTTGGCATTTGAACGAGGGAGCAAAGTGCATGACGATTTCCCTGACGCTTGTGACGGCGGAATCACTTGGTTGGAAAAAGGAGGGGGATTTCAAACCCCCGGAGCAAAAGCCTTTTCCGTAGGCGAAAAAGAACGGATTCAATTTTAGTTTATACATTATAATATATAGATAGTAAAAATGGAAGAGTTTTTCTTAAAGCAATTAGCAACACAAGGATTTGCCGTCGTGATACTCGTCGGGCTTATCTGGGTACTGTACAAAAGACAAACAGCAATGGAATCAAAAAACGAAACGCGCATGACGGAGCTGGAATCCAAGTTGGAAAATCTGCATAATGAGCGAAAAACGGAAAGAGACCAGTTTGTAGAATTAACCACGGATTTACGGAATGTAGTACAAGAGAATAGTACAATCATTAAGCAAATAGGGGATTATCTTGGAAATAATACGAACCGCAAAACGACCACTAAATAATGCATCTATTTATCAAAAAAGGAGAGGATAAAGCGATTAAATTGCCACTGCTTGACTCCGGACACCCAATCGATGTCGGCACCGCCGGATTAGTTCATAATATCACGGCTACTGTTTTTTCAGGACAGACGGAAACTTCCGCTCGCTATTCTATCAGTGACCAGTCAGAGTTTCAGGAACTAACGATAGACTCAATGAATAACAATGTTCTGAAATTTCAATTACTCGGGAAAGATACTACGCATTTTCCTTATGGAATCCTCACAGTGAGAGTCAAAATCTACTGGGTGGATAACGGCTTTCCTGAAAATACAAGATTGCAAATTCTAACCATACCCCTTGGGAGGGTCGTAAACTACTAAAATTATGTTTATTACAGAAACCGACTTTTCTATGCTCATCAAATCGGATAATCTCGAATCCGTAATAAGAAGCAATCCCGCTCCCCTTGAGAGCGCAATTAATGCCAGCGTTTCAGAAATGCAAAGCTACCTATCCACTCGATTTGATGTCTCTTCAATATTCTCCACAACAGGCACTGAGCGACACCCCGTCTTAGTAATGTACTGCGGCGACATCGCTCTCTATCATCTTCATGCTGCTTTTGCTCCCGTGAAAATCCCTGCTATCAGGGTAGAGCGATACAGGGCAGCAATTGACTGGCTAAAAATGGTAGCAAGAGGAGAACTCAACCCAGGACTGCCTGCTATCGTTACTGGTAGTTCAGGGGTAAATTGGGGAAAAACCTCAGATAATTTCTATTCTTTTTAATCAACAAGCAGCAACGTCCTTTATAAGTGGTTTAATCCTCTTCAATTTCAATTATTATTCAATTATGGCTAAATTACACAGGCATAAAACAAAACAGCCCTACGGGGGCTTAAATTCACAAAAACGAACGCCCGAATTTCAGGCGAGAGATAACCGGGAAACAAGTGCTCCGCAAAATGCCACTTCTATTCTTGCAAAAATAATCCAGACCGGAAACGGCTATATCAATGCCGACTTAAAAAGGTGGCGGACAGCGATAGAGCTGGCGGGCGACCCGCTGATGCCCAGGAGAGCGGAGCTATACGAATTGTATAGCAAAGCAATGGAAGACCTGCATACGGAAAGCGAAATAGATGTCAGATTGAAACGCATTACCGGACACCCATATAAAATCACAAACCTGCAAGGAAAAGAAGTGCCCACGAAGGACACCCCGCTTTCAGGCAACTGGTTTCAGGAAGTAATAAAATATGCGGCGGAAAGCGTTTTCTGGGGACATAGCCTGATTGAATTCGACATTGCAGACAAGAAGGTAACAGAAGTGCGATTGGTGCCACGAGAACATGTAGTCCCTGAGCATGGACTTATCCTCATAAAACCATACGATAGAAATGGGTTAGAGTACAGGGATACTCTTCTTGGCAGGTTTACGGTAGAGGTGGGCAATCCGAAATCACTCGGTAAACTGAGAGCAATCTCTAATCACGTAATTCGGAAAAACGGCATGGAGAAAGCCTGGTTAGAATTTGGGCAGCGATTCGGCCTGCCCATTCCCTACGCAAAAAATGTACTCTCTAATCCCACAGACATTGAACAGGTGGACGGTTTTCTTGCTCAAATCAGTGCTGGTCAATGGGGCCGGTTCCCGCATGGGGTGGAGATTGGATTTATCGAAGCGTCACATACTGATAGTTACGAGATATTCATGAAGTACATAGAGATGAAAGAGGAAGCAATTTCTAAGGCTGTACTCGGGCAGACTATGATGACAAACGATAATGGAGTAGGATCGTACAATAAAGCGGAGGTGTCGGAAAGGGTTGCGGATGATATCTTAAAAGACGATAAGGTACTTATCTCAAACTTTATCAATAATACGCTGAATCCGTTTTTGAAAACGCATGGGATAGCGGTGGATAATCTCGTATTTGACTGGGACAATGCAAGCAGATTGCCTATTATGGATCAATGGGAAATAGACCACAAGTTGCTCGTTTTGGGTTATGGCTTCACTCCACAGTATTTGATGGACACTTATGGCGCGCCAGTTCTGCCCCCAGTCAAGCCCACCATGTCTGCAAATTTTCAACAGCTCCCTTTTCTGCCCGCAAGGGAGGGAGCTTACACGCCCTCTACGAAGAGGCCGACTGCGGATGTGACGAAAATCATACATTATAATAATGTAACTGATAAATCGGAAAAGGCATTGGCAAAAGCATTTGAGTCCATGCTCAGGGATTTGCACGATGGTAAGATAACCAAGGCGGAAATCTATACAGCATTTGCAGCGGAGTTGGGAGTCGCATACAATGAGGCTATTGCCGATGGTTATGGAAGTATAGCGTATGGCAATAAGGACGTAAGGGTTTTGTCTTTCTTACGCAAAAATATGTTTTTATTTTCGGGCGCAAAGTCTTTTGAGGAGCTCAAAGAGTTGCGCACCCTGCTTGAAGACGAAAACGGCAACCGAAGGGGATGGACTGACTTCAAAAAAGCTGCAGTTGCAATCAATGAAACACATAACGTAAACTACCTCAGGACGGAATACAATCAGGCAGTGGCAGCATCGCAAATGGCAAGTCAGTGGGTGCAGATTAAACAGAAACAGGAAACCTTGCCGCTCTTAGAGTACGACGCAGTTACGGACGGACGCACACGCCCGGAACATCTTGCGCTCAACGGGATAGTGCGTCCTGTCAATGACGCATTTTGGACTACCTATTTCCCGCCAAATGGGTGGGGGTGTCGGTGTAGCGTCCGGCAGCGGGAAGCCGGGGAGGTTGCAGTTACGGAAGTAATGCCCGATTTACCCTCGCTTAAACCTATATTTAAGAATAATGTAGGGATAAATGGAATTATCTTCCCGGATGACCATCCCTATATTGCTGAGATCCCTAAGGGTATATGGAAAAATATTTCGGAAAAAATGAGTAGCGCATACGAAATGAATCTATTCAAAGAAGTGCAAAAAAACAAAGCGGGCAATTTCGTAGCAATACACCCGGACCATGACCGAACTGATTATCCGGAAAACATAGAGTATGCAAAATGGTTAATGAAAGCGGGCTATAATGTAAGGATTCGCCCGCATAGTTTTGAGCAAGGAACAAAAAACCCTGAAGCATGGGTGCAGTTGCCAGACGGCGAATGGGTGTTGAGCGACTTTAAACGACACAAGCCCCAAAATAGCACAGACAAAGGGGATGACTTTATACAAAAAGCATTAAAAAGGACAAACCAGCAGCGTGCAAATATGGGTGTTCTCTTACTAAACGTTCCGGGAATGACCCTTTCTAATATGAAGAAAAAACTAAGGGCTGTTTTTCAGCCGGGACATAATAGCGGAATTACCGAAGTAATGCTTATCTACCCCAATCATAACCACAGAGTAGTACACCTAACGAGGGAGTCCATTGAAGATTGGTCATTCCTTCAATCCTTACTGACCCCGTAAAAAACGGAATGACCGCTATTAAGCAGTCATTCCGGCAGCGGCACCGCGCGCTTCCGCCCAGTCCCAATGCAAATATACGAATGTTTCTTTAAAACGTTTCAATTAAATCGAAAAATTGTAAGAAAATGGAAAATACAATTTGTTGTGCTGATATTCCCGGACAAGGTAACCGTAGTGGTACATAAATCGGATAAAGACTATAGTAAGCGATTACTGTCCATCTAAAAACGTTTTAAGCAGCCTTTGGGGCTGCTTAATCGCGGGTGACGACGCGTTACCGCCTCATCAGTACAAATATACGAATGTTTTTTAAAATGGTTTCAATTAAAGTAAAAAAATAAAGATGAACCAAAACCCCAATTTCGAGGCAGGTGCAAAGCAGCTCGTAAAGCTCTTACGGTCTTTCCCAATCACGGCGGGCAATATGGCTGTAAATCATTTCAAAGATTCGTTCAAGTCGGCGGCATGGGATGGGCAGGCTTGGGAGAAACGGAAGCCCAACCCATTTGAACCCAATGCCGGGAGTCGTGCATTACTGGTTCAGTCCCGTGCGTTATATCGCTCCATCCGGAGGGTAGAGGCTGGAACGGGTTTCGTAAAGGTAGCAACTGATGTGCCTTATGCGGAAATCCACAATGAAGGCGGAACGATTATCCAGAAACCTACTTTTCGGCAAAGAATGTTTTTTTCTCATGCTTCAGACAAGTTCTTTGCGAGCAAAAATACGGCTTTGGGGAATCAATTTGCGGCAATGAGTACAGCCAAACGGCTGGTAATCAAAATCCCAAAACGCCAATTTATGGGAAATTCCGACAGCCTGAACGCCAAAATCGAAAAAAACTAATGGAAGATTTTCACGATATAGTAGAAAGCAGTATCTTTCAATAGAGATTTATATGCCGTTTAATTCTGGATTATACATTATAATATATATTAAATTATGAAACCTTTATTTCTTG
>JAIBAH010000170.1 GCA_019695295.1 Bacteroidia bacterium | reverse complement strand
CGCCAGAATCCGAAAAGAAATCACTAAATTTGGCCTCTCTAATGAAGAAATAAACCTCGCTTAGAGAATTTAATAATAAGTTAATATTCAAACTATTATAAAACATCAAAGTTGACGTTAGTCAAAACGAAATAAAGCCACCGCTGTAACCGAAAAAGCGAACAAGAGTAGGAAAACTTTTTTAATACTATTTTTATGAAAAAATTATTTTTTGTTTTGGTAACCATTCTATTTTTCAGTTTACCAGCGAAAGCACAGGTTCTTAAACGCCTGATTGAGTCTGGTTGGAATGAATTTCAAGCCAAATCAGATGACGGTACATTACTTTTTACAGTAAATAATTCGGTAGTTTCTTTCCCCAATGGACAAGGGCTGGCTGATGTGGAAGTGTTTTATGATTATGGTGAAGCGGATATTACTATTATACAAGGTTTTGCTGATGGGAAAAAATATGCTATAGGGCTTTTTCAATCAACTGTAAAAGGTTCACTGTGGGGTTTTTATGAAATATGCAATATAAATGACACTGAAAATTGCCAACAATTAGTTGAATATGTAAAAAATAATCATTGATTAATGTCTTGTCCTAAAACAGGTTTATACATTCACCTCTGTCGTTATAATCCATTAAAAGCCCGGAAGAAAATATGAAAGAAGCAGGATTGATTTCCAAAACCCTTGAATTATTCTCACAATCATAGAGGTAAATGGGGATTCCTATAAATATTCCGCCCAATTGGAAGGGATGGATTTAATACTTAATGATGAAATAAAAAAAATTAATTAACAAAAAAGCTATATTTCAAAGCCTCAACCCATACTTTGCCCAAAAGTAAGAAGATTGCCATCCGGATCCAGAAGAGAAAATTCTTTTTGTCCCCAGGGTTTTTCCTCCAGATTTCCATTGGGGTGAATTGGGGTATGAATGTCAATCAGGGACTGATAAAAAGCCTCGATTGCATTGGTGCGGATATAAACCTGGCCGTAATTCTGCTTTGGGTCAAGTTCCGGAAAGGGGAAAAAATGAATTTCAACCCCCTCTTTTTCCAGTATAAGATAATTACTATAATCAGCAGAAATCTCAAAACCGACGGAATTTACATAATAATCCCTCGTTCTTTCCATATTTCGGGAGGGTAATTTTGGGCATATTGATTGCAGCATACTTATAAAAATTAATGAGGCTTAGTCCTGAATTCCCTTTCCGGCCATAATCAGGGGAATGTATTTTTCGATTCTTGCAGACCGGGTTTTGGATTGTTTAGGGGCAGAAAAATACAGTATATATCCCCTTTGACGTCCCTGAGTCAGGGCTTCAAAAGCCGCTTTCAGTTCCGGCAATTCCTCAAACCTGCTTTCCAGCTCTTCGGGCAGAGGTTCCGGATTTTTCAGATAGGTTCCTTTGAGCCCTGCTTTTTCCACCTCAACCGCTTCAAAAATATACGCTTTCAGTACCGCTTCCAGTTTTTCTACCTGATCCGGATGAGTAAAACGGGCAATCCGGGCAACCTGAGTATTCTCTCCGGGTTTACTCAGAATATTTTCTGTATCAGCCAGTAAAGCTCCTTTAAAAAAACTTATACAGCAATAATCATTAAAGGCCGTCAGTAAAAGAACGTTATTTCCCCTGAAAGTATAGCAGGGAATACTCCATTTCAATTCTTCGGTAAGGCCACAGTCGAGAATAATCCTTCTCAGTTTTTTTAACTCCCCTTCCCAGCGGTGAACCTTACACTCAGGAGTATTTACGAGCTTACAACGACCGCAACCGATAAGAAAATAAGGATCAACCTCCGGATTCATGGTATTCATGGATATTTTATATTGTGTTTTTGAGTGGATTCACGTAGCAAATTTAACGGTTTATTTTAAACCTTCAAAAAAATATATAGTCAGGAAAAAAAACATTAACTTTGTGCCCTGAAAAGAAAAACTGAATATCAAGTAAACCGATTCATATTATGATTTTACTCCAGAATTATGCCGAAGGAAAATTTCATCCTTCCACCCCTGAAGGGGAAGTTTTATACAATGCGATTACCGGCGAAGAGATTGCGGTAGCGAGTAGTAAAGGATTGGATTTTGATGCGATGATGAAATATGCCCGCTCAAAAGGAGGAGAAAAGCTCCGTAAAATGACTTTTCATGAGCGTGGAAATATGCTAAAAGCACTCGCACTTCATTTGTTGAGTAAAAAAGAAGATTTCTATGCCATTTCTGCATGGACAGGCGCCACAAGGGCAGATTCCTGGATTGATATAGAAGGAGGAATCGGAAATTTATTTGCCAATGCCAGTTTAAGAAGACAGTTTCCGGATTTACCCTATTATATTGACGGAGAAACCGTACCTTTATCCAAAGGAGGGAGTTTCAGCGGACATCATATCATGGTTCCCAAAGAAGGCGTTGCAATTCATATCAATGCCTATAATTTCCCGATTTGGGGAATGCTCGAAAAAATTGCAGTAAACTTACTGGCAGGAATGCCGGCAATCGTAAAACCCGCTACTGTTACCTCTTTTCTTACGGAGGCGGTAGTCAGGGAAATCGTAGCTTCCGGTATCCTTCCTGAAGGCGCTTTACAGTTAATTTGTGGCTCTGCGAGAGGCATTCTTGATTTTGTCGGCTCTTCCGATGTGGTTACCTTTACGGGAAGTGCTTCTACAGGGGTAATGCTCAAATCCAACCCGAATCTGATTGCAAACGCAACGCCTTTTAATATGGAAGCCGACTCCCTCAACTCTTCCATTCTGGGCAAAGACGCCGTTCCCGGTACGCCGGAATTTGATTTATTCATCAAGGAAGTACGCAAGGAAATGACGGTAAAATGCGGTCAGAAATGTACTGCTATCCGTAGAATTATGGTACCGGAACATTTGATGGAAGATGTACAGATTGCACTGGGGAAAGAACTTTCCAAAACCGTAATCGGAAATCCTGCCGTAGAAGGGGTAAGAATGGGCGCACTTGCCGGAAAAGGTCAGGTGAAGGAAGTAAGAGAACAGGTTCAAAAACTTTTAAAAACCGCTCAGCTGGTGTATGGAGATCTGGATAATTTTCAGGTTACGGGAGCAGATAAAGACAAAGGCGCGTTTTTATCGCCTTTGCTGCTAAGAAACGATCATCCTTTTGATTCAGAGGAAATTCATAATATAGAAGCATTTGGCCCTGTGGCCACCTTGATACCTTACAAAGACATTGCGGATGCAATTACCCTGGCAAAAATGGGAAAAGGCTCTCTTTGTTGCTCTATTGTAACGCATGACCCCGTACTTGCAAGGGAATTTGTGGTAAATGCAGCAAGTATGCACGGCAGAATTCTGGTGCTCGACAGGGATTGCGCCAAGGAAAGTACCGGACATGGCTCTCCTTTGCCTTTACTCGTTCACGGCGGACCCGGAAGAGCCGGAGGCGGGGAAGAAATGGGAGGAAAAAGAGGGGTAATGCATTATCTGCAACGCACAGCGATTCAGGGTTCTCCTTCCATGCTGACCCATATCACTCAGGTTTATCAGCAGGGTGGAAAAACGCAGGAATCCGATATTCACCCCTTCCGCAAACATTTTGAAGAATTACAAATCGGGGATACGCTGATTACCCATAAAAGAACTGTTACCGAAGCCGATATCGTAAACTTTGCCAATGTCAGCTGGGATCATTTCTATGCACACACAGACCACACTTCTCTGGAAGGAACCCTGTTTGAAAAACCGGTTGCACACGGATATTTTATTCTTTCAGCAGCAGCAGGCTTGTTTGTGGATGCCAAAAAAGGTCCGGTATTGCTGAATTACGGACTGGAAGAATGCCGTTTCCTCAAGCCCATGTATGCCGGAGCTACAATCGGCGTTAAACTGACCTGTAAAGAAAAAATCGGTCAGGATAAAAGAGATGAAACCGATATTGCAAAGGGAATTGTAAAATGGCTGGTAGAAGTAACGGACGAAACAGGAGAACTCGTGGCGATTGCGACAATCCTGACGATGGTAAAAAAACTGAATCAGCAATAATCAGGAAAAAATATGTCATTAGCCGGAAAAAAAATCATACTCGGAGTAACTGCAAGTATTGCCGCTTATAAGTCCGTGCTTTTGCTTCGTTTACTGATAAAACAGGGAGCAGAAGTAAAAGTAATCGTTACCCCCGCTACCGAAAAATTTGTAGGGGAACTTACCTTTGCCTCCTTGTCAGGAAATCCGGTTTTTTCGGGATTATGGAGTCATGAATGGTCTGCACATGTAGAAATGGGGTTGTGGGGTGATTTGATGGTAGTAGCTCCGGCTTCCGCCAATACCATTGCCAAGTTTGCAAACGGAATCTGTGACAATGCCCTTACCGCTGTATATCTTGCCGCAAAATGCCCGGTAATGATAGCCCCTGCGATGGACAGGGACATGATTCTTCATCCCGCTACTCAGAAAAACACAGAAACTCTCAGGGAATACGGAAATATTGTCCTTCCTACGGGCACAGGGTATCTCGCAAGCGGATTGCAGGGACAGGGCCGTATGCCTGAGCCGGAAGAAATCCTCGAGGCAATAGAAGACTTCTTTTCGCCGAAATTACTGGCCGGGAAAAAAGTAATGATTACCGCAGGCCCTACTCAGGAAGCGATTGACCCCGTCCGGTATTTATCCAATCATTCCAGTGGAAAGATGGGAATTGCACTGGCACAGGAAGCCAAAAGAATGGGAGCAGAAGTCGTGCTTTTACTCGGCCCTACTTCCGTTCCTACCCCTCCCGGAATCAAAGTCGTGAGAATAGCGTCTGCCAAAGACATGCTGATTGCAGCTCAGACTCATGCAGACGCTCAGGATATTATGATTTACTCGGCAGCAGTAGCTGATTATACGCCCACGATTGTCTCAGAGACCAAAATCAAAAAGAAAACGGAAGAGTTTACAATTGAACTGACGAAAACAGCCGATGTTCTGGGAACGATAGGAAAAACCAAAAAGCCAAATCAGGTACTTGTGGGATTTGCCCTTGAAACCGACCATGAAGAAGAAAACGCCAGAAAAAAATTAGCGTCCAAAAACTTAGACTTTGTAGTGCTGAACTCCCTGAGAGATAAGGGAGCGGGATTTGCTCATGATACCAACAAGATTACTATTCTGGATAAAAACGGAAATACAATCGCCTTCGAGCTCAAATCCAAGCAAGAAGTAGCCCGGGATATTCTGAATAAAGTAATTGAGTTTTTATAAACCCCAGCCGGGGCTATGTACTCACCAGTGGTTATAAAAACAGAAGCCTTCGCTTGAATCACTTATGAGTGATAGCGAAGGCTTCTGTAAATCTCCCTGCCGCCGGATGTGTCCTCACAGACGGCTGACAGGTATTACCGATTTGAAACAATCATCTTTTTCGTCTCAAACACCTTTCTATCCAGAATCAAAGAATAAAAATACGTCCCCCAACTCAAATCCCCCGTTTGGATGACGATACTATCCGCTCCTCTCGCTATGATTTCAGCGGTTTGAAGGACGTTTCCGTTTACGTCGGTGATTTGTAAAACAGCCGTTTTCACACTCCTTGGGATAAAATACTGAATCGTAGTGGACTGAGAGAAAGGATTCGGAATATTCTGCTCCAGCACCGGGCTTTCTCCCGTTAAAACCATCGTCTGAGGAGATTTGGCGTTGGTTTCTTTCAGACAGCAGGATTGAAGGTCGGTACCCAATTGTGATAGAACAGCAGTCATGTTTGCGATTTGAGATTGAAGGTTTGCGTTTATCACATTTTGATTTTCCATTTGGGATTTCATCTTTTCGATAATCGAGTTTTGAGATTCGATAACCTTGTTTTGTTCCTGAACCGCCTTCACCAAAGGCACCGTTAGTTCTGCATAACGGATTCCCCAGTATTCTCCGTTTTTGTCCACTCCCGAGAAAGTTCCTTTTGCGGATTCGTCCACTTCCTGAGCAATTAAGCCAGTGTAACGGATTCCTTTCTGACCTTCGGCGGTGTATTCATACGTTACCGGATTCAACGAATTGATGAAATCAAGCCCCAATTCAGACGGACGAACATCCTTTTTCAACCTTCTGTCCGAGAAAGTAGTCCAACCTACCTGACCACCGATAGAAGTAACCGAAGTATTGCCTACCACTACTTTATTGCTTGCATCCACGTTTGCGCCGCTACCGAGTGCCATTACGTTGGTTAAGGAAGTCAAGGTAGCGTCTGCATTCGCTCCTACAAAAGTGGCATTTGTGTAACCCGTTCTCAGGCTTCCCGTTCTGTAACCGAGGGCTACGTTGTTGCTTCCGGATACATTACTTCTCAATGCAGAATCTCCGATTGCGGTATTGGCGTTTCCGGTAGTTGCGTTATTGGCAGCACGATACCCGAAGGCAGTATTTCCGTTTCCGGTTGTCGCTGTGGTGAGCGCAAACGCTCCGGCTGCGGAGTTGTAGCTTCCGGTGGTATTGGCTCTTAAGGCACCTGAGCCTAAGGCTACATTTTCCTGACCGGTAGTATTCAGATACATCGCCTGATATCCGATTCCGATATTCCGGATTGCGGTGGTATTGGCGTTGAGGGACTGATACCCGATGGCGATGTTGTTTCCGCCAGTGGTATTGCCTGCAAGGGCTGCGCCTCCAAGGGCTACATTAAAGGCTCCGTTGGTATTGCTTGTCATGGAAGAAGCCCCAATCGAAATATTATTGCTTCCGTCAATATTGTTCAGCATTGCAGAACCCCCGATGGCTACGTTACTGCCTCCGATTGTATTGGCTTTCAGGGCCTGATAACCCATAGCGGTGTTTCCGGCTCCGGTTGTGTTGTTCTGCAAGGAGCGGAAACCCAAAGCCATATTGTTGTTTCCGCCGGTATTGAGCTGCATTGCCTGATACCCTACCGAAAGATTACTGGAACCCGTAGTATTGGTGGAAAGCGACTGATAGCCCAAAGAGGTATTATTCTGACCCGTTGTATTCAAGGCCATGGCATTAAAGCCTACTGCCATATTTCCTCCTGCCGTATTCACTTTCAGTGCATTTTTTCCTATCGCCACTAAGCCCGCTCCGGTGGTATTGGCAGAAAGCGTAGAGTCTCCAACGGCTACGTTGCTACTTCCGGTGGAATTGATTCCCAACGCTCTTTTCCCTAAGGCCACGTTAAAAGAACCTGTGGTATTCGTTCTCATCGCAGAGTCCCCTACCGCTACATTAGACCTTGCCGACAATGCCGACGCAGAGCCTGCCAGCCTTCCAATATACGTATTCGCTGAATTAATATTCAGGGTCTTATTGTCCAACCTCATGATTTCCGCTCCGTTGATGTTGAAACGGATTAAGTTCTCATTCGCATTCAGTTCGGTTTCTACGAAAGTATTGGCATCCGTATCCTGAATCCGGGTGCCGCCTCCACCGCCGCCGCCGGTTCCGATTGAAGTCCATGCCGTTCCATTCCAGA
>JAIBAH010000038.1 GCA_019695295.1 Bacteroidia bacterium | reverse complement strand
AACTCTTCAAAACTCGGATTCTGTACATAATTTACCTGTGCAGAAACGCTAGTATAAAGTCCAAGCAAAACCCCAGTCCAAGACAACTTACTGAATAACGATTTTTTGAGTATGCTTTTCATGGGCTTAAAATATAAAAAATGAAACATAGTAATAAAAGATTACGCAACAATAATCATAAAATAGATACAATCCAAACATTTTTGAATATCTTTCAAAGAATTGAGAGGTTTTATCCCTATCGGAATCCCTCAAAGCAAAACCGCCCTTTATCCTCCACTCCACTCAGTCCCTTTGAATAACCACCTTCCCATAACTCCCCACCTTCTTATCATCAATCACTTCATAAAAATAAATCCCATCAGGAATACAGGCATTGATGAGCAATGTCGTATAAACTACTTATTTGAACAGTCTCGTAAAATATTTTTTACCCTCCTCCCAAAACCATAACCCCCGTTCCGGCAGGTCTTCCGCAGGGCGACTTGCCGGAACTTATAAAAGGCAGTCTCTGACTGCCCCGCTACTCCCTTTAAATTGCCGAAAGCCATCAATCACCCTCCGCTTCAACTCCCAGAATCAAGAAATCAAGAAATCAAGAAATCAAGAAATCAAGCAAATCAAGGTTCAGACAGTAATAATCAAGAAAATCAAGGCTCAGGCAATAAAAAACCAATCCCAAACCCCATCGAACCAATCCCAAACCCCATCGAATCAATCCCAAACCCCATCAATCCAATCGCAAACTCTATTGAACGAACCGCAAACCCTATCGAACGAACCGAAAACCCTATTGAACGAACCGAAAACCCTATTGAACGAACCGCAAACCCTATCGAACCAATCCCAAACCCCATCGAACCAACTGCGAACCCTATCGAACGAACCGCAAACCTTATTAAACGAACCGCAAACCCCATCGAACCAATCGCAAACCCTATTGAACGAACCGCAAACCCCATTGAACGAACCGCAAACCCCATGGAACGAACCGCAAACCCTATTGAACGAACCGCAAACCCTATCGAACGAACCGAAAACCCTATTGAACGAACCGCAAACCCTAATGAACCAATCGCAAACCCTATTGAACGAACCGCAAACCCTATTAAACCAGTCGCAAACCCTATCGAAGCAATCACGAACCCCATCGAACCAATCGCGAATCCCCATCACAAAATAAATTACTAGTTGCTTCAGCTAACATCCATAGTGAAATTACTAAAAATCATCATAAAAACCCAAACAATCATAATGCAAATCATAAAAATGAAATTGCGACACATAAAAATACACCTACAATCCTTAATAATCTTCCTGCTTTTAGCAACAATCAACATAAAAATAGTAAAAATACCCCTTCTTTTACTCACAATCACCCTGCAAATCCCAACAATAAAGATACTTTCACTGACAATGACCATGCTTTTACCCACAATGACCATGCTTTTCTTCACAATCATCATGCTTTTTTCGCAAAATAAACTGATTATCAAATAATTAAAATAAATTACTAAAAAAATAAGCTCAAAACCTTACACCGCTAAACACACATTAAAATGAGTAAAAAAACAAGTTATCAAAGCGCTCCATTCCTTCAGAATCTTATACACTTGATATTGAAATATTTAGCCTGTATGGATTCCAAATTCCCCCAATTTCTCCTCTGTTAGTATCCCCACACAAAAAATAGGTTGTGTACAAAAGTGCAGACCTGGTACTATTTGTTATCCCGTAGGGATAAAATGTCGGTAGAAAGAGAAAACCCCCTCCCCCAAAGGCCGTTTTCTCGTGCAAAGCACGAAAAAACGGATAAAATGTGGGGGTAACCTTTGTTTTCTAATATCAAGTGCCTACAGCACAGGCAAAAAAAAGGTCTAAACTTTGAAACGTAACCCCAAAAATAAAGGGGAGGGGAGGAGGGAACTTAGCGTCAGTACCACTCAATTGGAGGAGCCTGCATAGACTTTCTTCTCTCTCATTAGGCTAACGGATTTTATTTTCGTAATTTTGCAGCCGGATTATTTCCCGGATTATTTTATGAAAAATAAGTCAGGAGTCTGATTGAAAATAATTTATATAAGATATTCATTTTTAAATTTTTATCAAATATGTCAAATGCTGTTTTTCAGGTGCCAAAACCTTACAATGAAGTAGTGAAATCCTTTGCTCCCGGTTCTCCCGAGCGGGCTGCTGTAAAAAGTGCTTTGAAACAGATGTCATCCGAAATAAAAGAAATTCCGATGTATATCAACGGTAAGGCAGTTTTTACGGAGGAAAGAATTGCGATTTCGCCCCCGCATAATCACAAAAAAGTAATCGGATACTATTCAAGGGGAAATGCGACACATATTCAGGACGCAATCAGTACCGCACTTGCCGCCAAAAAGCAATGGGAAGAAACTCCCTGGGAGCAAAGAGCCGCAATTTTTCTTAAAGCGGCAGATTTAATGGCCGGCCCTTACAGAGCGAAGATGAATGCAGCGACAATGCTTGCCCAATCCAAAAACATCTTTCAGGCCGAAATTGACTGCGTATGTGAGCTTGTGGACTTCTTCCGCTTTAATGTTCACTACATGACTCAAATCTACGCAGACCAGCCCTATTCCCCCCCGGGAATGTGGAATCGTCTGGAATACAGGGCTTTGGAAGGATTCGTTTTTGCACTTACTCCTTTTAATTTTACCTCTATTGCTGCCAATCTTCCCTGCGCCCCCGCAATGATGGGGAATGTGTGTGTATGGAAACCCGCTGATTCTCAGGTATATTCCGCTGCTGTGATTATGGAGATTCTCATTGAGGCCGGACTTCCCGCAGGTGTAATCAATCTTGTGTACGTGGATGGACCTTCCGCAGGAGAAGTGATTTTTAGTCACCCCGAATTTGCCGGACTACATTTTACAGGTTCTACCGGCGTATTTCAGCATTTATGGAAAACCATCGGAAATAATATCGCAAAATATAAGAGTTATCCCAGAATCGTAGGGGAAACAGGAGGAAAAGACTTCATCTTTATTCATCAGAGTGCAGATGTGGACGCAGCCGCAGTAGCAATTGCGAGAGGTGCATTTGAATTTCAGGGACAAAAATGCTCTGCTGCTTCAAGAGTATATATCAGCGAATCGGTCTATGACGCAGTAATGGAGAAAACCCTGAAACATGTTGGCGATTTCAAAATGGGAGACCCCGCAGACTTCCGGAATTTTATTAATGCTGTGATTGATGAAAAAGCATTTGATAAAATCGCGTCCTATATTGACCGTGCAAATGCAGCATCGGACGCTACTATCGTAGCCGGTGGAAAATACGATAAATCCGTAGGCTATTTCATAGAACCAACCATTATCGTTACCGAAAACCCCAGGTTCCTTACAATGTGCGAAGAAATTTTCGGACCGGTACTTACTATCTATAAATACAAAGACAGCGAACTTGCAGAAACCCTTGCCGCACTCAATGAAACAAGTCCGTATTCTCTTACGGGAGCCATTTTCTCTCAGGACAGATATGTGATTAATCAGTTGAGTGAGGCCCTCAGAAACAACGCCGGAAATTTCTATATCAATGACAAACCCACCGGGGCAGTCGTAGGACAGCAGCCTTTCGGCGGCGGCAGAGCATCCGGTACAAACGACAAAGCAGGGTCTTATCTGAACCTTATCCGATGGGTATCCCCAAGGACTATCAAGGAAACATTTGCGCCTCCGGTTCAGTATGAATATCCGTTTATGTCAGAAGAATAAAAAATCAGTATTCAAATACTTCCTTTTTTCCACTCGGTTACTTGACGTAAGTAACTGAGTGGGAAATCAGGGAAAACACCTTCCTCTTTTACCCACTTGGGAAACAAAGCTTTACCACTTTCCGTCAGCAGAAAATACCAGGGAACGAGAAAAAAATAAATATACCATTCCTTTGGAATCTATACAGGCTAAGTATATCAACATCAAGTATATGGATTCCAAAAGGAATGGGAAACTTTAATAACTTATTTTGTAGCCATTCTCAGGAAAAGATTCCCCCCCCCCAATATTTTTTTTAAATTAATAAAATTAATCCTTTTATTTGCAGCATACTTTTTTATTTCAGGAAATTTATGGAAAACTTAAATTCATCTTCTGCGGCAAATTATGAAAATGGAGTAGAAATCAGGGATATGCTGAGTACAGGCTGGGAAATATTTAAAAAAAATATTTTTGGCTTTGTGATTTATTGCATTGTAACGATTATACTGCTCACAATCTCCATTTATACTGTTGTGGGGATTTTCATTGTGGCTCTGCCTTTGATAATGGGAAACTATCGCATGGCCGATAAAATTTACAGGGAAGAATCCCGTTTTTTCGGAAACTTTTTTGGCGGCTTCCGGTCTGTATTCTCTTTAGTAATTCTCACTATTCTCTTTGTTGTAGTCGTAGCCGCACTGCTGTACTTTGTCCTGTATGCCTTTGCAGGTCAGTTTGATTAGTCTCAGATAGACTGGCAGAATCCGGTAGTGATGATACTTCAGCTTTTTGGTGAAGCCTTATCCCTTGTAGTGGTTGTGGCAGGTTTATTACTTCCTGTGGTTTATATATTCATAGCCAGTTCGTTTGCGCCCGCCCTGGTATTACTGGATGGTTTTTCATTCTGGCAGGCTATTCTCAAAAGCTGGAAAATGTTCCATCAGCACTGGCTAGTAATGATTATCGCTTTTGTACTGCTGGGACTTATTGTATTTTTAGGAGCAATTCCGGCAGGATTAGGGCTTTTTATTACGTTACCATTGTCCTGGTGTATGCATTATGCTTTATATCGTCAGTTAATGCCGGTAAAGGAGAGATAATAGAAGAAAAGACAGGGAGCAGCGGATTTGATTTGTCCAATCAGTGTTTTCGAAGCATAGAAGTCTTGTCCTTTCCTGTAATAAATGGATAACCAATAGACTTGCCCTTACAGTTATAAGCTTTCCTGTATTTTGAGGAATACTTTTCTGTTGAGATTTTACTTTGTATCAAAGCATTTCGTTATGAGTCTGTACTTCAAACGACACGCCTGTTTAATGAATCTGATATTGATTAATGATGGATAAATAATTTCTGACGGGCGTAAATCCCACGTCCCTCTGCCCGGAGAAGATAGACTCCATTTCTGAGGTCATCTACCGCTATTGTCTGCTGACCCGGTGGCAGGGTAACTGACTTTACCCGTTCGCCCATGAAATTGTATATATCAATTTGAATATCATGATTAAAGGGTTCTCCCATATCAATTGTAAGAATATCAGTGGCAGGATTAGGGTAAATCCGCATATTATGAGTGAGAGTTCCATCCTTTACATCCATTGTATATAAACTGCTCAGCGAGCACCTCCAGACTGTAGAGAAAACAGAGCCTAAAAAGAGGTATCCGTTCGCAACACATAAAGCATTGGCATCGGCGGGAAAAGGCGTAAACCCCTCATTCGTTTCTGTCCACGTACTACCGCTGTCTTTGGAAAGATATACTCCGTTGAGCGTTCCGGCGATTACATCTGTCCCGTTGGTTACCAATGATTTGAGGCTTCCATTGGAAGTGGTTAAGGCCGTTGGCTGCCAGGTAACTCCCAGGTCAGGGGAACGGTAAACTCCATTGAGAAGGGTACCAGCATAAATATTATCCCCCTGAAATGCAAGGGATTGAATTTCATTGAAAATAGTATTTATTTCATTGGATACGGTAAAGAGCGTAGTCCAGGTTTGTCCATCATCTGCGGAGCGAATTACACTGCCGGATTTGTAATTGTTGGTAGTTCCGGCATAAAGATAATTTCCATATACCGCCAGGCAGTTGAAATAGCTACTGTCTGTATTACTGGTTCTTTGAGTAAATGTATTCCCTCCATTGTAGGAAACCCAGATGTATCTGCCGGAAGCGGCATAAACCGTATTTCCTTTCAGGGCAATATATCGGATTGCGTGAGACCATCCCGGTAAAAGGCTCCATGTATTGCCATAGTTTGTGGATTTCCAGATAAAATAGTCTGTTCCGATATATACTGTGCTTCCACTTACGGCTACATTGTAGGTCTCTAACCCGGTGGTTCCGTTAGGGTCAAGCGGGAGGATATTCCATGTAAGTCCATTGTCGTCAGAGCGGTAAACGCCGTCTCCGATAGAGGTATTGGCGTACGCAACTCCGGCAAATATTTTCCCTCCGGTTGTGGCAATGGAAAAAACGGTATGGTCATTTCCGATACCGCTGGAGGATTGTACCCACTGAGCCTGTGTCTGAAGGTGGATAAATAAAAACAAAGTGCTTAAGATTGTAATAAGATTTTTCATTTTTATGGATTGTTGAGAAGGTATAATTAGTCATTCAATGAAACGAATTTTAC
The DNA here is from genome assembly GCA_019695295.1 of Bacteroidia bacterium. Taxonomy (GTDB): domain Bacteria; phylum Bacteroidota; class Bacteroidia; order J057; family J057; genus JAAFHL01. Next base: position 29,562 of record JAIBAH010000038.1, on the reverse strand, counting down.
GTTAAAATTAATAAAAATAGTTGAATCTTATCTTTACCCCGTAAATAATTACCCCTGTTTCAGTAAATATGTAATATTAAAGAAAAAAAAGAATAAATCTGAGCCTGTATCAGGCTACCCCTTCCAGCCCGGTTTGTTTTCTTTTGTACAACTGTAACTCGGTTCTTAGCACCAGATTTTCCGGAAGGGACAAATCCGGGTCTTTTTCAATCAGGTCAAAGGCGGCTTCCCTTGCGATTTTGAGAATCTCCTGATCCTGAGTGATATTCGCAAGCTGAAACTGAGGAAGCCCGCTCTGACGAATTCCCAGAAAATCTCCCGGGCCCCTTAATTCTAAATCTATTTCGGAGATTTTGAATCCATCGGTATGCTCTACCATCGCTTTGAGACGAATGCGGGCATCGCTTGAGCGTTTATGAGCAGTCATCAGCACACAATAAGACTGATTCGTTCCCCTTCCTACCCGTCCTCTTAGCTGATGCAGCTGCGAAAGTCCGAACCTTTCAGCATTTTCTATGACCATAATACTTGCATTCGGGACATCTACTCCTACCTCGATTACCGTTGTCGAAACGAGAATTTGAGTTTCCTTTTTCAGAAACCGTTTCATTTCCATTTCTTTATTTTCTGCCGGCATTTTACCATGTACAATTCCCACCCGAAACTCCGGAAACGCATTCTGAAGCAATTCATATCCTTTTTCAACCGCCAGTAAGTCTAATTTTTCAGATTCTTCCACCAAAGGATAGACTACATAAACCTGCCTTCCGGCTTGCATTTCCCGCCGTAAAAATCCAAAAATTTCCAGCCTTTTTTTCTCATAGCAGGTAATCGTTTTAATGGGTTGCCTTCCGGGTGGCAGCTCATCTATGATTGACACATCAATATCCCCGTAAAGCGTCATCGCAAGGGTTCTTGGGATGGGGGTTGCCGTCATTACCATATTGTGGGGGAGTGGAAAGGCTTTTTTCCATAACTTAGCCCTTTGTTCCACCCCAAATTTGTGCTGCTCATCCACTACAACAAGCCCAAGTTTATGAAAAACTACGGTATCCTCAATCAGGGCATGCGTCCCGATGACAATGTCTGCGCTACCATCAGCGGTAATTTCAAGCTGTTTGTTTCTCACCGATTTCTTTTGTCCTCCAACGAGGTAAGCTACCGTTAGCCCGAGTTTTTCGGAATATTCTGAAATTTTACGGAAATGCTGACCCGCAAGAATCTCCGTAGGGGCCATAAGTACAGACTGAAACCCATTGTCTTTAGCGATAAGCATCGTAAGAAAAGCCACCATCGTTTTGCCACTTCCTACGTCTCCCTGAATCAGGCGGTTCATCTGAATCGGGCGGGCAAGGTCACTGCGGATTTCTTTCAATACTCTTTTTTGGGCATTTGTGAGTTGAAAGGGGATAAATTCATTGTAATAACGCAGAAAATTTTCCCCAATTTTAGGAAAAGGAGGACTGATATTAAAGGATTTGGAAATTTTTCTTTTTCCGGCAAGCAATAATTGAAAGAGGAAAAACTCCTCAAAAATGATTCTTCTGCGTGCATGAAACAACTTGTCCTGACTTTCCGGAAAGTGAAGTTGAGTCAGGGCTTCTTTTCGGGAAATCAACTTGTAGCGGGTAAGAATTTCCTCGCTGAGGGTTTCCTGAATGTGTTTTTCTCCCGCTTCCAGCAATGTTTTCATCAGTACCCTGAATCCTCTTGAATCAAACCCAAAGCGGCTTAGTTTTTCGGTGGAAGAATAAAAAGGCATGATATTCAATACTTTCTCTCCGGGTTCTCCCTTCAGAAAATCCAGTTCAGGATGAGAAAAACTCACCATATTTCCATACACCGTAGGGCGACCAAAAAGAGCTACTTCTTCGTTGGGTTTCAGTACATTCTTCATAAATGACACTCCCTGAAACCACACAAGTTCAGCAACCCCGCTTCCGTCAGAAAACAAAGCAGTCAGGCGTTTTTTGCCATTTTTTCCGGTTATTTCTTCTATTTTGGAGAGTTTACCTACGAGGCTCACAAACTTATCTTCTTCCGTCACTTCGGTGAGCTTCATAATCCGGCTTTTGTCCACATATTTACGGGGAAAATACAGGAGCAAATCTTCATTGGTTACAATATTTGCCTCAGACTTCAGCACTTGTGCCCGCTGAGGTCCCACTTTTTTCAGATAAGTTATGTCTGTTTGCCAAAAATCCAACTGAGCCAAAGTGTATTAATTTTGGTACAAATTTATAAAAAATTTGCAGAAAAAGCAAAATCTTTTAGCCAATTTTATTGCTGAAAGTCAAAAACAAAATGATGTTTCAGCTCGTGTAACTTCAGCTTGAAATTGTTTTTCTTCACTTCACTGTTAATCAACGCCGTTCCAATTGTGTATTTCGAGAAGCCATCTTCTTTTACCTGATGATTCTTCATCCATTGTATAATAGGGGAATCATGTTGGTTTTTTTCTCTTTTAAGTTCTACGATAACCAGATTCTCGCATAATAATTCATTTTCTGAATTTTTTAGGATTAAATCCACGTCAATCGTCATTCTTTCTTTATGTATGGGATTTACGAAAGTCATTCGCTGAAAAAAAGTCCAAAGTTGTGGTTGAAGTTCTTCTTCCATGATATCTATTCCGGCAGCTTCAATCACGTTTTTTAACTCCATAAGATTCTGTGGAAAATAAGGAAGCGCAACCCGTCTTTTTGCCGTTACACTTTTGTTGTTTTTTTCTTTGATTTCCAGAAAAATCAATCCGTTTTCGATATACTTCCGGATGCGCACCTTTAACCGGGTTCCTTTTTTGTTATGATGCATATTGTAAAACTGATAATCTTCGGTATCGAAATAGAGTGTTTCATAGCGTTGTACCCTTTTTCCCTCAATCTCTAATACGAGATAATCATTCCGAATATAATCCATCAGATTTATAAAATCTTCAATATGGATTAAATATTTTGAATCAATCCTGTTTTGCAAATCTACTTGTAGTTCGTTTATTCCAGCCAAAGTAATGGGCTTGCAGAGTGCTATTTTTTCTTGTATAATTTGATGATTCATTCTCGTCTGATCCGGTTCTTTTGATGTTTAATTTATCTTTGCGGTAAGATTTTGCAAATTTACAATAAATAACGAAAAAAATGCTAAAGTAGTTAATTTCATGCCTGAAAAAAATCCATAATGAGAAAAGTCACTATAATGATAATTATTAACCTGAAACAAAGTGTGCGTTTTATCCCTCAATGTCAGGGAACTCAGGGGTTGGTTTTTCGGAAAGGTTAAAAGTGAAAATCTGGTTTTTCTTCTATTCTTTCCTGACACAGAAGCTCCATTGTAGTCAGGTTCAGGGCACAGAGATAGCCGAATCCGGGCTTCTTTACAAAACATCCGCCGTCTATATCAATCACGGGATATTGCTTCATTGGCAGCATTGCCTGAATTTCTGCCAATGGAATCGGCGTATGACCATGAACGATAAATTTTCCTTTTAATGCTTCCTTGTCAATCGTATGATGCCATCTTCTAATCCACAGCATATCATACTGGTTTTCCAGAAAATCGTTTCTCGTAAAATCGAATCCGGCATGAACCAGAAAAAACCGGTCAGTTTCAATATAGTACTCCAATTCATTGAAAAAATCGAGGTATTTTTTTTCGAGATGACTCGGATTCCGGATTTCAAAGGATGCTAAGGTTTCAAATCCACCGTTATGGAGAAAAAGCGAATACGTTTCACTATCTTCCATTGAATCAAGAAACAGCTTTTCATGATTTCCCCTAAGCGTCCTTACCTGATAGCCCTTGTCTTTTAGCTCAATAATGTAATCTATCACTCCTTTACTGTCAGGCCCTCTGTCTACATAATCCCCGAGTAGATAGAGGGTATCTTCTTTCTTTAGTTTGATAATATCTTCCACAAGACAACGAAAGGTCTGACTGTGACCATGAATGTCTGAAATTGCGTATTCCATTACAAGTGGACTTTGATTGTATTTATTTTAATTTTAAACGGTTGAGTGCGTGTCTTCCGTATCCTACAGAATCTGCCTGACCAAATCGGTTGTGAGCAATGAGTTTTCCTTTTGCATTATAGAAAAATACGCAGGGTTGCTCATTATAGATGATTTTTTGCATACTGTCAGAAAGAATCCGGAACTGATTTTTATCTTTGGTGGTACGGATTTGTTCTATGAGAAGGTCTGTTTGCGCATTTCCGAATCCGGAGAAATTCCCTTTTTGTCCCCAGTTTTCTGTATGCCATTGCTGTTTAAAGTCATAGACAGGTGCGCTTGGATTAAGGGCAACAAAAGCAGCCTCAAAATCATGCTGAAAAAGTTTGTCCTGGAGAATATTCTGCTCTACCGGGTCAGGAATGCACAATATCCCTGATTTTTCCATATCGCTTTTCAGTTTTTCCACAATGGAAACGAGTACCCGGTTGTTTTTTCCGTATGTAATCGTAAAAGATAATTTTTCTTTTTTGCCCTGAATTACTTTGTCCAGAATTTTATCGCCATCTGTGTCTTTCCATCCATCCGCTTGCAGCAGGGAGTCCGCTTTTGCGGCATTATAAGGTAGGGGAGTCAGACTTCTGTTGTACTGACTATTGCTTAACGGTACAGGCGAAGCGATTCTTTCGGCATACCCTTCGAGATAAAGCTGAATCATATCATCGATAGGACACAGATAAGCAAGGGCTTTTCTTACATTTTTACTTTCCAGTATTTTTTTATGTTTTACTCCATCCGGTTTCAAATTAAAAAATAAAGAAGCCGAGACGTTTCTAGTGCCTGTATGAAAAGCATAGTTTTGGGTTACTGATGGGTTGGATTGCAATCTTTTAAACACAGCGGTACTCAAATCAGAAGAAGCATCGAGTTCTCCATTGATAAAAGCCTGTTCGTATGCAGTTTCTTCCTTGAGGATTTTAAATACGATGGTATCAGGAAATTGCTCAAAGCTACCTCCTTTTTTGCCTTTTGCCCAGTATTTATCTTTGCGGATCAGGGTTATAGACTTTGCCGGGTCAAAAGAAGAAAGCACATATGGCCCCAGACCTTTTACAAAAGCGGGGTCTCTGCCAAATTTAAGGTCAGCCGAAAATTCAGCAAAGGCTTTGAGTTTTTGGTCATTTTCAAAAGATTTGGCTTCCTGATTAATGAATTGACTGAGTTCATAATTTTCCAGTACTTTTTCAGGGTCATAGATTCTTGAGTCCAGAACAGGGAAATTGGTAAGGTAATAATCATTCAGAATATAATACTGCTTCATTTCTATTGTAAACTTTCCGGGATTATCCGGATACAATTTAAAATCTTTCAGATACTCCATATAGATTCCCCCCTGACTTTCAGAAAGCGGAAAGGTAAAATACTTCAGGGAGAATAATACGTCTTTAGCAGTGACGGGAGTACCGTCCTCCCACTTTGCGTCCGGGTGTATTTCTACGGTATAGGAAAGGCCGTCGGGCGAGACCACATACATCTCTTTGGCCAGGACGGGTTCAATCCTTCCGGTCTCTTCATTTTTGAACAGGGACTGATGAATCAGGGAGCGGATATCCTGACGAACACCGGTAGCTACTTTCAGCGGGCCTACATGTTCCGGGTCGGAGATGACATGATAGGTGAGTTTACCTGATTTTTTTTCTTTGGGGGAATCACAACTCCATATCACAGGAACAATAAGCAGAACGGAAAGAAAAAAACGGGTTACAAAATGAAAATGTTTCATAAATACAAAAAATGAAAGATAAATCTATCATGCAAAGATGAATATTTTTTTTGAGAATTTAATTCTTTCAAAGCCATTAACATAAAAAAATATTATTTTCCGGCAGTTTAATAACTCTCAGTGATAAAAAAATCCCTGAACCTTGGTGAGTTCAGGGATTCCGGAATATAATTCAGGAGGAAATGGATTAACGAATCAGGGTAATACTTCCTCTTAAGGAAAATGCTTCTCCCTGTTCGCCACGTCCTTTCACTCTGTACATATACACACCTTCAACGGCAGATTTCCCTTTTACAGTACCGTCCCATCCGTCATTGATATTTTTGGAAAGGAAGATTTCCTTGCCCCAACGGTCGTATATTTTCATTTCAAACTCAGAGATGTTGTTTCCTTTAATCAGGAAGATATCGTTGTTTCCGTCATTGTTTGGAGTGAACGCATTGGGCGCATATATATTAGGGCTAAGCGTTACACAATCCTCATTGGATACCGAAATTGCCTGTCTGCCTCCCAGTTCATGGGCAATAATCCGGTAGCAGTATATTGGCTGATTGATACGGGTTTTGTAATCCGTAAACTTCAGTACATTTTGTCCTACGATATCTACCGTTACCCAGTCATTCTGCTCATCGAAAACCTGAATTTCATAATATTCGACTTCTCCTTCCCAGTCAACGTATTTGGTCCAGTTGAGTACGGGATATTCCTCATCATTCAGGTCAGCACGAAGCAGAATCGTTTGACCGATACGTCCGGGATTGGTGATATCCCCGCAACTGTCCGCTACCAGTACTCTGTATCCATAAGCCTGAGAATCCACGAGCACATCGCTGTCCAGATAGGTAAGCTGAGAAACCGGTAATACTGCAAGTTGTTTCCATACATATCCGCCTTTGGTTTTTTCGAGAATATAATTCATGGGTTTATAACCGGGATAATCTCCCCACATTACCTCTACATCCTTATCTGCAAGAACAGTGGCATAAGTCATATGGCTTCTTTGAATCGGAGTATTGTGTAGGGGCGCATTCCCACTTACATCGCTTTGAGAGATTTGCTCATTACCCCCAAATTCAACTGCTACCACTCTGTAATAGGCAGAGTCACGACAGAAGGTTGCGGTGTCTGTATAGGTATTGAAAATCCCTCCTACAGAAGCAATGGAATCCATTGCAGCAAGATTATAGGTAGGAGCGTCAGAACGATAGATGTTATACTGAAGTACGTTATTATTAGCGGCATTGCCCCAACCCTGATAGTGAGACCACAATAGTTTTATTGCATCCTGTTGCTGTATTGCATTCAGGCTAACGGTACAATGTCTTTCGGCTCCATTCAGCTGAGAATACTGAAGACATTCATTCTGAACCAGTACCCTGTAGCAATAAGATAATGCCTCACAGTCAAGTCCCGGTGAGTTATCGTTTAAGGTAGTAGTATTCTGATTGGACGTACTATCCACTCTTATCCAGGTATTTGTACCAGGGAAGAAACGGTAGAGTATATACTGACGGAAGTCCGGGTTTGGATAAGGCAGATAAGTTACCCTTACCGAGTTGGGTCCCTGAACGGTAGCCGCAAGCACATTAACAGGCTCAGGGATAGTAGTCTGATTCACCGTAATATAATTATTAACAGTGGTGTCATCGGTACAGCCAATAATGTCCGTTACCTGTAAATATACTGAAAATACGCCCGGATTGGGATAAGTATGGCAAATAGAGTCCAGATTGGAAATCACCGGAGCCTGCCCCGCGCCAAAAGTCCAGAGGTAAGTATCAATCAGGGTGTCAGAAACAGATGAAGATGCATTAAAGCAAACTTCAAAAGGCTGACATCCAACCAAAGTATCTGCTACAAAACTCGCTACCGGATGACGCAGATAAATATACTGATCTTTTTCAAGAGTATCCCGGCATCCGTTTGCGTCTTCGATAATCAGCGAAACGTCATAGGTTCCGTCTGCCGTATAGGTATGTACGGGATCCTGCAGGTTGGACGTACTGCCATCTCCAAAGTCCCATTGCCAGAAGACAGGAACCGTAATACTGGTAAGGTCTGTGAATTGAATACCCTGAGGAGCACAACCTACTGTAGCTGATGCGCCAAAGGCGGTGGCAGGCTGAAGATAAGCCTGTATTATCTGAAGGGCAGTATCTTTACATCCGTGTGTATCCGTAATCACGAGCGTAGTATTATAGGCATTGGGGGTGTTGTAGGTTTTTACCGGTGGGTTCTGAACGGTAGAGAAAGTCCCGTCTCCAAAGCTCCATACCCAGGCATTTACCTGCGCTCCTCCTACCGGCGGCTGACCTGCACCGGGAAGACTGTTATTGTCAAATACTACTGTTAAAGGAGTACATCCTCCCGTTGGAGTAGCAGTGTACTGCGCCAAAGGCGGGCGATAAACAGTTACGTTGGGAATACCCGGTATTGTATAGGTACATCCCTGAGCATCCTGAATCTGAAATATGGGTGAATAAATACCCGGTGAGTTATACGCATAACGGATAATTGTAGTATCTGGTCCCAGATTTCCGGTATTTACAAACCTTACATCTCCCGGCTGCGCTTCATAAAATATATTCTGCGTTCTGTCGGTAATAATTGTGAATGTAACACTATCATAAGGACAAACCTGTGTCGGAGATACACTTACATTCCCGATTGGTCCGTTCAGTACAATAAAATCATTTTTAATAATGGTATCCTGACACCCGTCCTGATGCGTAATGATGAGGCTTACATCAAAGTTTCCGGCATAGGTATAAATGTGTCCGGGATTCTCCAGTGTAGAATTTGGGGTACCGTCTCCGAAATCCCATGTCCAGCCTGCGATATTCCCAACGGATAAATCATTAAACAATGAGGTAAGCGGAGGGCAGGCAGCCGTAGTGGGAGCACCTGTAAACTCCGGAGTCATATCTTCAATTTCGATGTAGCTGACCTTGGTTAAACTGTCAATACATCCATTCACATCTGTAACGATGAGTTTGATGGTATAAAATCCGGAAGCTGTATATGCATGCTGTACTGTACCGACACCCTGTGAGTTTGCAAAAGTCTGGTCACCGAAAAACCACTGATAATTACTGCCGGGAATAGTGGGAGTAAAGGTGATGAGGTTTCCGACACAGGTTACTGTATCATCTGCTGTAAACTGAACATCAGGGAAAGTGGATGATATATAGTCAATACGGGTTCTTGTCGAAGTACAGCCGTCAGAGTCTGTAATGGAAAGAATTACAGTATACAGACCATTCTGAGAGAAGGTATGAGTGGGGTTATTGATACCCGTTACAGGGGTAGGAGGTGCTCCGGGGAAAGACCAGGTAATACTGGTTTGGGTCGTTCCGGGGTACAATTGTGTCAGATTGGTAAAGTCCGTGGTAAACGGAGTACAACCTGCTGTATCAGAAGCGACAAAATCCGGATAGGGTCCTGTAACCAAAACATAATCAAAATAGGTGATGGTATCGCTACATTCACTTGCATCCTGCAGAATCACAGATACCGTATAGGAACCATTCTGAGTATAGGTATGCGTTGCATCCCCGTTGGTTGTGTCCTGATTCCCGTCTCCAAAGTCCCATATATAAGTATTTCCATTCTGACCATTGGCAGTAAAGGTAGATGCTACATTCCGGCAAATCGTTTGGTCTGCTATAAAAAAGTCTGCTATAGGATTACCCACTATCACATTTCTGGTCAGAGAGTCTGTACATCCCGTAACCGGACTGCTTACTACCAGCTTAATCGGAATTTGATTGGGCTGATTATTGTAGTTTTGGTTGGGAGGATTAATCGGAGTAGTCGAAGCCTGAATATTAACAGTAGAAAATGGAGCCGGATTATTATTAAAGTACCACTGATAAAGCGTTGCGCCGGAAGCTGCATTCAGCGAGGTATTCGTAAAGGAGAAAGTGGCAGGAAGACCACAGAATACCGAAGGCGTGGCGTCAAAATCTGCTTTGGGTCCATTTACTGTAATGATATTGTCCTGAACCAGGGTATCCCGGCAACCATTATTATTTATAATTAATGCTACACTGAATGTACCGGTATCTCCGTATGCCCAAATTGGATCAGGAGCAGAAGAACTTGAGTTAAACAAAGGGGGACTATAATCAAAATCCCATGCATATTGCCAGTTTTGATTGGTAAAAAGACTGGTAAACTGTATTTCTTCATTGATACATACAGAAGGAGGCGCAAAGTCAAAACCCAGCTGAGGGTTGGTTCCAATAGAGATATACTGAGTTCTTTCCAGGGTATCCACACATCCGTTCTGGGTCGTAATAATCAGCATTACATCATAGTTTCCGGAATTGTTGAATGTGAATACCGGGTCAGGTGTTTGTGGGGGAAGGGAGTTCGGAGTAGGTACTATTCCTCCGCCTGGAGTAATAAACCATTGATAATCAACGATTGTGTCGTTGCTTGTAGAGCTATTGCTAAAGGTAATATCAATCGGGCGGCATCCTTCCGTAATATCTGCCGTAAAGTTGGCGTCAGGTATCTGAATACTGATATAGTTGTTTTTTCTCAGGGTATCTCTACAGCCTGAGGCGTTTTCAACGATAAGCCTTACGGATTTATTACCCACAGTCGTGTAGTTTACTGTAGTAACAGGATTGGTCGTGACATAGGGAGCGGCAAGACTTGCGCCCGGACCAAAGTCCCAGCTGTAGGTAATAGAGCCGGGCATACCACCTGTTGAGGCAGAAGCGTCAAAGGTAAAGTCGTCCGATACAACCTTACAGTCTTTGGTTTTATCTACTGTAAAATCTGCAATTGGGGAAGGATTAACCGTGATATTTACCTGAGTACTGTTGCTGCATCCGGAACCATTACTTGCAAGAACTCCTACGCAGAATGTTCCGGTTGTATTATAAGTCTGAATGAAAGTTTGTCCGGTTCCGTCTGTAGTTCCGTCACAATTTGCGTCCCATGTATAGGTTGACGCACCTGAGCCTTCCAGCAAAACCGGCTGGCCCACACACACCGGTGTAGGCACATTAATGCCGGCAATCACCGCTCCGACACCGATAAATCCGGTTTTTTCTATTGTATCCTTACAGCCTGCAGGAGTAGTTACAATCAGGGTTACGTCAAAGTTTCCTGAGTTGGTGTAGTCCACATTGGCTGGATTGGCACCGGTTGCGCTTGCGGGTAAACCTCCCGGAAAAAACCATTCATAGGTTGAGCCTAATGGCATGGCATTACCGTTTAAAGTACTGGAATTGAAAAAATTCACAGACAAAGGAGGCTGACATGCGCTGGATACGTTGGAGGTAAAATCCGCTTCAGGGCTGGGAACAACCGTCAGTAAGCCCGGGAAAGTGGTGTCAGCGGCACAATTATTGGCGTCAAAAACCTGAATTACCACATCTACAGAGCCGGGATTGGGAAGGCTGATAGAAACGTTCTGTCCCTGAAGGATATTTCCTGCTCCAATCTCCCAGAACCATGTCACAATCGGACTGCTTCCCGGACTGGTATTGCCGGAAATGGAAAATGTGGCTGGAGCGCAGCCTGTAGAAGGGTTAACACTCGGGGTAGTTATTACCGGATAGGGATTTACGCATATAAATGCAGGCTTAACCAAAACAGCGGTATCACCACTATTGGTCGTGATTTTTAACGTTACGTCATAGCATCCAATGGTAGTATAGATGTGACTTGGATTTTGTACAAAGGCATGTGGAGTATTATCTCCGAAATCCCAATCCCAACCAACAATCGGGTCCCCGATAGAGGTTGATAAATCTAAAAAAACCGGGGTTACTGTACCACATCCGGAGGAATCCGAAGCAGAAAAGTCAACAACTTGAGCATTTGCATAGCTAAAACTGACAAACAGGAATAAAAATAGTATTTTGTAATACATATTCTTTACTGATGTGTTTAATTTAAAAGTCATGGAATTTAGATTTTAAACTTGACGAATTTCTTTGATATTTTTTTTAATTAATAATTATTAACGCAAAATAATATAATTTATTGATAGATATGCCTTTTTTGTGCTTCTATTGTAATAAATCAGGCCTTAATGGTTAATTTTATAAATTAAAACGCAAAATTACGATTAATTATCATACATTAGACTTTTTGTTTAAACATCTTTATGTATAAATATGGAATTGAGTTTGACGGCGTTTTTCTGGAATACAATTCAATTAAAATCCGGAGGAGTGAAAAGGCACCCAGATATGAACCGATGGCAGGGGAGCCGAAAGCACCATTCTGGATTTGGTTACAGGATGGGTAAATTCCAGCTCTTTTGCAAAGAGTGCAATACACTGATCTTCCAGAAACCGGGTCTTTCCGTATTTTACGTCTCCGCAAATTACGCTTCCGACAGAGGCCATCTGTACCCGGATTTGGTGCTGCCGGCCTGTGATGGGATGAACTTTGACCAGGGTGTGTGAACCCGCTTTAGTCAGTATTTCGTAATTCAGCTCTGCGGGTTTGGCACCGTAAACGGGTTTGCTGTAAGCCTTAACGATATTTTTGTCAGGTAGTTTTGCCAGATAATGAAATAAATGTCCTTTCTCTTCAGGAGGCGGATTTTCGGTAATACAATAATACGTTTTCCGGATATTGTTTTTCTGAAAATCATCGGATAAACGGGCTGCTGCTTTTGAGGTTTTGGCCAAAAGCAAAATCCCCCCCGTAGGTCTGTCTATCCGGTGCAGCAAGCCTGTATATACATTGCCCGGCTTTTGATATTTTTCCTTAAGATAGGATTTTACCCAGTCAAAAGCGCATAAATCACCACTGTCGTCTCCCTGAGAAGGCATTCCGAATGGTTTATTGATGGCAATCAGGTGGTTGTCCTCAAATAATATTTCGGGTGATTTCATGGATTCAGTAAGATTCTTCAGTGCTGGGAAAGTTTCCGGATTTTACATCCTTGATATAATTTTCTATTGCTTCGGTCATAATATCATGAAGGCTGGCATATCTTCTCAAAAAACGGGGGCTGAATTCTTTGTTGATACCCAGCATATCATGCGTAACGAGCACCTGACCATCACAGTCCGGCCCGGCACCAATCCCTATAGTGGGAATATGTAACTCCTTACTCACTCTTTCTGCCAGTTCTGCCGGAATTTTTTCGAGTACTATCGCAAAACAACCTGCTTTTTCCAGAGAAAGTGCGTCCTGAATTAAAATTTCTGCTTCTGCTTCTTCCTGCGCTCTTACAGAGTAGGTTCCAAATTTATAAATGGATTGAGGCGTAAGTCCCAGGTGACCCATTACGGGAATGCCTGCATTTACAATCCGGGCGATATAATCTACGATGAATCTTCCTCCTTCCATTTTAATGGCATGTCCTCCGGATTCCTTCATGATTCTGATGGCACTCTTCAGTGCTGTTTTTCCATCGCCCTGATAATATCCGAAAGGCAGATCCACCACTACAAGACAACGCTTTACCGCTCTGACTACTGCACTTGCGTGGTCAATCATCTGGTTGAGGGTAATGGGAAGGGTGGTTTCATGCCCGTGAATGACATTTGAGGCAGAATCCCCTACCAGAATTACGTCAATGGAAGCACTGTCTATGATTCCTGCAAAAGAAAAATCGTAGGCAGTGAGCATAGCGATTTTTTCCTTTCTCATTTTCATTTCCTGTAATGTATGAGTGGTTACCTTTCTGGGGTTTTTTTTAGCTACAGACATTTTTTTACTCTTAAATGATTCGTAAATAAATTATTGTTTTTTGCTTTTTAATTCTTATAAAACAAACTAAACTCTTCCATTATTTTGACATTCATTTTTTTATAATCAAAAAGGCTTCAAAGATAGTTATTTTCTGAAATATGTTATCCTTTTTGTATATATTTATCGTTATACTGCAAAAACAGAAAGTTTTATTAATTTTGCGCGAAGTTTTTAAATTTTATTTTCATCATCAATTTTTATGTCAAAGAAAATATCCCGGATTATTTTTTGGTTTATGATGCTCGCCTCCTTTGGTCCTGCATTATTATTGCCTTCCTGCAAACCCAATATTGATATTACAGCCCCTCCCAAAGACATCTTCGTAGTATTTGGTGTATTGGACGCCACCGATACGGTTCAGTATATCAGGGTAATAAAAGGTTTTTTGGTGGATGGGGATGCCATTCAATATGCCAAAGAGAATGATATAAGCGTAAAAGGGCTTACCGTAAAATTAAATGGTCCGTCCGGAAAAGTGTTTAATGCTACTCAGGTGGACAATGTCCCAACGGATACAGCCGGGGATTTTTATCCCTATACTACCCTTTACCGTATCGAAACCAAAGGTACGGGTAACCGGCTGATTCCGGGAGAGAAGTATATGCTGGAAGTGACCGATGCCGCAGACCCTTCGCTGAAGTTTGAAGCTTATACCTATATCCCGCTTACGCCCCTCATTACAACGCCGGATTATGGTCCCGGTGCCGGAGGCCCTCCCAATGTATCTATCCCTAAACTGGATCTTGAACTGGCATACCGGGTACAGTGGCAGGCAAAAAGAATCACCGGAGCTCCCTACGGGTATGAGTTGAGAACCTTCCTGTATTTTGAGAATCAGGGAGTGCCTGATACTGCGGATTATGTTTCGGATATGTTTCTGAATGGCTCCGGAGTAAGATGTGCTGCCTCTACTTCTTCTATGTGTTTTGAGTTTAATCCCAAAGAGTTGATTTACGAATTTAAAAAAGACTTGCCAGGTGCGCCGGGTAACGGATTGTATTCCTATGATGATGACCCTGCCAACGGAGCAAAAGAAATCCTGCCCAAAAGCCTTCGTTTTGAAGTAACAGGAATTGATACTTTTCTTACCCGCTATATGATTGCCAATAATCCGCAGTTTACTGACTTTAATTCCGATAAACCCGAATATACCAATCTCAAAGGGACTAAAGATGTATATGGAGTCTTTGGTTCTATCAACAAAAACTATTATCTGGATATTCATAACGGATACGCAATCATGGATAATTGTGCGGAGTGGCTGCTGGGTCTAAACAATACGCCTCAGCCTGCAAATACCAATTGTCAGCTTTGAAAAATATATTTTCTGCCTGTAAAACAAAAAAAGCAAGCCGTAGTGGCTTGCTTTTTTTGTGTTTGTGTATTTTTAAATCCCATTCGTTATTCCTTGATTAAGCGTGTGAAAGTAGATTGTCCGTCTTCAAAAAGTGTCATCAGGATATAAGTGCCTTTAGGCAGAGAGCTTACATTCATGGTTTCTGTGCTGCTAAAGTGTCCGTAATATTCAGAAAGGTAACTTCTTCCTGCAAAGTCAGAAATCGTTACGGATTTAATCGGCCCTTCTCCTGCAATGATGATATTATCTACAGCCGGGTTGGGATATATTCCTGTATTCCGGAAATGATTAATGGTTACAATTCGGGTATCACTGTAATGGTCTGTGCCTTCTATATCTACCTGATGGAGACGATAGTACCATTTGCCTTCTGCTACATTGTGGTCAGTAAACTGATAGTCGTGAGTTACATAGGAAGTGCCATGGCCTTCAATTAATCCAATCCCTTCAAAGTCTGTTCCGTTTTCGCTTCTTTCCACAATAAAAAACGCATTGTTTACTTCTGTTGCGGTCTGCCACTCCAGATACACATCATTATTGTAGGGCTTGGCCTCAAAGGAAACCAACTCAACCGGAAGGATAGAAGCATTGATTTTTACTACCCCAAAGTCAAAAGACCCGCTGTTGGAGGTAAAAAATCCGTTGGAGGAATTGGTGTATCCGCCTACCACATAATTGCCATCTACTGTTCTCACTACACTTCTGGCATAGTCCCATCCTGTACCCCCTACAACGGCATGTGCCATATAGGTGAGATTATTGTCCAGATACATCATAAAGTAGTCATAGTATCCGATTACCGGCATAAGTGTGCCATTAATCATACCGGAGTTCGTGGAGCCTGAGATGAGATACCCTCCGTTTGGCAATAAATTGACAGACATAGGCAAATCATCGAACATTCCACCGATACTGTTTCCTGAAACCAGGGTTCCTGAGGCAGAAAGTTTTACAAGCCACGCATCTTTCATTCCTGCATTTGTAGGTACATCTCCGTCGGAAGAGTAAGAGTATCCCGCAACCACTATCTCTCCGTTCATTGTTTCCACCAAATCATTGGCATTTTCAGAAAGGCTGCCACCAAGGCATTTTTGCCAGAGTAGATTTCCGTCCAGATCTACGTTGATTACCCAGTAGTCCTGTGTGTTCTGAGGAGGGAAAAAGTTTTGATCCTGATGATTTCCTGATACATCTCCATTATTGGATTCAGTGTATCCGGCAATATAATAAGTACCATTGGAGTGTTGAATCGTAGCATTTGCTCTGTCTGACATAGATCCTCCGAAACATTTAGTCCAGAGTACATTCCCGGCTCCGTCCAGCCTTGCTGTCCATATATCAGAGTTGCCGTGATGATTGCTGGGCATAGTAGCTCCTCCCTGCTGGGAAAGCACAGAAGAAAAACTGTAGCCTACTACAAAAAAGCCACCATCGGAAGTAGGAAACACTGAGGTAGCCTCTTCGTTATTTAAACCGCCGATGACTTTACTCCATACAATACTTCCGGAGGGACTCAGTTTTACAATCCAGGCGTCCTTACCACCGAAGTTTACCCCTACGTTGCCGTTACCTGAACCACTGGAACCTGCGATAATGTATCCGCCTCCAGGAATTTCCTTCACTACATTGGCCAGTTCATCATTGGTTCCGCCCAAAGATTGCTGCCATTGAACAGTACCTGCTGCATTGAGCTTTAGTACGAATGCGTCTTTGCCGCCATGATTATTAATAGTACTACCCGAAAAAGCAAGAGAGGTTGTGTAGCCCGCAGAAATAGTTCCTCCGTCGCTTGTTTCCTTGATGTAGTAAGATTTGTCATCCTGAGAACCTCCATAGCATTGAGTCCACATTAGGTTAGACTGGGATTTCAGGTCAGAGTGCAGAGAGAAAAACAAAAGAAGCAAGATTGATACAATGTAAATATTTTTCATAACCAATCCGAATGTTAAATAAGTGAAAATGAATTTAAATAAAAATTATGTTTTGAATACAGATGATTTTTTTTTATAATATTGCTTTTAATCTAATATTACTGTTTATTGAAATAAAAATTAGTGATAATTAACTGATAATCAATTTTTTGTTTAGTGATGTATTAAAAATGCTTGTTTTTGTTAATTATTTCATTTTTTAAAATAAATATTTTCTTTAACTTTACATCTTTAATACATTGCTAATTTAGAAACATTTTTTTATTACGCAAATAGTTTTTCGTTTTTTTTATTAAAATTTTTAAAAATAATTATTTTTAACATAGTGAATAATAATTAACATGTATTTTGGTTTTGAGACAGTAAATATCATTTAAAATATTGTTAATCAATATTTTATTATATAAGAACAAAAACTAATAAATGAAATGTATTTTTGTTACAAAGTATTATTCAGGCATATTTTAATGATATTAATTTTTTATAAGGATTTAATTCATGATTTCGTTTTTTGTTTTTTTCCTCATTTTTATATTAACAAAGTTAGGATAAAGTATTTCATTAAAATAATTTTTTGAATAAATAAATATACATTAATTAACATTTTATCATGTGGTTTATTGAAACATTTTATATGTGCCTGATTATGTAGGGGGTAAACAGAGGGAAATTGCAAGTCAGGAATGAAAGCTCGGTTTTCTTACATCATTACTGGTTATACTATTTGAGTGACATGACCAATATTTCATGGTTTTGGAATTTTTAAAATACGGTTAACAAAAAACTAAGGCTGTTTTCTTACATTTTTTCAGGTTATGTACCCAAAAAAAAATTCCGTTAAAATGTACCAACATTTTAACGGAAAATACTATATAATGTAGGGATTGAACCTACACTTTATTGAATCTTTTTGGCTTCATTCCAAAAAGCCTCCATTTCATACAAGGACATGTCCGAAAGGGGGGTGTTTTTCTCCTCCGCTTTTTGTTCTATGTACTGAAAACGGTGCTTAAATTTAAGATTTGTAAGAGAAAGTGCCTCATCGGGATTGATTCCGGAGAGCCTGCAATAATTAATCAGGGCAAAAAATACATCTCCCATTTCTGCAGTTCTTTTTTCCATATCACTTTCGGCTTCAAACTCACTGATTTCTTCCTTCAGTTTTTCCCAGGCCCCGCTATTGTCTTCCCAGTCGAATCCGACTCCGGCTGCTTTTTCCTGCATACGGAAAGCTTTCACAAGAGAGGGTAAACCGTCAGGTACACCTGCAAGTACAGATTTTTTCTTTTTCCCTTCTGTTTGCTTGATTTTTTCCCAGTTTTTCAATACATCCGCTGCATTGTCTAATTGGGTTTCTCCATAGATATGAGGATGTCTTCGGATTAGTTTATCTGTGAGGGATTCAGTGATTGCTTTTAAGTCAAATTTATTTTGCTCTTCGGCGATACGGGCATAAAAAATAATATGAAGCAGCAAATCCCCCAATTCTGTCCGGATTTCATCAAAATCTTTTTTTACCAGTGCTTCTGCCAGCTCGTAGGTCTCCTCGATAGTGAGATGTCTCAGACTATCAAAGGTCTGTTCTTTGTCCCAGGGGCATTTTATTCTTAGTTCATGTACAACTTCGATAAGTCTCTCAAGCGATTTTAGCGTTTCCGTCATAACTTTTTATTTTTTTTGATAATTTCTTTATGTTGATCCATCCATTCTCTCATGGTCTTTACTATTTGCAGATGATATTGCTCCACCATTTCTTCGTCAGGATTTTCCCCTTCAAAGAACGGAGGATAAATCGGGTCATGAATATAGTGTACAAGTTTTACAGGACGGGGCAGGATTGTATTTCCCAGTCCTTCTGCAAATGCTACGGGGAATTTGAAAAATTTATAGGCAAGGTCGGTAATGACGCTGTTTTTTACGGTATAAACATTGTCTGCTCCCGGACAGGCCGCCAGGATGATGGGGCTTTGGGTTTTGATAGATAATCTTGCAAATCCCTTTCGGTTATCCCATTTAATCTGGAATTTTTCTTCTGAAGAGCGAATCGCTTCTTTTGTGCCTCCGGGTGCCAGCAATAGCAGTCCGTCATTTTTTAAAATATTTTCAGCATTCCCCTGATTCGCTTCATATATACCGAACCGGGATATCCAGTCTGCAGTAAGGCTGTTCTTGTAAAAGTTGCTGTCTGCCAGTCCTCTCGGCAACCGGCCTATTTTATCAAAAATGCTGTAACCCAGCAATAATATATCATAAGTCGCAAGACTATGATTCACTAAAATCATGGCTTTGCCTTTTTCCGGAATCCGGAAGATACCATCCACCCGGTAATGATGATAGAATTTCATGAATTCAGCAAAGGGAATAATTTTTTTCAATAACTCCCAATCCGGCTGACCTTTATACTTCTGTTGAAACAAATCAGTTTTATCCATCGGAAAAAAGCAATAATTTATTTTTACTACATTAACGAATACGGATATTGTATATTTTTTTACTTAGCGGCAATTTCAGCGGGAGGATACAAATCCTGAACCTGAAACGACCTGTCTGTTCAATAGTGCAAAGATACGGCTTTTTTACATATAGCAGGAAAGTTCTCTCACCGGGTACAGGACAATGTGGGGTATGAGCACTATAGTTTATCATAAATCCCCAGTCCGAATAAGGCAAAGTCATACTTGACGGGGTCTTCCTTACAGTAATGTCTCAGGCTTTCCGTTAAACTCACCGCCGATTTCCAGTTGTCCTGAGGACTCAGGAGCAATCCGAGTTTTCGCCCCATATTGCCGGTATGTACATCCAGCGGACAAATCAGCTGAGCCGGAGTCAGGCAATTCCATATCCCGAAATCTACTCCCCGGTAATCCTTCCTTACCATCCATCTCAAAAACATATTGAGTCTTTTGGCGCTTGCCCCTTTTGCGGGGTTGGCAAGGTGTTTTTGGGTTCTTTCCGGGAAATCCGGGCTTTGGGTCAGGTATTTCCGGGCCTGAAGAATGGCGTAATACGCAGGCTCATCCTGTTGATTATCGTCCGGGAAGACGGGCCGAAAAATTTCTTCCAATCCTCCGGTTTCTTTGTAAATTCGTTTTAGAGCCTGTGTGATTGCTTTTACATCGGTATCCTGAAACGTACGGTAAACATATCCGTTCCAGTATGATAGTTCTTTATCAGAGGCATTCATAATAAAATCAAAGGGAGAATACTCCATGATTTCCATCATTTTTTTTGCACCTTTGAGAATCAGGCTTCTTTTTCCCCAGGCAATCAGTGCCGAGAGAAAACCCGCAATTTCAATATCTTCCTTTCTGGTAAATAAATGAGGAATACTGATGGGGTCTTCAGCTATAAAATCGGGGGTATTGTATTGATTGTGTTTTTCTTCCAGCAACTCAAACAATATTTTATCGGGAACGGGCATTCAATAATGAATATTTTGGTTTAATATTTTCATCAAAGATAGGGGTTTTTCCTTCCTGTAAAAAATATCAGAAAAGGATTTTGAGGGAAGTATCTGAAATTAATCCCTGCATTTTTTATACTTTTGTACTCATGAATTGAAAAGGATATACATTATAATATTATACCGATGAAACTTCCGGAAAAAAACTGGAGACAAAATACCCTTAAATGGGCAGGAGATGCTCAGGGGATAGCGTTTATAGGATATGCGCTGATTGCCATTGGTCTCAGTGCGTCGAGGGCGATGATTAGCACAGGTACCGGTTTGCTGATACTTTCGGCTATTCTTGCTGTAATAAAAGACCCGGGGTCGGCAGGAAGAAAAATATCTTTTTACACAGTGATTACCCTTTTTTTGTTTTTACTTCCTCTGCTCTCCGGCCTGTATTCCGGGGATATTCAGCGGTGGGCGGAATTGATACGGGTAAAGCTCCCCTTACTGCTGATTCCTTTGGCCGCTTCTCAGCTTGCTCCTCCGAATATCCGGCAATTGAAATGGATTGTGCTTACCTTTTCAGTATGTCAGTCAGTGGTTGCGATTTCGTCATTTGTTTACTATATTATAATGTATGATTCTCCTTTTGGGGTAATGGCTGAGCACATCAAAGTATTTGGTACGATAGATATTATTACCAAAATTCATCATATCTACTTTGGATTGTTTCTGGCGTTCAGTTCGGTATGGAGTTTTATTTTGTTTATGGAGAAAAAGCAGCCTTTGCTGTTTAAAAGAGAAAGCCTCCTGTTTTTGATTCTGGCAATTCTCAATGCAATCCTGATTCATTTACTCACTTCCCGTACGGGTTTTATTGTTTTGTATTCAGGGTATTTTGCCTGCGGCGTGTATTTTATCCTAAGCAATAAAAGATATAAAGAAGGGATTTTGCTCGCTATTTTGTTTTTTTCTGCCCCATTTATTTTCTATAAAACTGTACCTTCCTTCAAAAACCGGATAGATTTTACTATATGGGAGTCCAAAGAATACCTTGTATATCATAAATTATGGGATTCCTCCATGATGAAGCGTTACTTTACCTGGGAAATTACATGGGATATTTTCAAATCGCAGCCAGTTACCGGAATAGGAATAGGAGATATGCGGGAAGCATTGAAAAAAGAAGGGAAAATCCGGTTACAAAACATGAATAAAGCCGAGGATATGACAGAGGCCGAATTACTGGAGAGTCCGCATTGTCAGTATCTGGAAAACCTCGCTGCGTTGGGAATTCCGGGTTTCATCAGTTTGATACTTGCCGGTATTTTTCCGTTTTTTGTACGAAGAAAGCCGGTTTGGATATATATTTTTGGGTTCGTATTTCTGCTGAGTATGCTGACGGAGTCCCTTCTTGAGCGTCAGTGGGGCGTAACCTTTTTTTTAATGATTACTGCACTGTCAGGTCTTTACACTAAAAAAGAACCGGATTAACCGCCTGAGCAAAAACCGGATTAAATTTTTTCGCGGATTTTGTAGGAATTCTTATAAGGAGAATTTCTGCCGATAATTTCGCCTAAAAGCCCTGTACAAAAAAACATAACCCCAATAATCAGGCTCACAGTCCCGAAAATCATGGCGGGCATTCTTTCTTTCAGCCAAATCTGGAAAAAAGTACGGATAATGAACAGGTACAATAAGGTAGAACCTCCAAGAATAGAGAATAAAACGCCCCATGCGCCAAAGAAATGCATAGGTTTCTTGAAGTACTTTTGGGTAACCACAAGAGACATCAAATCCAGCAATCCGTTGATAAACCGGTTTATCCCAAATTTGGAGGTGCCGTATTTACGGGGTCTGTGTACCACAACTTTCTCCGTAATCCTGTCAAAACCATTCCATTTCGCCAGAACCGGAATCCACCGGTGCATTTCTCCATATACTTCTATGTTTTTTACGACATCGTGGTGATAAGCTTTAAGCCCGCAGTTAAAATCATGGAGATTATTAATGCCCGATACTTTTCTGGCTACAAAATTATAGAGTTTGGAGGGCAGATTTTTGGTCAGTACGGAGTCGTATCTTTTTTGTTTATAGCCTGATACCAGATCATACCCATCTTTGATAATCATATCGTACAGAGCCGGAATCTCATCCGGACTATCCTGCATATCTGCGTCCATCGTAATGACAACCCCGCCTTCGGCCATATCAAACCCAACATTAAGCGCAGCCGATTTTCCGTAATTGGAACGGAAACGAACCCCCTTCAGATAAGGATACTTTTGTTTGAGGGACAGAATTACCTCCCAGGATTTATCTTTACTCCCATCATCAATCATGATTACCTCCGCTGAATATTGATTTTCGCGAATAATCCTGTCTATCCATTCCATCAGTTCCGGAAGGGATTCTTCTTCATTGTATAAAGGGATAACGATTGTAACTTGCATGTTTTGTATTAAAAAATATGAAAGAAAAAAGCGGGTTTTTCCCTGCAAAATTAAGGAAACATTGTTGATTTTACAATACAATAATGGCTCCCCTGAAAAAAGGAAGCCATTATTGTAACAGTTTCTATCAGCATTTAGTCGTCAAAAGTAGTAGAAAGTGCGGAATCATTTCCCAAACTGTCTGACTCTTCGTTTTCCTGATCTCTTAATTCTCTGCGTCTGTCAAATTCTTCGTAATCATAATCCGGTAGCAACTCAACTTTAACATAATTAATCACCTCCTGAAGAGTAGCGGTAAATTTATTAAAGTCCTCCTTATAAAGAAAGATTTTATGCTTGTCAAATTTCCCGTCCATTCTCTTTTTACTCTCGGTGATTGTAATGTAGTAATCAGAAAACCGGGTTGAATGAACGTCAAAAAAATAGGTTCTTTTCCCTGCCCTGATTTTGGTTGTAAAAACTTCTTCTCTACTGCTTTTCATAACTTTCTTGTTTTTCGTGCTTTACGCACTGCAAATATAGGAAGGTTGCTCCAAAAAACAATAATAATTCCAAGAATATTTTTGTTTAATAAATGAAATATTTTAAAAGTGTTTCATTATCAATTTGTTAATGAGTTTTAATTTGTTTTATGAGGAAGTCAGAAACTATCTTATTACCTGAAGCGTTCAGGTGAATATCATTTGTCCGGTAAACGGTTATTTTGTCCTTTTCTTCTGCTTCTTTCAGTGGAAGGAGGAGATTCAGTATTTTTACGGAAGGCATAAGCCGGAATTCTTTTTCCAGTGCTGTAATGAAAGGGTAATCGTTTTGATAAAAAGCCCCTTCCTCCGGAAATTCAGCGCCCCTTTTTTGATAGCTTTCTCTGTAAACGGAATTTACCTGAGTACAATGAGGCAATACTATCAGATAAACCGGAGCGTTATTTTTTACAGTCTTCATCAGGGTTTTCAGGCCTGAGACGAGTACCTTAAAATCTTTTTCCCTTCCATTTTTGAGCAATACGGTATTGGGGATGAAGTCCGGCTCTGAAGCGATAAGTTGAAGTTCATGAGTAGAGAAATCTGTGTTTTCAGCGGGAGGATCAAGGGGCTTTTTGGGGACATTACTATAAAACTGCCCCAGGCGATAGTTGACGAGAGATGGGAAGGTAATCCGGTTACAACTTTCCCAATACAGCTTACGGGCAAGGGAGAGTTTCGGGCTGTGGGTTACATGCCGGATGTCGGTAAGGTCATTCCCTGTATAAATCTGATAAATCATGCCGTCGGAATCATGAGTCTTTATTCTGGCCCGGGCGATACTGAGCGCCTGCCGGATTCCGGTACCGGGTACAGCATGATTTACAAAAACCGTATCCGGATATGCCTGCTTCAGTTCCGTTAGCCATGCAAGAGGATTGGCAGTAA
The DNA here is from genome assembly GCA_019695295.1 of Bacteroidia bacterium. Taxonomy (GTDB): domain Bacteria; phylum Bacteroidota; class Bacteroidia; order J057; family J057; genus JAAFHL01. The sequence continues at coordinate 5,557 of JAIBAH010000038.1, read as the reverse complement.
AAGAATCCCCGAATACATGAATAATGGGTTGCTCTCTTTTTTTTAACTGCGCTTTGGTAAGGCTGTCGTTCAGCATTTCCCACTCCGCTCTGTAGAAATCCACTATACCGTACCGGTAAATTCCTTCGAGTGCACCCAAAACGAGGATAAAAACGATGGCTCCATATACAAATTTCTGTATAAGGGCTTTTCCTTTAATATTTTTGAAGAATCCGGGGTTACTCACGGTATATGATACTACGAATCCGGTAACTACCCATAAAATAAATAAGCTCTATCTCTTTTATCCTGAACGGCTCCGCACATTTGTAGATTAATACCGGCGGTTTTTTCTTATCAAAAATCAGTTTTTCAATGATTTCTCCTTTTTTGGCTTTCAGAAGAGAGGGAATTCCTACTTCGGGATGAGAAAGCAGGGCAAAAACGTGGGAAGTATCCCGCATTAATTCTTCCCCAACGGGATAAGCAAAGAAATAATCCCCTTCTTTCGCAGTTGCATAAAATCCGGGGGCAATATAAGGAAGCATTGCTTTACGGTCTCCGCTGCTGAAAGCCTGTAGTATCTGAGAAAATTTAGGTAAAATATCTCTGGAATATTCCACATACAGTTCAGGCGTTACATCTTTTATTTTCACGCTGTACAACTTATTTTGCAGGGTAGTTTCCAGTACAAAATTGCTTTGCCAGTATTCCCATCTTTCTCCTTTAACCGGATATTCCTGAGATACCTTGAACTCCGGTTTTCCGGCCATTTTTTTTAATACCTCTTCTTTATCCCCTAATTTCAGTCCGTTGAAAATTACTTTATCAGAGAATCCGAAAAGTTTTATGCTGTTAATCGTGCCCGTATCCCGGGGAAGGTAAGTAAAAGTAATTCGGAACGAAGAGTCCGGAGAAAGGGAGAACGTTTCAAAAGTAACGGTGTCAGAATATATCCCCGAATGAATCGGCTCTCCTAATTGACGGTGGGTGGAAGCTTTGGTTTGCCCCAGCTGAAATCCGTATAGTTCTTCAAAAAAGGGCTGAGAATATCCCTGAGTAAACAGGAAGAAGCATAAAATGAATGAAAATTTATTAAGCATTATTTTTAGAAGTCTTTAGTAGGTAATGATTCAGTGAGAAGTTTCCAGTATTGTCCGGATATGATTTATTATGACCTGAGTGGCGGCTTTCATGTGATGATTGTTGGGGATGATAATATCACATTGTTTTTTGGTAGGCTCTACAAACTGAGCATACATCGGCGCAACGAATTTATTATAATCCCTGAGCGTATCCTCATAGGAATAATCCCTTTCTTTTATATCGCGGATTAGTCTGCGGGTCAGGCGGATATGTTCATCTGCGTCCACAAATATCTTCAGGTCCATCATATCCGCAAGTTCTTTTTTGTGATAGATTAAAATTCCTTCCAGGATAATAACCGGAGTGGGGGAGTAGGTAAAAACTGCGGGGGTGGCAGATTCTTTATTGAAAGTATATTCCTGAATCTGAATCGTCTCACCCCTGAGCAGCCGCTGAACATCCCTTACAAATTTATCCAAATCCAGAGAGTCAGGATGATCAAAATTAATTAAGCCTTCTTCATTGGGAATCTGGTCCTTTTTCGGTTTATAATAATTATCCTGAGAAATCAGTGCACACTCATCGGGCTGAAAGTTTTTCAGCAATTCGTTGAGCAAATAAGTCTTTCCGGAAGCACTTCCGCCACAGATTCCTACAATATACGCTTTTTTATGTTTCATGTATGAGCGATTTAACCCTGCAAAGATAAATAAAAATGTAACCAGCAAACCTTTCCCTGATTATTTCACAGGAATTTATCTCAAAAAAATACCGTCCCGGCAAAGGAACGGTATTGTATCGCCGGGGAAAGCTCTGTATATTATTTGGTAAGTACCTCTACTTTAACCATGCGCACATCTTTTTCGGGTTTATCGCCGGGAAGGGTTTTTACATTCTGGAGTTTATCCACTACCTCTATTCCTTCCACGACTTCCCCAAAAATAGTGTATTGCATATCGAGCCAGGGAGAGCCCCCTTTTAATTTATAGGCTTCTCTTTGCTCCGGCGTATATTTGAAGTCAGCACCTTTGATATTTGCAGCAACATAATCACTGAACTTTTGATTCAGGGTATTTCCCAGCGTCTGAGCATTTACATCCTGGTTTTGCATTGCAGTCTGATAGGCATTGTAAGCAGCTGCATTTTCAGGAATGGAAAGGAAGGTTTTCTGAAGTTCTGGCACCTGACGATTAGTGAGTGCTTTCGCTATATTTTGCTCGGCCATATCCAATTGTTCAGCAGGGACGTTATTTCCGGTTACAATATAAAACTGACTACCGGAAGATTTCCATTCCGGGTTTACATTATCACCCATACGGGCAGCGGCGAGCATTCCTTTGGTATGCACATACCTGGGAACAATTTCAGCGTCAATCATGTATCCCGGTCCGTCCTGAGCAGAAGGGTTTGGGTTTCTGAAAGCGGGGTTCCCGGTTTGGATCATGAAATTTTTAATAATCCTGTGAAATCCTATTCCGTCATAAAAGCCTTCTTTCGCTAATTTCAGGAAATTTGCTTTATGATTCGGTGTTTCGTCAAAAAGACGAATATAGATTTTACCGGAATCAGTAGTAATGATTACGTCGGCAGTTTCTTTTTGTGCCATACTAAAAGAATAAATTAAAATGGTTACAAGAATAAATAAAAGTTTTTTTGTCATAGAATTATTATTTTTGATAAAGCTCACAAATTTACGTTTATAAAATGAGAAATATTGCATTCCGGTGCAAAATTCCTGAAAACGATTCCAATTAAGGGGATATGAGTGTCAAAAAAGCGAACATTGGATACCAATAAAAAAACCGGTAAGGATTAGTTACCGGTTTTGTATTATTTATCAGGATTAAATCTGATTATCTGCATTTGAAATCCACACGGTCGTTCAGGTAATCCAAAGGACCAGTTTTAGGATTTTTGTAGCTGTTACCAGTACCTACTTTAGTACCACCGGTTGTAGAGATAGTGAATCTGCTACGATCGATACCGAAGTTACCTGCCATGAAGTTGATAGCTGCTTCAGCACGCTTTCTTGCTACTGCTTCGCTGCTGCTGGAGTTACCAATCACTTCAATGCTTGTTCCAGGGTGATTCATCATGTAGTTAGCTACATAATACATATCAGGATAGAATTCCTGAGAGATTGCGCTTCCACCTCCTTTGAAGTGAACAGAAGGAAGGTTACATTCAGGAGCAACTACATCCTGAGGAGTAGTAGGTTCGGATTTAACCTGAACACAGTTTGAACAGTCAAAAGCTTTTTGCTCAGGGAAGATAATCGCTTTACCGTTATTGTCAACCAAAGTACCGGTTTTAGTATTAGCTTCTTTGTCAAGACAATCCGGAACACCGTCACCGTCAGCATCTTTAGCGATACCTCTTCCGTCAACGCTGCAACCTTTAGGAGTGTAAGGCTGATCATCCTGAGAGTCAGCAACTCCATCCTGGTCCATATCGAGAGTTTGACCTGCGCCATTTACTGCAACACCATCAGGAGTATTAGGATCTTTGTCGAAAAGATCTGCAACACCGTCACCGTCGCTGTCTTCGCCCATTTGCTTCATCATCTTACGATTATCAGCAGTAGCAGCAGCAGCAGTATTCATAGGGTTAACCCACCATAAAGCGTCAGAACCATTTTTGCCAAGACGGAAACCTACGGATAGAGTCGTATTTGACCATACATCCTTTCCAGCAGTTGGAGTGGATACTTTTGAGCCAAATCTTTCCTGCCATTTAGCACCATCCAGTAAATCAGAACTTGTAAGCGTTAATCTTTGCTCTAAGCCTAATTCAACCAAGTCATTCAGGCGGTAGCGAAATCCACCGGAAACCATAGCCGCAGGCATAAGATTCCAGATATTGGTACCTGCTACTTTTTTGAATCCATCTCTTTTTGCAATGTTGAAACGAACAGGAGCATCACTTTCAGACTGAGACTCATAGTTATATGGCTTATTAGGAGTTTCGCTGTCTAATAGCTTCACTAATTCCTTACGGATTTGATTTCTGCGATACCAAGCACTTCCTTTGCCGAAGAGTTTTCCTTCGTCTTTAGGAGCTGAAGCAAATATGCTTTCAAAGTCATAAAGGCTGTAAGTGCCATTGTTTACTTTCTTGGCATCAATCATGGTATTGGAAATCAATATAGATGGTCCGATACCAATGTAGTAATCCATTTTGTTTTTCTCATTATAGAAGTTGAGAGCACCTAAATGGAAAACAGCCTGTGCGCCTAATTCAAAGCCCTTTGCAGCATAGTTGTAAGCTACTCCTTTAGCAACTCCAGTAGCTGCATTCACGTAGCCTGGATTACCACCACCACCTAAAGGGTTGTTAAATGCATTACCGATACCATTGCTGGAGTTTCCATCTCTGTGACCAGCATATCCTCTGCTCAGTTTGGAATTTAATCCACGGGCAAAATTATAGGCAGCGATACCACGGATAGAAACAACATGACCTAATGCTTTTTCCACATCCAAGGCTCCAGTAAAGCCATTTCTTTGCTGAACATCGCCAAAGATTCCGCTATATCCCCCCTGCATCCCCAAGCGTGTTTTAGAACGCTGTTTTGCAGGGTATAAGCCTTCTCCTCGGTCGTACTTTTCTTGCTGTTCACGGCGTTTTGCAGGAATATTATCTTCCTCAGCCTGAGCAAGAACGCTCCCGGACATCAAAGTCCCAATCATAAATGTTAGTAAGAGGTTCCTCATTTTTCTCATATTGATTTTAAAAAAGTGAAACAAATTTAAAAATTTTTATTAAAAGTTAATAAATACTATTTTGGTTTATATACTAATTCCGGTGCAAATATACGAATGTTTGGTAAATACCCAATAAAAATCCAAATAATTTAAAAATTTAATTTAATTATGACTAAAAAAGAGATAATTAAAAGGGATTTATACGGGTAGAAGTTTAAAAAAGTTTAAGTTACAATGCTTTTTTTGATAAACTATACATATTTGTAATTTCTTCGTAGGAAAAATTCTTTTTGGGAGGGATTCCTTCTGTGAATTCAACCTGAGTATTGTTTTTTATCATAACGAAAAAGAAATGATAATTATTACCCAAATCTGCGTCTTCTGTTAAATATATAAAACCCTGTTTTTCGTCAAGAAGCACTTTTCTGAAATCAGACTCTTCTTTTTTGTCATCCAGAAAATGGGTTTTGATATATTCTGCGTCCTTACTTGAGTCAGCATATGTATTGAGTGCTTCCACCCGCATATTAATATTATTGTCAGTGATGATGACTCCTTTTTCATAAGAAACCGGGCTTTGCCTCACATTTATTTCTGCGGGAAGGGGTAAAGAAACAGGAACGCCATACTGAGCAAGATTTACCAATTGAGTGGAGTTTTCTTCGTTTTTTTCATCGCCCATACATGCGGTGAGAAACAAAATCAAAATTAAAAAATTAAAAAGTAATAATTTTTTCAAAAAAAGCATATCTAAATAAACATTGTAGTGAATGTAATATTTATTCTTT
>JAIBAH010000169.1 GCA_019695295.1 Bacteroidia bacterium | reverse complement strand
CTCGAAAATCAGATCCCGGTAGTGGCGACTAAACTCGATACTTACGGCTCTGCTCTTCAGATTTCTAAAATTGAGGTAAAAATCAATACAAGAACGCCCTGGAAAACGGAAAGAGCCGGCGAACTTATAGAAGAGTTCATTGATTTAAGTTGCTTATTTTAACTTATTTTTTATATAAATTGACGCACTGAATTATGTTTTTACTGGTAGAGTTTCTCAATGAAAGATTAATCCGTTCCATCATGTATATAAAACCCATGCACTGGGCTTTATTTATATGGGTGAAATACTTTATCATCAAATAATGGATGAATCCGCTTTTGCCTAAAGTAGCGGCTTTTTGTGCCTATCAGGAAAGAAGCCGCCCCGAAATAGAAGAAAAATTACTGACACTGGAAATTCCGGAAACAGAATGGGAAAGTATTTTTACTTTTCTCGAAAAAGAACGGTATTTTAGTGAAAAGCGGTTTGCACACAGTTTTATAGGCGGGAAATTCCGGCAAAAACAATGGGGGAAAAGAAAAATTCTCTTTGAAATCAGACCCCATAAAATCCCTTTTCCTGTAATACAACAGGCACTTTTGGAAGAAATCCCGGACGAAAGTTATGCACAGACGATTGAAACGCTCGTCCTGAAAAAAATCCGGGAAAACAAAAAGGAAGCATCTTATCAGTTAAAATCAAAAATTGCCCGTTATCTTCTCCAGAAAGGATTTACCTGGGAAGAGTTCGGTGAAATATTAAACAGTTGTATCCTCGATTAATTCCTGGACATTCCTCAGCAGAAAAATCAATGCTCCGGACACGGCACGGGAAATATTTACTTCTCTGTCGCTGATAAAGGTTTCGTGTTTTGCACAATCCCCACTTTTATCCGAATAGCCAATCCAGGCCTGAGCAGAGGTCGTTTTGTCCGGTTTTTGGGCAAATCCCGTAATAGAAAGTCCAACATCAGCCCCTGTAAGTTCCCTTACTTTCGAGGCCATCAGCGTAGCCACTTCTTCAGATACAACTCCTTTTTCTTCGATTAAATCCGCCGGAATCCCCAGAAGCCGGGTTTTCATTTCCGTAAAATAGACAGTAAAACCTCCTTTCAGATAAGCGGAAGTGCCGGAAATCTGAACGAGTTTTCCCATGATATTTCCCCCTGTCATGCTTTCTGCAACGGCAAGTGTAAGTTGATTTTGGGTAAATAAAGCAAGAATTTCTTCAGGAAGAGAAAGTTGCCCTTCTGTATAGACATATCCGGTAAGGACTTCTTTTATCAAACTCACAGCATGCTCCAGTGATGCGGCAATCGGTTTTTTTTCAGCGATATTGCCTTTGAGTGTACACTCCAACCAAACGCCGTCCAACCTTGGCAGATAGGAAATATCCAGAGATTCCGGAAGAGATTTTTCTATTTTCTCTATCCTGTCTGCGATAAATGATTCAGGCATTCCCCACACTCTGAGTATATGATTCTGATAAAACAAAGGCGGAAATGCGGCTTTCATTCTCGGCAATACTTCATATTCCAGCAGATACAGCATTTCAAAAGGAACTCCGGGCATAGAGAACAGGAGTTTTCCATTTACAGAAAAACACATTCCGGGTGCTGTTCCTTTTTTATTGATCATAACCTCGCAGTTTTCGGGGACTAAAGCCTGAGCCGCATTTTTGTCTGTAAAAGGAATTTTCCTGTATTCAAAAAAAGCCCTGAGTCTTTCCATTGTTTCTGTATCTTCCCTGAACCCTGTCTGAAAATATTCTGCAATGGTTTTTTTGGTAATATCGTCTTTGGTAGGGCCAAGGCCACCGGACATAATAATCACATCGTTTTCCTGCAGTTCTTCCCTGAGTGCTTTCAGAATCGCCTCCCGGTCATCGGGAATTACGACTTCCCGCGTAAAATTATATCCATGCTCCCTCAGCATCAACCCCGCCTGAGTCAGGTTGGTGTTTACAATTCGCCCTTTTAGCAATTCTCCGCCTACAGCCAGAAAACAAATTTTCATATTCTTATTTTATCAAAGAAAACCGTTTTCAAATGCTTTTGTTTTGCTTGAGGGGATAAAAAATGAGAAGCAGGAAAACTGCTGATTGTGATTTTTCCCGTAGAAATAAGGAACAGAAATACGAAAATAGTTGATTTTCTATTTCTTCATTTACAATTAAAGCCCTATTCCAATCCCCACATTCTGAGGCCATCATAATCCCGGACTTCTTCTTTTTTCCTAAGCCATCTCGGGAGCAATAGCAGAAGAAAAGTCCCTGCAAGTATTGCCATCAGTATCAGAATACCCGGAGAATCCCAGGACTGAATCACCGCATAAGGTAAATCCGAAACCCACCTTGCCATAAAGGTCATACCCCACAAAAACGCAAAGGTCAGATATCCGAGAAGGACATTCAGGCCGGGAATGTAGCAGAATATCAGCAGTAAAAACCCTGTAAGCACAGCCAGATAAGCCAGTGGCGCAAGGATTACGTTGCTCACGATAAAATAGGTTGGAAACTTCCCGAAGTTAAAGAGAATAAAAGGAAGCGTGAAAATCTGTGCCGTTAACGTAATGCCTATCCATGAAAACAGCACGTTCAGGGATTTATTGCCTGTCATAAACTGCTTTTCAAAAAAGGGATAAAATATCACAATACTGCAAACGGCAGCATAAGAAAGCTGAAACCCAAGATTATAAACGATTTGTGGGTTCCAGACCATCTGTAGTAAAGCGGCAAGCCCCAGCAGATTCAGAATATGATACCGCTTCCGGAAGATTTTTGCAATCAGAATAATGATAAACATACTTACACTTCTTACTACGGAAGCCGCTGCACCACACAATATCATATAAAAAAACAATAAACACAAAATCAGGATATTTTTAGTCCGGTTTCCGTTTTTGGTATAGGTCAAAGGAATGAATAAATAATTCAGCAGCATAAAAATCATGGTGATATGCTGACCCGAAATCGCCAGAATATGACTTACTCCGGCATCTGCGTAATCGGCGGTGAGCGATTCCTGAAGGTGGTCGTTCTCCCCCAGAAACATCGCAGATGTAATTCCTGCCATCGCTTCGTCCGGAATATAACTTCTCATTTTACGGGATAAAACGGTTCTTATTTCTCCTGCGTACGCAAAAAGGGAAGCATTTTTATTGCCTTTTGCAAAGGTTTTTATTTTTGCTCCGTAGTAAATTCCGTTCCGTTTGAGGTATTGCTGATATTTTTCATGTTTGGTTACCAGGGGATAAAGGAAGGCTGTTGCATACAAAGAATCGTATTGAGAAAAGTTTGCTACAACTCCGGAATCCAGTTTACACTGAATGGGAACAGATAGCGGCACAAAAGTATCCTGAAGATAAAACCCAAAAGTCTGAAGCCGGAAAGAAGTGTATTTGGAATGGACATTAGGGACAGAAATCACTTCTCCAATAAGCCTGACTTCTGCGGGAGGATTCAGCGGAAGAGCCTGTTTCTGTAAGCTTTGGGTATTTACTTTTGCAAGCAGTACTCCGGCGGAAAGGCTTAAGAGTAAAACGGAAGCATCTGTAATTTTTTCCCATAAGTCAGAACTGGTATAATCCGGCAGGAAGTAATATATCCCCAGCAGCAATAGACCTGTAATTCCGGTGGCGACAGATACATCCACAGGAATTACAGGTGCTGCTACAATGCCAAGCACAACGGCCAGAGCACTGACAAAAACAGGAAAAGTTTTTACCCTCAACATTTTACACTCCGAAATCTGCTATAAAATCTTCTTCAGAGCTGTATAAGGCCTCAATCAAAGCCTGAAGGTCTCCCTCGCTGAGTGATTTGTTTTCAAAAACTACCTGTCCGGTTTCGGATTGCCAGTATTTTCTCTCCATGGAGTACATACCGGAATCCGGATGAAATGAAAAAATTATCTGATTAAAGTCCCCTTTTTCGGCTTTTACGGAGCCGGCTGAGCGTATCACTTCAATAATTCTTTGAGAATCTGCAGTTGTCATATTATTGGATTAATCATTAAAACATACTGCAAATATAAACAATTTATTAAAAACCCAAAATACCCCCTTTTATTTAACGAAAATATTTTGCAACGGAGTACCAGCTTCCGCCATTATATACTTCCTGAACTCCGGCAGATTCGAGCAGTCTTTTTGCTGCTCCACTTCTTGCGCCTGAAGCACAACAGGTGATAATCGGTTGTTTCTTTTTCAGTTTATCTACAGACTTACTGATTTTATCCAAAGGAATATTGATTGAGCCGTCAATATGACCGGTAGCATACTCTCCCGGAGTCCTTACATCTATGATTGTCGCTCCTTTTTTAATAATCTCTCCCAGATCTACTTTTGGACCCAGCCCCAGTAATTTTCTTAACCACTCCATATTTATACGATATTAATTAGTTATTTTTTACATTATTTACCTGCAACCAGCCACCGCCATTATAGATATTGGTAAGTCCTTTTTGTTTCAGGAAGTTCAGGGCTTGTCCGCTTCTGTTTCCTGATGCACAACATAAAACGATAGGTGTGTTGAGGGTTTTCAATTCTTCCACATACTCCGGAATCTCCTGCAAAGGAATATTACGGGAGTTAGCTACGTGTCCGCCCATAAATTCCATTGGGCTGCGTACGTCAATAATCACTGTTTTGTCTGATGCTAAAATTTCTTTTAAAGATTCCATATTTGATGCTATTAATGAATTTTAGCACAAAGGTAGGGGGTATTTTGCAGGCCTTCTGTTACTTTTGTCACAAAGGGGGAAAAAATTGATAAAAAGTCGTTTTTTTTCTTAATAATTGATATTGCTCTACACTGAATCAGTCGTATTCATACCCAAACTCCTTTGCAAAATGAAATTTCAGTTTTTCCTTTACCTCTTCCATATCAATTTTTCGTCCAAGCTCCCGCTCAAGGGAAGTAGCTCCTTTGCCTTCAAGACCACAAGGAACAATATAGTCAAAATAAGAAAGGTCAGTATTCACATTGAAAGCAAATCCATGCATAGTAACCCACCTGCTGCATCTCACTCCCATTGCACAGATTTTCAGGGGCATTACCGAATCTGAATGCAACCAAACCCCAGTAAATCCATTCATTCTTGCACCGTTCAGGCCAAAGTCTTTCAGGGTATTAATGATTACTTCCTCCATATTTCTCATGTACCAGTGCAAATCCGGCTTGAATTTATCCAGATCAAAAATCGGATAGCCCGTAATTTGTCCCTGTCCGTGATAAGTAATATCTCCTCCCCGGTTGATTTGAAAAAATTCTATGTTTTTTTCGGTACATTCTTCCTCTGAAATCAGCAAATGTTCCCTTTTGCCACTTTTTCCCAAAGTATAAACATGATTGTGCTCACAAAACAATAAATGATGATGAGTGGGAATATCCGAAGCAGGTATTCCGGTATGCAGATAAGACAGTTTTAGCTGCGTATTTTCAGACAAAAGCTGCTCCTGCAAATCCCAGGCTGTTTTGTATTGAATAAAACCGCAATCCCTGTAATTTACTGTTTGTATCATTGAGTAGCGGATTAGTTGATTTTATGCATTTCCAGTTCCTTCAAAGCCAGCTGCTGACTGCTTCCCACCTTCATTGCTTCCGTGATTTTCCCCTTCACTTTCAGTTCATCTCCTTTTACCGGAACGGCTTTGGTTGTGAGGACGATAATTGTACCGGTACCGTCATCCAGCGTATATCCCCCCAAACCCACACTGCCGGAATTAAGTACTGTGCCACTTACGGTTACTATTTTCTGGTCAAATTCCCTTGCATTGGCCTTGATTTCAGAAATTTTCACAACTTCACCCGGACGAGCTTCTTCTCCGTCTTTAAACAAAAATAATTTGGCAAGTAAAAAACCAACAGCGATAATCAGAATATAAAATAAAAACTTCTTCATTGATTAATAAAATTAACTTGTTGATGTATTTTAACGAATAAAGCAAAGAATGGTTTGAATCATACAATATCCTACAGTTCGCCCCATACTTCAGTGAAATAATCTATAATCAGGATTTTCATCAACCGGGTCTGTGTAGAAACATCCGAAAGCGGGATCGGCTCTACCATTTCCCAGTGAGGCCATCCGTCCTGATCGGTATGAGACAACCGGTAAAACCCTGCCTGAGAAAGCAGGCGACACATTGCGATGTGCATCAAATCTGTTTTTTCTTCCTTGCTGAAATCGCGCTGCCCGTTACTTCCCAATTCCCGTATTCCAATCAAAAACAAAACCGATTCCATATTGATATCCATATCAAACATCGCCTCAAGCTTGTCTGACAACCGGCTCCATTTTTCCTTTATTTCTGACTCGTTTTCAAGTTTCATTGTTTTTTATTTTTTTCTTACGGAATTTACCTCTTTAATCATCATTTCATCCGCATTACCCTGATTGATATAGGCATAATTCCCTTTTCCCTTAACCGCAATCTGTCTGAGTTTATCCGCTTTTCCCTGAAATTCCTGCTCTTCATAATAGAATACTGAAAGAAAAATATCGTAGTTATTACTATTTTCAGATATCAGTTTTGTCAATTCTTCTCCCAGATCAATTCCTCCGTCCGTAGCCAGAATAATCCGGTTGTTTCCATTGGGAAGATAGTGATTTTCAGCTACCTTATACGCCAGTTTTATCCCTTTCAGCACATCGGATTTACCCGAAGTTTCGATAAGTTCGAGGGTTTCCAGAATTTTTTTCTTATCCGTACAGATAGTAGGATTGAGCACAACCCTTGCATTCCCGGAGTAAACTACAATAGAAACCTGATCATAATCACGCAGTAAGCCCAGTAAGTTTCTGAATGAATTTTTGAGCAGCGGAAACTTATAGGGTTTTTGCATAGAACCCGAAACATCCAGGAGTAAAACCATATTTACAGGGGCTGCGCCAGCAATAACAGAGGGTTCTATTACCGGCTGAGCAGGCGGCACGCTGTCTTTAACCACAATTACCGGCTCTTCTACCTTGGGTTTCTCTGGCTCAGGGTCGGCTTCAACTATAATTTTAAGCGTATCTTTTTTCACTACAGGCTCTTCTTTTACGGGTAAATCGTTTCTGTAAGGTTTGGGTAATATTTTGAGCCAGTGTACTTCCTCCGGTACTTTCAGCAGCGGCACTTCCGATATTTCTACAAACTTATTAAAATCATTTACCAGCCCGGCACCGTAGCGGTTATAGTTATTCAGAAAATAGTTGTTGAAATTATAATAGGCAATCCCGTAAGGAGTATATTTGGGTTCAATAAAAGGATTTTCTATAAAATCCTTCGTTATTTTGATAAATACTTCGGCTTTCCTTACCGTCGTCTCATACTGATTAATTACTTCTGAACTGGTAATGCCGGCGAGGTAAGCAGCCTGATTTTGTCTGAGGTCGGCCAATGCGGTTTCCATAAGGGGTAGTTGTTCAAAAACACTGTTTTTATCCTCCTTTTTCATCGCAATTAAAGTATTCCG
>JAIBAH010000037.1 GCA_019695295.1 Bacteroidia bacterium | reverse complement strand
GAGATTCTCAGCAATCCCCTGAATACTGAAACCATCAAAAAAGAAATCGAGGAGTATAAAATCGCTTTTGGGGCACTAAAGTCCGAAATTGCAGGGCTGATATCCGAATCCGAGGGAAAAACCTTCATTCCGGAGGAAATGGAAAATCTCGGAAAAAAAATCGCAGAGTACAAAGAAGAATATAACGGTATTCAGCAGGAAATCGGGGGATTAGGCAATAAAAAGAAAGAAACGGAAGAGAGGATTCAGGAAAAAATCAGAATAGAAAAAGAATACAACGCATTGAAAAACCGGGGTGAAAATATAGAAAGCCTTTCTAAAATGTTCAAAGCAATGGGATTCGTAAACTATGTCTCCTTTGCCTATCTCAAGCAACTTTGTTTTGCTGCGAATGAGCGTTTTCAGAAACTCACTCAGGGAATGCTGCAACTGGAAGTAACGGAAGACGGCAAACTTCAGGTCAGGGATTTTTTCAATAACGGAAAAACCCGGAGTATCAAAACGCTTTCCGGAGGGCAGACCTTTCAGGCGGCTTTGTCGCTGGCGCTTGCCCTGGCAGATTCGGTACATCAGCAAAATCATTCCAGCCAAAATTTCTTTTTCATTGATGAAGGGTTTGGGTCTCAGGATAAAGATTCTCTCAGAATGATTTTTCAGACACTGCAGTCCCTCAAAAAAGAAAACCGGATTGTAGGAATTATTTCACATGTAGAAGAACTTCAGCAGGAAATCAGTACCTGTCTGAATATATATCAGGATCAGGAGAAGGGCAGTATTATTCGGGAAGGGTGGATTTAAGTGGAGTAAATTATTAATTTTAACCGGAATTTTTTGAGAAATAAAATAAATATCTATATTTGCAGATGATGGGAGAAGTAAATTCAGCCAAAATAATTCTGTATTTGAAGAACGCCAAAGAAGGAATCACTTTTTGGGCCGGGGTGACACTACTTGTAATTGCTGCACTGGGCGGAATCATTGAGTCGAATATCAGCAATGCCTATTTCAGCAGAATGGCTGAGTCCAGAATCCAGAAGGATTTTAATAGATTGATTGATACTGCCGCAGTCAGTGAAGGTGGTATTCCTGTGGCGGAAGTCGTTTTTGATTCCGTCAATAATGTTGTTTTCTGGAAAGGGAATAATTATCTTCCCGATAAGGAGGAAATAAAAAAAGACATTCCTGGTATTCAGGAGGGGTATCATGAGTTTTCGATGAAGAGTTATTATATAATACCTTTTCCGAAGCAAAAAAAATACCGGCTGATTCCCCTTAAAATCCGGTACAGGGTCGCAAGTACCAGCCTTCCGGAATATAATTTTGCAGGAAGTTACGTATTGAAAGACAATGACAGGCTGAAATCGCTGGACGTAACGGTAAAGAAACCTGCAAAAGGTCAGGAGAAGGACTATCTTACAATCAGAAAAAACGGAACGCCTGTTTTTTATATTTCACAGTTTAATACAGATATTTTAAGACTCCCTTTTCGTATTGCGTTTATTCTTATAGGCCTGTCCGGTATTTTTTTACTGTTGGCTGGAGGTTTTTATTATTTTAGAAACCGGTTTAATTTCAGCAACAGAGTCAGTAATATTTTATTACTGGCTGCGATTTTAATCCTAAGGTTAATAATGTCATACTATAACTTTCCCTATGAATACAGTAAGATATACCTTTTTTCAGCCGAAACTCTGGCCTTTCACTGGCTCGTTCCTTCATTGGGTGACCTTTTGGTAAATATTTTGTTGTTTAATCTGCTTTCCTATATAATCTACAGAGAAGTATTGCGTAAGCTGGCAACCTACCTTTTTAAGGTTACTCAGCCTTATCCGGTTCTGGCATTTATCATTACCATTATTAATTTGATAATTATCGCCGGGATGATTCTCGTATTTGTGGATATTACCCGCCAGATTCTTTCCAATTCCCAGTTGAAGATAGATTTTTCAAACATTCTTGAATTTAGCCGAAATATCTATGCACAGGTTTTGCTGGGGGGAATCGGGTTGCTGCTGCTGGGGGTTTATTTTTTGAGTATTCCTTTTCTGCGGTTTATTACTATGTTTGTTAGTTACCGGAGTAATAAGCTGTTTTATTTTCTCCTTGAGTTAATCATTGTCGCATTTATCGTCCTTTCCTTTCCGGATATTGAGTTGATTAATAAGTTTTCCATCTTTATGATTATCACCCTCTGGATGATAATCATCTACCTCGTACCCAACAGGCAATTAATGGAATATGACCTGGTAAATTATATCATTCTGATAGGTTCGTTTTCGATTTTGTTGTGTACACATATTGTAGAATACAACTTTAATAAAAAACAAAAAATGGTCGCTTCCTTTGCCGAAAAAATGTTTAGCGAACAGGATAATAAAATCTATCAGAGCTATGACCAGGCTATTTTTCAGCTTGACGGTGACAGTACGGTAATCCGGGAGAAGTATGAAGAATTTAAAGACAACAAAAATGTTTTCATTAATTTTCTTCAGGAAAAATATTTCAAAAGATATTTCAAAAATGAAAAACTAAAGCTATTTCTTTTTACACCAGAAGGCAAAAGGCTTGTTTCTGAAACCAAAACGAACAGCAATTCAGCTGAAACGCCCACAGGCTTTATAAAGCAGGAATCTTTGGGAGAAGAGATTGAAACGCGGTTTTATAAGGGCGTTGCGGAAGATCAGGAAGATATCTATGTAGGAACTCCTATCATAAAACTGAAAAACAATGATTCTATATTACTCCACGTACAAATTTACCCATCAAAACTGAAGCTAAACGGAGTATATCCGTATTTTCTGCAAAATACTGAAAATGCCCGGTTTTCTGAGATGCTCAGAGATTTTGACCTCGCTATATATGAAAATGATTTTCTGAAATCAAGCTCCGGTAACAGCCTTTTTCCTCAGGAGATTATTACCCGAAACAGGACAAACGATTCCCTGATAGTACAGCAAACGATTAGTCAAGATGAAGGGAAAAGAGACCTTATTCAGGCTTTTGGGAGTAATAAAGCGGTCGTAATCCGTTATAATTCAATAGGTTGGACAGATTATACCAATACGCTTTCCCTTATTTTCTTTTTCCTTTCAGTAGGAACACTGGTCATATTTCTCATCGTTTTTCTCCTGACATGGCTGTTCACCTCCCAAATACCTGTAAATATCTATACTTTTCAGTTCCGGTTTCAGGTATTATTACTGGTTCTGAGCGTTTTTATTTTGACCTCCGTTTCTGTTTTCCTTTTGTTTACCATTAAGGAACGCTTTGTCGTCGAAAACCAAAATACCATCCACGATGAACTGAGCGACTTGAATAATATCGTTATCAATATGGCGGAGGGACTTGTAGCTTACTCCAAAACAGAGGATTTATCTGAGGAAGATTCTATAGCCAAGTTGCCTGTCGCTGCGCTTAGTTTTAACCTGAAGCGGGAGCTGAGTGAAAAGCAGAATATGGATATCAATGTGTTCAATAATAAGGGCGAATTGGTTCTTTCTACTCAGAATCTCATGAAAGACGACAACTTCACCTCAGGCCTGATGGATTACAACGCATTTGATATATTGAAAAAGAAAGGAATGTCCGAGGCTTTTATCAAAGAAAAAAATGCCAATATTGAGTTTTTGTCTGCATATAAAACAGTGAGAATTGATAACCGTAAGTCGGAGCTGGGACTTTCGGAATCAACCCAACCTTACACTACGTTGTTTCTCAATGTTCCGTACTTTGACCGTACAGAGGAACTGAACAGAAAAATCACCAACCTGCTGGGCTTTATCATTAGTATTGTAATGCTCTTCATTATTTTTATCGCACTCATTACGATTTATATTTCACGGTATCTGACTTCACCCCTGAAAGAACTTCAAAACAAAATCTCTACCACTAAGTTCGGGATTGCCAATGAACCAATGGAATATTCCGGCAATGATGAAATCGGGGCTATCGTAAAGTCCTATAATTCAATGCTGAATAAACTCAAAGAGTCTGAAAAACAGCTCGCACAGACCGAGCGGGACCTGGCTTGGAGACAAATGGCAAGACAGGTGGCGCATGAAATTAAAAATCCGCTTACGCCCATCAAGTTAAGTGTACAGCATCTCATAAAAGCCTGGGGCGATAAACATCCGAATATCGAAAAAATGTTCCAGAAGGTTACTCAGACCATTTTGAGTCAGATTGATACGCTTACCCGGATTGCAGATAATTTCTCTGAGTTTGCTACTATGCCCGAAGCCCACAGGCAAAATATTGTCCTCAATGATATTCTGACTGAAATTGTTACGCTATATACTCATCAGGACGAAAATATTGTGCTCAGTGTTTTGCTACCTGAAGAAAATTTCGTGATTTATGCAGATAAGGACCAAATCTTAAGGGTTTTTATCAATTTGTGTAAAAACGCCATTCAGGCAATTGATAATAAAGAAAATAAAAATGGTTTCGTGGAAATCAAACTACATATTATCAATGACAAGGCGATCATTACTATAAAAGACAACGGTTGTGGTATGACAGAAGAGGTACAGAAAAGAGCTTTTGAACCTAATTTCTCAACCAAATCTTCCGGCATGGGCCTCGGACTTGCTATGGTGAAAAGAATCATTGAGGCTTCTCAGGGTGAAATCAGGCTTGATACGATTGAAGGCGAAGGTACTACTTTCTATATCGTTTTCCCCCGCTCTACGGAAGTCGGTTAAGTTCCCCTATCAGCCTGAAATTGCTCCGTATAACTAAACTCCGTTTTTTGTCATCAATAAATAAATGTGAAATTACAGCAGAACGAGCAGAATCCGGCTGTTGATTTCCAGAAGGCCGTAATTTAAAATCCCTTTCCCGGAGAATGTATTTTTATACATACGCTAAACTATTTTTCTTTTTATTGGTTCTAAATGCGAAAAGTATTACTTTTGTGCAAAATCTGAAGCAAGTAATTACTGTGTTTAAGCATTGATTATTAGTCATTTGTATTATTATTTGTGATATTTTTAGTAATTGTTTTAAAATAGTATAAATCTGACAGATTTTTGCACTCAGAATTGAAGAATTAACATTTTTATAAATTATTAACTTAATATTTAAGCATGGCAATTAGAGTTGGTATTAATGGTTTCGGACGTATCGGAAGATTGGTATTCCGTCAGTTACTCAATACTCCTGGTGTAGAAGTAGTAAAAATTAATGACCTTACAGATAACGCTACCTTGGCTTATCTGTTGAAGTATGACTCCGTTCATGGAAAATTTAACGGAACAGTAACCTCAGATGAAAGCAGTATTACTGTAAATGGTAAAAAAATTATCTGTTCTTCAGAAAAAGACCCGCTCAACCTGAATTGGGGTGCTGAGAATGTAGATATCGTAGTAGAATCTACTGGTAAGTTTACAGAAAGAGCAGGTGCGGATTTACATATTCAGGCTGGTGCCAAAAAAGTGATTATCAGTGCTCCGGCTAAAGGTGAAGACGCTACTATCGTGCTGGGCGTTAATGATAACCTGCTTACGGCTGATATGACCGTGGTTTCCAATGCTTCCTGTACTACCAACTGTCTTGCGCCAATGGTAAAAATTCTGGATGAGCATTTTGGCGTGGAAAGCGGATATATGACTACCGTTCATGCCTATACCGCAGATCAGCGCTTACAGGATGCCCCCCATAAAGACCACCGCCGGGCACGTGCTGCTGCTGCCAGCATTGTACCTACTACAACCGGTGCGGCTAAAGCAGTAGGGTTGGTTCTTCCTCACCTTAAAGGAAAACTTGATGGATTTGCTGCCCGCGTTCCTGTAATAGATGGCTCGCTTACAGACCTGACCGTTGTCCTCAAAAAGGCTGCTACCAAAGAAGAAATCAACGCAGCCGTTAAAGCTGCTGCAGATGGCCCTCTCAAAGGAATTCTTGAGTATTGCACTGACCCTATCGTTTCTACTGATATCATCGGAAATTCTCATTCCTGTATTTTCGACTCTGCCCTTACTTCCTCTATGGGAAATCTGGCTAAAGTTGTAGGTTGGTATGACAATGAGTGGGGATACTCTGCAAGGGTTGTGGATTTAATCCTGAGAATGAAGTAATTCTATCAGAAAATAATACACAAAAACGGCGAAGACTCTTTGCCGTTTTTGGCATTTATAAGCGGTATTATTCTCCCTGTTTTAAGCAGATTTCTGGAGAAAACCTTCTTTTTTTGACGCTTTTTTTCTGACTGGAGGTTCAGGCATTATTTTTGATAAGTCTATGATTGGGAATGATTACTTCCTTTTTTCTCAATATTAATCGTCAGCCTTCTTTAATGAACTTGAATATTTCCTCTCAGCCAGCTTTCTCTTCTTTGAATGATTCCTCCGGCGAATGGAGTGGATTACCGGTTATCCTTGAACATCTGGATTTTGCGGTGGTTGTTTCAGACGCTTTCCGTAAAACTATTTTTGTCAATCACCATGCTTTTGAGTTGTTTGAATTTTCGGAAAATAATCTGCCGGATACTGATGCTGTAGTTCTCCTGAATCAAATAGCAGATACTTTTCGGGATAAAGACCTTTTTCTGGGACAATGGAGGGAGGCCCCTGCACATACTACAATGGTACATCATTTTCTGATGGAGTCCCGCAATAGCGAATTTCTGGAATGTAAACAAATCCCGCTTTTCCGGGAAGGGTGTTTTTATGGATATATGTGGCAGTTTATTAATGTAACGGGTCAGAAAAAATACGAAAATGAAATCCGCGAAGCACAGGTCAGAGCGGAAAACTCCGCCAAATCCCGGGAGGTTTTTCTGGCGAATATGAGCCACGAAATCCGGACTCCCATGAATGCAATTCTGGGAATGGCCGGCCTGCTCGAAAAAACAAGACTTTCCGGAAAACAAAAATCCTATCTCGAAGCCATCAGGGTTTCTTCCGAGCACCTGCTGGCGATTATCAATGATATTCTGGATATGTCCAAAATAGAGGCCGGAAAATTAGTGTTTGAAAATATTGGATTTGATTTTCAAAAAGTAGTCTCGGATGCAATTCAGTCTCTGTCTTATCTGGCTGCTTCCAAAAGTGTCTCTCTTGGGTACAGTATTGATGCCGGCATAGAAAAAATCCTGATTGGGGACCCTGTCAGGCTCGAACAGATTTTTCTGAATCTGATTAGTAATGCGATTAAATTTACCAATCAGGGGAGTGTTGAGGTAAACTGTGTACTGAAAGAAAGTACAGATACTACCAATTGTATCGAGTGTAAAATCTCAGATACAGGTATCGGTATAGATAAAGATAAACTTTCCGTGATTTTTGATAGCTTTATTCAGGAAGATACAAGCACAACCCGGAATTTCGGAGGCACAGGGCTGGGACTCTCCATTACCAAACAGCTTGTAGAAAGAATGAATGGAACAATAGAGGTAGAAAGCGAGAAAGGAAAAGGTACAATCTTTACTTTCTGTATCTGTTATCCCAAAGGCACTCCTCAGGATTTGCCCGTCAAAAATAATCAGAAACCGGAATATATGAGTTTAAGAGGAACCCGGATTTTGATGGTCGAAGACAATAAATGGAACCAGATTCTGGCTACAGCAATTCTTGAAAGCTGGCAAATGGAGGTACATATCGCACAGAACGGACTGGATGCCGTAAAAATGTTGAAAAAAGAGGTGTATGATATCGTAATTATGGATATTCAGATGCCTAAAATGGGGGGCGTTGAGGCTGCAAGAATCATCAGGGACGAATTGAAATCGGATATTCCGATAGTAGCCCTTACCGCAAATGCCATTATTGGAGACAAAGAAAAATTTCTGAATGCGGGAATGGATGCCTATCTGACCAAGCCTTTTGAAGAAGTTGCATTATTTGAAACTCTGTCAAAACTGCTCGGAAATCCGGAAGACAGGGCAAAATATCAGGAAGAACGCCTGCTGTTGGAAAAAAATCTTCCGGTTTCGTCGGAACTTACTGTTTCTATGCTGGCCAGTCCGCTTTATAACTTAACCAAACTAAAAGAATATTCTCACGGCAATGAGCAGTTTGTACGAAAAATGCTAAGGCTTTTTCTGGAGCAAACCCCGGACGCGGTAAACGAAATCGCTGAAAATTTCAGGAATGGCAATCTTCAGCGGGTGCGTTCTATTGCACATCAGATTAAGCCTTCTATTGATTTATTATGTCTTGAGCAAATTCAAAATGAAATCAGGCTGGTTGAAAGGTATGCGGATAAAGGTATAAATCTGGATGAGTTGCCGGCCTATATCGAAAAAATCAAACAGGTGATTCAGGTTGTAGGTGCTGAGCTGGAAGCCGAATTACAAAAAGAAGTGCTGCTGTAAACGGATATAAATAATCAATGCCGGAGCAAAAAATACAATTGCTCCGGCATTGATTTGTCTTCCTGAGAGATTTATTTCCCCATCAGAAAATCATTCAGCTCATCTACAGAACTGCTGTAGGTAAATACGTCATTGACAAGATAATAATTGTTTTTGTCCACGACTACACCATAAAGTGCTTTTGCCAGATCCAGTTTATTTTCTTCGAAAGTAAATAACTGCAAAAGATCTTTAACCTGAGCTGTTGAAAGGCAGTTTGCCCCGGCTACCTGCTTTACAACCTGGATTTTTGTATCTTCAAAGGTTTGTTTACCAATACTTTGCTTTGCCTGCTGAAAATCGTAAGGGCTCATCGCATACATACAGCGCTGAGGAACGGGTTGCTGTTGCTGAAATCCGGGCTGCGGTGCCGGCTGGCTCGTTCTGGGTTGAGGAGCAGGATTCCATACTTCCTGTTGAATCTGAGTGCTGGAACTGCTGCTCTCCTGAATATTTACATTTTGCTGTACGCCGTTCATTCCCGCACTTTGGGAACTTCTGATGCTTCCTTCAGGGGTATCCATTTGCATATCCATATTGACGCTGCCGTCCGGATTCTCCTGAATATTAATGCCCATATTGATTTGTGCTTTTGCTCCAAGGCTCAGAAACAAAGATAAAACTAAAACAGATGTAATTTTTTTCATAAAATTTAAATTGATGATGAATTAAAAGGGATAAACGAATCTGCCGCTCAATCGTTCTGCAGATTCACACTACAAAATTACTAAAAAAAGAAATATTATTTTTATCAGTAGCTCCAGAACAGATAGTATGGGGATGAATATTTTATTTTCGTGCTTTATCAGACCAGAACCGTGTAAAAAACTTCCCCCTGAAAAATAAAGCGGATAGTATAAAAATAAGGCAATATTTTTCTCTTAAGCCCTTTTGTCCTAATTTTCGTTATCTTTACATTCTCTTAGAGTCACGAAAAAAACAGAAACGTCCGGATGCGCTCATATTTTGCGGGAATATTTTTTCTTTTTATGATAAGTTGGGGTTCTCTTACAGGCCAGAATAGCCTTGTGAAAACCGATACGCTTACCGTTAAAGACAATTCCCTGATACTTTCACAGCGAAATCTTGTCCCTTTTTCAGAGGAAGTTCGTTTATACGGCGCAATTATTCCCGAAGCTCAGTACAGCATCAATTACGACAAAGGCAACATTACTTTTGTCAAAAATGCGATTTATCCCAATGATACCGTAATCGTTGTTTACCGTTATTTTACCCGCAATCCTATGGATACGATTGCCTTGAAGCAGGCAAAAATTATCAGGGACTCTCTGGATGAACCTCAGTTGATAGTGGGAGATACGTATTTTAAGTGGGAAGAATTTAAGGAAGAAAACAAACTCAGGAAAAGCGGTAGCGTTACCCGGGGTATCACAGTAGGAAATGCTACCGGTACTGCGGTTACTTCCGGAATGAGGCTGCAACTCGAAGGCGACCTCGGAGACGGTCTGCAAATCGTAGGTGCGATTACGGATGACAATATTCCCGTTCAGCCGGATGGAAGTACGCAGCAAATATCTGATTTTGACAAAGTCTTTATTCAGCTCAAAAAAAACGGAGCTTCCGTTACAGTGGGCGATTATGAAATACAGCAAAAAGGCTCCCGTTTTACAGACCTTTACCGAAATGTTCAGGGCGTGAAAATCGGATATGAAGGTAAAAAAAACAAAGGGTTTGTCAGCGGTGCGGTTGCCAAGGGGAAATTTCACTCCAATTCTATCTCCGGACTTGATGGAGTATCAGGCCCTTACAGGCTTACAGGAAAAAGCGGAGAGCAGTTTTTTACGGTGCTTGCAGGCAGTGAAAAAGTATATCTGAACGGAAAGTTGCTCGTAAGGGGAGAAAATTATGATTATGTCATTGATTACAATACGGCTCAGCTTACTTTTACCGCCAGAAATGTCATCACGAATATTTCCCGTATCGTGGTGGATTTTGAATACACTGACCGTTATTTTAACCGAAGCCTGATATTTGCGGAAGGAGAACAAAAATTACTCAATGACCGGATTTCACTCCGCATTACTTACAGCCGGGACGCCGACAATCCCAATGCCCCTTTTGATGACAAAGCGGCTTATTTTTCTGTGAAAGACTCTCTCGCACTCTACGGCGATACGCCGGACGGAGTGGTTTATACTTCCGGGATTATTAAAGATTCAGCATTTAACCGCTTGCAGGCTTTTTATTACCGGAATGATACGCTTATCAACGGAATCAATTATGAAAGATATATTCATACAACGGATTCTCTTCAGGCAAAATACAAAATCTACTTTAGTTATACCGGTCCGGGCAAAGGGTTTTATAAAAGAGACGCAAGCGGATTCAATCAATATGTTTTTGAATGGAGCCCGCCGGATATCAACGGCAATCCTACCGGAGATTATTCCCCCGTGAAGCCCTGGATATTGCCTAAACTGCTTCAGGTAGCAGGACTACAGAGTAGTTTTGACATCACTCCCAAAATGAAGTTTTATGCTGAACAGGCTTATAGTATCAACGACCAGAACCGGCTTTCCTCCCTCAGCGATGAAGATAACGGCGCAATTGCGTCACTAACCGGTCTCAAATGGGATAAAGTAGCCCTGAAAGACTCTGTTTTTTTCAGCGCAGACCTGAGTCACTCCCTCGTTCAGGAAAAATATCAGAACCTCGACCGGATTTACAAGGCAGAATACGGACGTATCTGGAACTTTAACGACCTGAGCGATAAGCGGTATAATGAAAATATCTTCATGGCCAAAACGCAGTGGGAATGGAAAAGAAAATTAAAAATCAATACAGAAAACGGGGTAAGGCTAACGGGGGAGGGGAGAACCGCAATCCGTCAGGTCTATGCCATTACTTCTTCTATGAAAAAAGCCATTCAGGGAAATTATACTTTTACCCACATTATCGCAAGGGAAGATAATCTTAAGCGGTTGTCATACTGGCAAAGGCACGAAGGTGATGTTTTTTATCAAAAACCGTTATGGAAAGCAGGTACTGAAATATGGATTGAAAATAAAAAGGAAAATATAGCAGATTCTGTGGCAGTCGGTACTTTTCAGTTCTGGGATATAAAACCCTATTTCCGTACTCCCGATGATAAAAAACTGCAAATGGATATCTCGCTGAATTACCGGTACGACAAAGAGTTTTATCAGTCTCTTTTCAGAAATAAATCTTCGGCAACCACTCAGTTTTACAAGATAATCTATGCCCCGTCGGAACATTTCCGGATTCAGAATATCACCACTTTCCGAAGCCTTAATCTGCTCGATACCACTTTCCGAAAAACCGGATTAAATGATAACCGGGTAGTAAATACCAATCTTCAGCTTACAGGCTCTTCCACAAACCGTATGATTTACGCCAATCTGATTTATGAGATTACGTCAGAGCAGATAGCACAGAGAGACATAAAGTTTCTTCGCGTAAATCCCGGACAGGGAGAATATCAGTGGATAGACTATAATCAGGATAATATTCAGAGTATCAATGAATTTGTGATTTCCAACAATCCCCTCACCGCTGACTTTATCCGTACCGTTCTGCCTACTCAGCGATTTGTTCCTACTACAAGACCTGCCCTTCAGGGGAATATAAGACTTGACTTCAAAAAAATCTACCCTAAATCTAAAAACCCCTGGAAAGAAACCCTCCGGAACTTTAAGTCATTTACTAATGTCAGAATTACCCAAAGCAAAGAAAGAGAAAACAGCCTTTCGGCTTATCTTGTGCGGTTTAACGAATCCCCTTCAGATACAGCCCTGATAGATATGAGCTATAATTTCCGTCAGGAATTTCTCTTTTTTCAGAACTCTACTACAGGCGATTTTAAATTTGCCTATCAGAATAACCGCACCAAACAATTTCTGAGTACAGGGGCGGAAACAAGGGCAGCCCGTTTCTGGACTCTGGCACAACGGCTTTCTGTCGGAAGTGATAAAAGCCTCGAACTTGAAACCGGGTTCGGAAAACGCTTCTCGTATGCCCGGAATTTTCCAACCCGCAATTATGATGTCAGATACATCGAAACCTATCCGCATATCAACTGGCAGGCAAGCCGGAAGCTCCGCTTTACCGCAGGCTATCAGTATAAATACAAAAAAAATATCAATGATTCCTCTTTTGTAAACTCAAGGGTAAGTTATCATAAACTCACCGCCGAAAACCGGTGGAATCTCAAAGAAAGGAATAACCTGAACGTAAAACTGGATCTGATTGGAATCAGGCAAAGAAATACAGGTGACGGCCCCAATTTTACTGCCAACTATGAACTGCTCGAAAGCCTGAATCCAGGAATTAATGCCGTATGGCAGGTTTTTCTGACCTATTATATTTTTAAGGATATGGAGCTGGGAATTACTTATGAGGGGCGGGCTCCTGCAAGTGCGCCGGTGATTCATACAGGCCGGGTTCAAATCAGGGCATTATTCTAAATAACGATTCAGAACCAAAACTTCGCAGGTGATGGTTCAATTTTTACCATTCATGAAGAATAAAATGATACGGGTTATTTATTTTCGCTAATATTGCTGAAAATTAATATTTAACTATTATGAAAAAAAATCTTTTTAAATTAATCCCATTGCTTATCCTGATTTTATCAATCGGAATAAGCGGATGTAACCGCGCAATTGATGACAAAAATACAGTAGTACTGCCTGACCCTGATAATGCTGTAATGAAAATTAATCTGGTTGGAAAGGTACTGGACGACAATCAGCAACCGGTAGCCAACGCCACGGCCCGTATCGGAAACAAAACGGTTCAAACCAATGACGACGGCTACTTTATTGTGAAAAATGTAGAGATGAAAGGACCTTACGGATATGTAAAAGTAGAAAAAAACGGATTCTTTAATGGTTCCAGGACATTTAAAATGCAGAGTGGAGAAACTTATGTATATATTCAGCTACTTCCCAAAACTGCAAGGGGAACAATCAGCGGGGTAAGCGGAGGTTCTGTGAGTTTTGACGGCTTTACAGTAACCCTTCCGGCTTATGCAGTAAAAAAAGAAAACGGCGCTCCCTATACAGGAACCGTTACGGTTTTGGGACAATATCTGAATCCCAATGATCCCAATCTTTCCCTTATTATGCCCGGAGATTTGGTTTCCAAAAACCAGTATAACGTACCGGAACTGATTAAAACCTACGGAATGGTAGGAGTGGAATTGGTAGGAAGTATGGGAGAACCCCTTCAGATTACTCCGGGACAGGAAGCAATCGTAGAATTCCCTGTTCAGTCCAATCAACTCTCAGGAGCACCCACTGAAATTCCGCTCTGGCACTTTGACGAAACCAACGGATTCTGGATGAGAGAGGGAAGTGCTACCATTCAGAATGGAAAATATATCGGCAAAGTAAAGCATTTCTCTTTCTGGAACTGCGATACTCCCGAAGCAGCCAATATTAATCTGGAGATGACCCTTGTGGATGCAAGCGGTAATCCGCTACCGAACCTTTTCGTAACCCTCACTTCTGTCAACTATGGTACCCGTGCAGGATTCACAAATGCAACAGGCTGGGTCGGTGGCCTCATCCCAAATAATGAAGTGCTGGTAATGGAGGTCTCTATGCCTCTTCAGAATACAAATTGTCAGCTCATGGTTCAGAATATCGGGCCGTTTACCGTCAATACCAATCTGGGAAATGTAGTCATTACTGCATCAGGTGCTGTTGTCGTAACTTCCATTACAGGGATTGTACAGGACTGTAATATGCTTCCTGTTGCCAACGGTGCTGTAATGATGAGCTCAGCCAACTCAAATGCATACGATATTACCGATGCCAACGGCTCTTACACTTTCTCTCATATCACTTGTATTCCCGGAGGAGTGAATGCTGATTTCTTTGCTCAGGATTTTTCTAACTTCGTTCAGGGGCCTACTTCTACTATCCTGCTGAACGGGGGAAGTATAACTCAAAACCTGTCAGCTTGTGGGGTTACGATAGCAGAATATATTTCTCATACCGAAAATGGTACGAACTTCATGTTTACCAATCCATTAAACATCTCCTGTGTTGATTCAGCAAGCGGAGGAAACCCTGCTCTGCAGGTATATGTCGATAACTTTGGAGGAGGAAGTCAGCAGCAGTTGAATTTCAATATTGAAGATACCGGAGGCGGAACCTACAACGTAACCTATTTCATTGGATACGGATTCACGGGATTACAAACGAGTCAATATACAATCACCAATGTGTCAGTTACCAACTTCCCTACCCTGACCGGTCAGTATCTGGACTGCGTAATCAGTGGTACATTTACCAGTCCGCCAAACGGACCCTTGCCTTTCAATACAACTGTTCATATCCTTAAGGATTAGTTAGAATAAAAAATCAAGAAAAACATCATTCAGGATTTTCCGGATGATGTTTTTTCTTTTTTAGGGAGTTTATTTTTCGTAATATTGCAGTGTTCCTGATTTGAATTAAAAGATTCTTATTGTGATTTAGTCCCATTTTTCTATTTATTCAAGGGATTTCACTGATAAAGTTTTACTCAAAGTTATAAATAAAAAAAGTATGAAAAACATTTTTAGTGCATTCGCTTTATTGATGCTTATTGTATCAGTCAGTATCAGCGGATGTAACCGCGCAATTGATGACAACAACATGGTTGTTTTACCTGACCCGAGCAGTTCTGTGATGAAAATTAATCTGGTAGGCCAGGTAATTGATGACAATCAGCAACCGGTTCCCAATGCGACCGCTCGTATTGGAAACAAAACCGTACAAACCAATGATGAAGGCTATTTTTTTGTAAAGAACGTGGACTTAAAAGGCCCTTACGGATACGTTAAGATAGAAAAAAACGAATTTTTTAATGGTTCAAGAACGTTTAAAATGCAGGATGGAGAAACACATTATATTTACATCCAATTACTGCCCAAAACAGCAAGAGGAACAATTAATGCAGTAAGCGGAGGTTCTGTGAGTTTTGATGGCTTTACAGTAATCCTTCCGGCTTATGCAGTAAAAAAAGAAAACGGCGCTCCCTATACAGGAACCGTTACGGTTTTGGGACAATATCTGAATCCCAATGACCCCAATCTTTCCCTGATTATGCCGGGAGATTTGGTTTCCAAAAATCAGTACAATGTGCCGGAACTTCTCAAAACCTACGGAATGGTAGGCGTAGAATTGGTAGGAAGTATGGGAGAACCCCTTCAGATTACCCCCGGAAACGAGGCAACTGTGGAATTTCCTATTCAGGCTAATCAGGCCGGAGTAGCTCCTTCAGAAATTCCTTTATGGCATTTTGACGAAACCAACGGATTTTGGATGAGAGAAGGAAGTGCAACGATTCATAATGGAAAATATATAGGAAAGGTAAAACATTTCTCTTTCTGGAATTGCGATACTCCCGAAGCGGCAAACATTACGATAGAGATGACCCTTGTTGATGCTAGTGGCAATCCTTTACCCAACCTTTGGGTCACGCTTACTTCTGCCAATTATGGTATCCGCTCAGGCGTTACTAGTGCTGCCGGTTGGGTTGGCGGACTTATTCCTAATGATGAGGTTTTGTCAATGTCTGTCTCAATGCCGATTCAAGGGCAAAATTGCCAGATTATGGGTCAGAATATCGGGCCATTTAATGTCAATACCAATCTGGGAAATATAGTACTTAATACAGGTTCGGGCGAAATAACGGCCTTAACGGGAGTAGTATTAGATTGTAATATGGTTCCTGTTACTAATGGGGTTGTAGGGTTACAAGTAGGAGGCAATAATTACTATGATTTAACAGATGAAAACGGGATTTATTCTATCTCCCATATTTCTTGTTCACCTGGAGGTTTATATGCTGATATGTTTGCACAAGAATTGAGTCAAAACACTCAAAGCGACGTTTATACTGTTTTTTTGAATGGAGGAGACGTGTCTCAGGATTTTCTAGCTTGTGGGGACTTTGTTCCCGAATATGTATTGCAAAAAGTGAACGGGGAAGGACATATTATTACCAATGGTGGTACATTCAATTGTTCAGATTCTGTAAGTGCAGGAACTTCATTTATTAATGTATCTGCCCATTCTTTATGGGGAGGAAATCAACAGTATTTATCATTTGTTTTGAGTCATACACTTGGGTCAACTTATAATGTATCAAATTTTTATGGTTATGGGTTTAACGGAGCTCAGTACACTGTATATAATGTTTCAAACGTTTCAGTGATAAATTACCCCTCCGCTCCCGGTCAGTATCTAGACTGCGTAATCAGTGGTACATATACCAATTTTCCTAACGGGGTCATGCCCTTCAATACTACAGTACACATTCTTCTTGATTGATATAAATATTGAAAAAACATCATCAAGGATTTCTTTGGTGATGTTTTTTCTTTTTTATGATGTTGAATTTTTGTAATATTGCAACGTTTTTTCAACCTTTGGATAAAATCTTAAAGAAGTATGGGGAAAAAATTTTGCTTGTTGTTTCTTGTTCTTGTGTCCCTGATATTAACTTGTTCAGCACAGGGAGAGGAACCGGTACTGCCGGATTCTTTCCTCATTAAACTCAATCAGAGTAAAATCGAATTCTCTCTTACCGGAGAAATTGAGAAAACCCCTGCGACTAAACCTACACATCGTACCATTGACCTGAATACCTGTGAAGCAGTGGAAGGATTTATGCCTGAAGCGAGAGCCTATATCGGGAAAAAAAAGGAGTTGAAAATCCTCTATAAAATTGAATATACGCCTGCAACGCTTAACGAAGACCGCTTGAAAACGTATGAAAACTATCTTCCACTGGCTTTTGGACTCTATAACTCCCCTTTTATTGAAGGTCTGGAGTCGGGCACTGAAATAGCCATTATCGAAAATATCACAAAAGACCTCAATGCAGACAAGGTGGAAGTTACTACATTTCCGGTAAATGAGAATGTGCAAAAGTGCCTGAAAAACAATACCTGCCTTCATCTCATGGCGTATAAAAAAAATCATGGTTATTTTAATATCATGGTTTTTTATAATAAAGAAGACTATAAAGATATAAAAAGAGTACTGGCAACTGCTATACGTTCCTTAAAATATCTTCCCGAAAACCCGAACTAAAATAATTTCATTTACCAATATGATGAATCCGGAAGTACTTTATCAGCAAGCCAAATCTCATCTGGCCCTGAAGGAGTATAATGAAACGCTCAGAACAGTTCAGACAGGTCTGATTTTCAACAGTGCCTACAAGCCTTTCTACGAACTGGCACTCGAAACCCTTCTTAATTTTGAGGCAGACGAAGAAGCAATTCTGTTTGAAAAAGCACTGGCTGATTTTGAAAGTCATACTCCTTTTTTTGATTTGGGGTATCATTTTGTAGAAGTAAATCAATGGCCGATGGCAGAGGCTATGCTCGAAAGGGCCAATGCGCTTAAGCCGGAAGATTGCGATGTAGCCTATGAATACTCGCTGGCACTTGCCGCCAATTTCCGGTTTCAGAAAGCCCTGGATGTATTGAAAAAAACCAATTATACCGCCGACTTCTGGACTTCCTACAGAGTGTATTTTTTTGAAATTCTGCTGAATCAGGATATTAAAACGGCAAAGGAATTTATCCGGTATATCCGTCAGGTAATTTATGAAAAACCCGTTCAGGATGAAGACGATAAATTCGCCTTATACAAACTGAATCAACTCCAGGAAATGGTACAGCGGATGGAGTCAGTCGGAAATCCGGAACAACATATCAGGGACTATCATTTTGTACAATACGGAGGAGCAATTCTTCACTTCATGGATAATGAGGAGGAAATCAGTGTTGCCGGTGGAAGAGCCGCTGCATTATGGCTTTCGTCCGCTTCAGTACGCAATATCGCTGAAAATACCCACTCATTCCTGAATGAAATGGAGTTAAAGCCCCGTCAGATTCTGCATGCACCGGAAAGAAACAGCCTCATTCTCGCCACAATCCTGGGTAATTTACTGAATATTCCTTTTCAGGTTCTCGATAAAACCAACGCCGGAAAAGAAGACTCACTGATCATCGCGGCCAAATCCGAAGATTTTGCAGAATGGAGGGCATTATCCGAAATTCAGCCCCGTCAGTGGACGATGGTCTGGGGAATGAACTGGCTGGAAGAAGCCGTTTTTTGCCCGGATATTACCGGGGTAATAGCACAATATATATATTTCCCCTGGGAAGAAACGATCAGAATCGATTCCGGAACAGGCAACCCCGAAAGAGTGCCGGCAGATAACCGGAACGCCGGAATCATTGCCCGGGAAATCTCTGACCTTTTAGCGGAGGAAACCGAAAAAGCCGCTTTCGAAAAGCATCTGACATTTTATAAAAAGCAAAAACAGCTATTGAAATGCGCTCAAAATAAAGGGAAACGACATTTATTTGTAAGGGAAAGTCCGCTGGGAGGTAGTTTTTTCGGATAAAACAGGAATAAAAAAGAGGCTGTCCCAATAGATTCAGCCTCTTTTTTATTTTATACATTATTATACTTCCATTTCTTTTACATCAGGAGAAATCACTAATTTACCGGCTGTTTTAGCCTGAATTTCTTCTATCGTTACTCCGGGAGCATATTCGAGTAAATGAAACGAGCCACCCCGGATATCAAAAACGCCCAGGTCTGATACTACTTTTTTGATACACCGAACGCCCGTAATAGGCAAAGTACAGGAAGGCAGCAGTTTGGAGTTGCCGGCCTTATCGGTGTGCTGCATGGCAACAATGATATTTTTGGCACTTGCCACGAGGTCCATAGCGCCCCCCATTCCTTTCACCATTTTACCCGGCACTTTCCAGTTGGCGATGTCTCCGTTTTGAGAAACCTCCATAGCTCCAAGCACCGTTAAGTCCACATGCCCGCCACGAATCATCGCAAAACTATCCGCAGAACTGAACAAAGACGCTCCGGGAAGCATCGTAACCGTTTGTTTGCCCGCATTAATCAGGTCGGCATCCACTTCTTCTTCCGAAGGAAAGGGACCCATTCCGAGCAATCCGTTTTCAGACTGAAGAAAAATACTCATTCCCTCAGGGATATAATTTGCTACCAGGGTTGGGATTCCGATTCCCAGATTTACATAAAACCCGTCCTGTAATTCTTTTGCAATTCTTTTTGCAATTTGTTCTTTATTGAGTGCCATAATCTGGAATGCTGTATTATCATGAAATTTGAAGCAAAAAACGGGAAATTATATCAAAACAGCAAATTTATTTTCTTTTTATACCCGAAACGCTCAAAGGTAATTTTGTTCAAAAACCCTGTAAAAACGCAAAAAAGAGCGTGCCGGAATAATAAACCTTGAAAATATTCGATAAAATTACATAAAATCTCCCCGTATTGGGGATAATTAATTATGAAAATTGAGAAAAAACGTCTTAAATTGCGCCCCAATTGAATAAAAAACCTGCTTGACATTATTGTTTATGACACAAATTCCTTATAAGGGTTTAATTCAGGATTTATACAGGACTCCGGCACCGATTGTAATTTCGGTACTTATGATTCTTTATCTGGGTCTTTTGTCCTATTATTCTCTCAATATTAAGAATAATGACCCTGAGTTTAATTTTTACAGCACAAGTACTGTAAAAGCAGAGCCTATAAATCCTAATAATGAGATTCTTGTGAATGCAATCTTTAATAATGTAGTAGAAGGTCAGCGGGAGTCTGTTGCGGCAACTCACAATGACTCAGGATTTTATCACTTCAGTTTTAATGTAAACAGTCCAAGACCTGCTACGGTTTATATAGAGGGAGAAAGCATTGAGATTTTTTTGATTCCTGACAGCACGCTTAAAATACGCTTTGGCTATAACCCTCAAAAGCAAACGATTGACTCACTGATATTTGAAGGGCCTGCCGCAAGTATCTGCCGTTATTATCAGATAGCTGGCCGGCACTCCCTTTCTCAGCTGAATTCGTTATCTTCAGAGGATTTAAATGTATTCGGAAAACAAGCGGACTCTATCCTGAAGGTGGATTTGGCATTTCTCAATGAAATGAAGACAAGGCTTTCCCTTCCCGAATGGTTTGTCCTCTTTCAGACCAATGAGTTGATTTATCAGAAAGCATATATGAAATTGTCTGCTGCCGGAAAAAACGAATTACCTGCGGGATACGCAGA
Source organism: Bacteroidia bacterium (assembly GCA_019695295.1). Taxonomy (GTDB): domain Bacteria; phylum Bacteroidota; class Bacteroidia; order J057; family J057; genus JAAFHL01. Next base: position 15,884 of record JAIBAH010000037.1, on the reverse strand, counting down.
TTCCGTTGCGCTGGATAATAAAGACGCTGTTTTTTCCTATTACTATTATTTATATCTGAATCAGTACATGAAAAAAATAATCAGCGATAAAAACCCGGACTCCGGGGAGGATTTTAAAACAAGTCAGATAAAACTGCTGACCCTTTCGGATTCTCTCTTGAAGTCAGAAGTCCATGATGTATTTGTGACCCGGACTATTATCAACTGCGTTCAGAAAAATCAGATAGAATCGGCAGAAGTTTTGTTCCGGAAGCACTCAAATATTAAAGAAAAAAAATATTACAGATTTATTCAACGCGTGCTGGATTCCCGCAAACAAGTTTAAAAAGTCCGGTTAAGGGCTATATTTTACGGTTCATGCAGCGTTTTATACATAAAAAAGAAAAAATTGATAAAGTTTACATAAATATCATTACTTTTGCCTTGTATTATTTTTCTACTCGTAAATAATTATAAAAAATATGCGTAAATATTGTTTTTTTCTGTTATTCTTAACAATTACTGCTATTACATCTTTTGCTCAATCAACATTTGGCGGAAGTGCGACTTTAATGCTAACCGGAACAGGAACGGTAAGTACTACCGTATTATCCTCGGATAAACTTTGGTCAGATATGGATTTGGGTCAGCAAAAATGGAATTTTAGACTAAAAACTCCAATGCTTGCCCAAAATGCTACGGGTCAGCAGATTACAGTTCTGGGGAATGTGCTTAATTACAATTCCAACGGTATCATTTCCCTTACTCTCGATTATCAGAATGCAGGATGGGATTTAACCCAGAATTTTGCTCAGCAAAGCGTGTCTTTGCCTTACACGCTGAAATACAACGCTCAATCTGCTCAGGGAACTGCTATTGTTAATATAAACAAGCAGGGAAATCAGATTACGTTTGACCTTTCCCTCGACTGGGATATCAGAAATGTGGGCTTAAACGTGGGAAATCACGGAGATATTTGCAGTGATGTACTCAGCTTCTCCATTCAGAATGGAACCTTGAATGGTCGTTAAGGGTTTTCGCTATCTACTATTTCGAATTATATAATTACTTTTGTATAAATTTCAAATCAATAAACACCTATGTGTGGTAACTTTTTACGAAAATATTTACTGCTGATAATGATCGCGGGGCTAAGTCAGGTTTTATTTGGTCAGGCGCCCGAGCAGGATTGCTTTAATGCACTTCCAATTTGTCAGAACTCCTATACTCAACAGGTTTCTTATTCCGGAGAAGGGAATAATCCGAATGAAATTGACCCTCTGGTAAGTACCTGCTTAGGCTCAGGAGAACAAAATGACGTTTGGTACATCTTTACGGTGCTTACGCCTGGTAATCTTTGTTTTACGATTACCCCTATTGACCCTACAGATGACTACGACTGGGCAGTTTATAATATTACAAATGCATCCTGTGCAGACATTGCAACCAATGCAGCGCTGGAGGTCAGTTGTAATTTCTCTGGTACTCCGGGAGCGACAGGCGCCAACGGTGGTTCAGGTTTGAATACTCAGGGTGCCGGCGGGACTCCTTTCAATGCCTGTATCCCTGTAATCAACGGTCAAACCTTTGTAATTAATGTCAGTAATTTTACCGGTAGTGCTACAGGATATACCATAGATTTCTCCGCATCTACTGCGATAATTTTTGATAATATTCCCCCTGTATTTACGCAGATTGCAGCACCTGCCTGTGGTACTGACACCATAAATTTGCAGTTTAGCGAAAATGTACTGTGTAATACAGTAAATATTTCAGATTTTAACATCGTTGGTCCCGGTGGTCCCTATACCGTTACTGCTGTAACCGGAGCAAATTGTGTGAATGGCGGTACTTTTGAAGACAACTTTACCCTGACCGTAAGCCCTCCGATTACCCAGAACGGCTCTTATCAGGTTCAGCTTGTAGGTCCGGTTCAGGACAATTGTGGTAATGTTTCTACTCCGACCGGAATCGCATTGAATGTAGTACCGATTGCACTTACCGCTTTTGCGACCCCTCCGATAATTTGTTCCGGCGATACCACAATTCTTTCTACTAATCTTTCGGGTACGCCGCTAACGAGTTTTACATGGAATCCGGGTGCTGCTACTTCCCCGACTTTTCTGGTTAATCCGATAACTACGACTACCTATACTGTAACCGCCTCGAGTGGGGCAGGTTGTACTTCTTCCACAACGGTTACGGTTCAGGTAAACCCTAATCCGAATGTAGTTGCCTATGCTTCCCCTCAGACGATTTGTCAGGGACAGTGCGCTACGCTTTCGGATAATTATAGTGCTACTCCGGGGTATAATCACGTATGGCAACCCGTAGGTCTTGGGGGCGCAAATATCGTGGTTTGTCCTGCGCTTACCACAACTTATGACGTAACCGTTACAGATGCACTCGGTTGTTTTGGTACCGGTTCAGTTACCGTAAATGTAAACCCTGTGCCGTCTTCTACCTTTACCACAACCTCCAACAGTGTTTGTGAGGGAGTTCCGGTAACGCTTACCTACACAGGTGGGGCACCTGCCTCTGCGGGTTTCGTCTGGGATTTTGACGGTGGGATTGCTACTCCTTCAGGGCAGGGAATCGGCCCGTACAATGTGTACTGGACTCAGCCCGGCGTGAAAAACGTTACTTTGCTTATCAACCTGAACGGATGTCTTAGTCCGGTTTCTACTCAGCAAATTACCGTTTATCAGGTACCTACCGCTTTATTCGCTTTCCCGAATAATATTTGTCAGGGAGTATGTAACCAAATTGTTTATACGGGTAATGCTTCTTCCAATGCAGTGTATAACTGGGATTTTGGCGGAGGAGTGATTTGTAATGGAGCAACAGGTCAGGGACCTTATGAAGTACAGTGGTCGCTTCCGGGTACTTATACCGTTTGTCTTACTGTTTCCGAAAATGGATGTAATTCCGTGGTAGGATGTCAGTTAGTTACTGTATTACCAAGACCTACAGCCTGTATTTCTCAGGTTGCAGATCAGTGTCTGGATAATAACTGCTTTAATTTCTCTTATTGCGGCACTCCTAATGTAACTTCTTACTTCTGGAGTATGCCGGGTGCAAACCCACCGGTGGCCAACAACCCCAATCCTACGTGCGTGAATTATCCGAATGCCGGACCCAAAACTATCTGGATGTATGTAGTGGATGACGGATGTTTCAGTGATACCGCTTACGCAAACTTCAATGTAATCCCGGATCCGAACGCAAACTTTACTGCAAGTAATACCAATGTTTGTCAGGGAGGTTGTCTGAATTTTGCTTATACCGGAAATGTAGTTGCACCAAATCAGTCCTATTTATGGAATTTCGGCCCTACTGCTTCTCCTCAGTTCAGTTCTTTGGATACCGTTAGTTGTGTAACCTTTACTTCTCCCGGACTTGTTGCAGTTAGTTTGATTGTTTGCAATCAGTTCTGTTGTGATACAATGGTTCAGCAGATATTCGTGGCTCCCTCTCCTCAGGTGACCTCAGGTCCTGATAAATCTTTCTGTAGTGGAGATGGTCCCATCATGCTTGACGGACAAGTACTTCCCGGAACCGGTTTCCCGGCCTTTACTTATACATGGACTTGTAATAATCCTTCTCTTTGCGGGATTTCCAATCCGTATGTCCCAACCCCTATGGTAAATCCGGGGGTATCTCCTATGACATACTACTTCCAGGCTACCGATGCCAACGGATGTGTAAGTAATATTGATTCTGCTGTAGTGACAATATTGCCCAAGCCGCTTGTGGATGCAGGCCCTGATCAGTATATCTGCGGTGCCGGTAACTCTCCGGGAGTATTCCTCAACGGTCAGCTTGCCGCAAATAATCAGGCTCCCGGCCCATATCATTACAGCTGGTCCTGCAATACGCCAAACTGTGGCGGATTACTGGGATGGGATACCTTACCCAATCCTTATGTACATCCTTCTCAAACAACGATTTATACGCTGATTGTGGTTTCCCATAATGGTTGTAGCAGTGACGTTACTACGCTGGATACCATGAGTACAACCACTGTGTGGGTTAATCCGGTGCCCGTTGTGGATGCCGGACCTACTCAGGAAATCTGCTTTGGCGAAACAATTACAATGCAGGGATATGCAACCGGCGCAGGCCCCGCATACACTTACGCATGGACTCCGAATGATCCGTTATCCGGACTTGCTAATGCTTCGAACCAGAATACAACCGCAACGCCTCAGTTTACCACGCTTTATACCTTATCCGCTACTTCCAACGGTTGTACGGGTACAGATACAATGACTATTATTGTCAGAACCCTTCCGACGGCTTCCATTGAACCAACGGTAGCGGATATCTGTCAGGGTGATTCAGTTTGGCTGGACGGATTGGCGGATGGAGATCCTTTTGGTACAATATATGAATATCAGTGGGTGGCAAGTACAGGGACAACCGCAGGGTTATCCAATCCGAATAGTGGTACTACCTGGGCATCTCCCAATACTTCTACTATCTATTCTCTTCAGGTTTCTTCGGATGTATGTACTGGATTTGTAGATGATATACTGGTTCAGGTAAAACCTACACCGATTGCGAATATTCTTACTCAGGATACTGTAATTTGTTCAGATGATACAATCCAATTGATGTCGGATTACAGTTTTGTCAATACCACTCCGGCTTCACCTGTGATTTTCTACTGGACAGGTAGCCCGGATGCAAACTCTATTCTGGATCCTACTGCTCAGAATCCGTTTGTTTCTCCAACACAGACTACGGTTTATACAATCAGGACAAGTGTTGCCGGCGAGTGTCCAACCTATGATGAAGTTACTGTAATTGTAGTGCCCTTTGAACCTGCCAATGTATGGGCTGATACAACCATAATCTGCGGAAATGGTTCTACTACGCTTCATATTACAGGAGGTACCGGTAATTCTTACTACTCATGGACGCCTTCTCAAAGTCTGAACAACAGTACAATTGCCAATCCGGTAAGTACAGCGGATAGTACCGTTACGTATTATGGTACAGTGTATGGAGCGGGTTGCAGCAGTACTGACAGCGTGACCATTACAGTACATCCGGAGCCGGTAGCCAATTATGTAGCAACGAATGCCAATGGTTGTGATGAACTGGAAGTGGCTTACTTTGAACAAACTCAGAGTGCTTTGACCTATATCTGGAATTTCGGAGATGGTACTCCTGTTTCCAACGAACCGGACCCCATACATGTTTATACTCAAGCAGGTACTTATAATGGAACGCTGACGGTTGTCGGAGTAGGAGGATGTACCGATGATATCGCACTTGCACCGGTAACTGTTTCTTCCAATACCTCCGCAGGGTTTACTTCAGCACCTTTGGTAAGTGATACATTGCTTCTGCCGGCTGCAACTGTTTCCTTTACCGATACTTCGCTCAATGCCGTATCCTGGTTATGGACTTTTGGGGATGGAATTACTACTACGGAGCAAAATCCGGTACATACCTACCGTTTTGTAGGAGAATACACTGTAACGCTTCAGGTTACCAATGAAGATGGATGTGTGAGTGAAATTACACACGGGCCTTACGTCGTGATTGATCCTGACTTCTTCTTCCCGAATGTCTTTACACCGAACGGAGACGGATTTTTTGATGAGTGGATAATTCAGTATCTGGGAACCGAAAATATTGAAGCTGCCGTATATGACCGTTGGGGCAAACCGGTATTCAATGCCAAAGGACAGAATATTTCCTGGAATGGTAAAGACCTGAAAGGAAAAGACTGTGCTGACGGAATCTATTATTATAATGTGATACTGGGCACCAAAGTCTATAATGGAAATATTACGCTCATGCGTTAAACCAAAAATTTAAATAATAAAAAAACCTCTGTTTATTAACAGGGGTTTTTTATTAATATGTTGATAATAAAATTGTTATATTAAATAAATATTATTTTTTAAAAATGGTATTAAATTTTTTTTTGGTCATTGTAAAAAAAGTGCCTAACTTAGTACTTTATTTTTAAGTTTAGCAGTTGAGCGTTATGGATTCATTGGAATTGCAGTTGGATAATTTGATATTAAAAGCAGATAAAATGAATCGTTTTATCAGTTTTTTACTGGAAGAAAGAGAGGAGATGGAAAAAAATATCGAAGAGCTGAAAATTCAAACTGAAAAACTAACTATAGAAAAGGAGGAGCTGAAAAAGATATTAAAAACAAAACAATCTCTGACTCCTGCTCAAAAATCTGAAATTAAGCAATCAATAGACGAATATTTAGTAGCAATTGATAGCTGTTTGAATAAATTTGGTGATTAGGTTATATTAAAGAAAGAGTGAGAAATAAAGTGGAGAAACATTCGCTTAGACTCAATATAGTGGGAAGGACCTTTCCCGTTCTCGTGGATGAAGATGAGGCAGTTGCGGTACAGCAGGCTGCCAAAATGATTAATGATAAAGTAAGCCGGTTTCGACTGGAATACGGTATGAGAGATGAGGTAGATATTGTTTTGATGTGTTGTCTGGATATTGCACTGGAGTTTATGAAGAATAAAAAACAATCCGCCCCCTTGGATACACAGTTATTAATCGAAAAATTATCCCGATTAGAGAAACAACTGGATATTACTCAATATGTTGAGTAGTGTTTGCTGTGCACTCCTTTTAATTATCTTTCTATTCCAAAATCACCATTAGGTTACGCAATCTGCTCAATCAGTCAGGTTGTATTTTTCACTTTATTAATTTTGTGTATATTTAATGGAAATTTTAATTGGAATTGTAATTGGTATATTGGCAGGTACATTAATTGGTTTTTTTATTAATCGCTATCTGCTTACTGCTGCAAACGAACGGCTTCTCGAGGCGGCTCAATCCAAAGCCGAGCTTTTCAGAAAGGACGCTGAAATCAAGGCAGAAAACCTCAAACAGGAAAAACTGAATCAGGTAAATGAACGCTATGAGCAGCGGAAATCTCAGTTCGAGAAAGAAGCCAATGCCCGCAAAGAAAAACTGGATTCCCGGGAAAATCAAATCAGACAAAAAGAACAGGTTCTGAATCAGCGTCAGGATGAATTTAAAAAAATCACTGATCAGGTCAGAAAAGAACAACAGGACGCTTATGTAATCCGCGATGAATCACTCAAAGTAAAAGCGGATGCTGAGCAAATCAAAGAAAATGTAGGAAAACAACTTTCCGCTCTTGCCAAAAAACAGGATGAAGTGGAAGAACTCAGAAAAAAACAGGTAGCGGAACTGCAGAAAATTGCAGGTCTTTCCATTGAGGAAGCCCGTAAAAACCTGATGGACGCACTGATTGATGAAGCAAGAACGAAGGCTTCTTCTTATGTGAAGGATATTGTGGATGAGGCCCGGATTACTGCAAACAAGGAAGCGAAGAAAATTATCATTGAATCTATTCAGCGAACCGCAGCTGAAACGACCATTGAAAATGCAATTACTGTTTTCCCGCTCGAAAATGATGACGTTAAAGGACGGATTATTGGCCGGGAAGGTAGAAATATCAGGGCACTTGAAGCCGCTACCGGTGTGGAAATTATTGTGGATGATACGCCCGACGCGATTGTCCTCTCCTGCTTTGATCCCGTAAAAAGAGAAATTGCCAGAAAATCACTTCACAAACTCGTAATTGACGGCAGGATTCACCCTGCACGGATTGAAGAAGTTGTGAAGAAGGTTGAGAAGCAACTGATGGAAGAAATGATAGAGACCGGTGAGCGTACCGCAATTGACCTCGGAATTCATGGATTACATCCGGACATTATCCGTCACCTCGGTCGTATGAAATACCGCTCCTCTTACGGACAAAATCTGTTGCAGCACTCCCGCGAGGTGGCCAATCTTTGTGAAATTATGGCTACCGAAATTGGTCTTGATGCAAAATATGTAAAACTCGCAAAAAGAGCCGGATTACTCCATGACATCGGTAAAGTGCCTGAGGAGCAGTCTGAATTGCCTCACGCCTTGCTGGGAATGAAAATCTGCGAAAAGTACAAAGAAGACGCGGAAGTCCTTAATGCAATTGGCGCACATCACGACGAAATAGAAATGACTTCCATTATTTCTCCTATTATTCAGGCCTGCGACGCTATCAGTGGTGCAAGACCGGGAGCAAGAAGGGAAATTGTAGAAAGTTATCTCAGAAGGTTGAAGGAACTGGAAGAAATTGCGGTTTCCTATCCGGGAGTTACAAAAACCTATGCAATTCAGGCAGGACGTGAACTCAGGGTAATTGTTGAGAGTGAAAGGGTTTCCGATGACGGAGCCGATCAGCTTGCTTTTGACATCTCCCAAAAAATCCAAACCGATATGCAATATCCCGGACATATCAAAGTAACGGTTATCCGCGAAAAAAGGTCTGTTGCGTATGCGAAATAATTTTTCGGGTATAGACTATCCTTAATACAAAAACTCCCGGAAATTTTTTTCGGGAGTTTTATTTTCAGAATGAGGGCTAAAAGTGCTTTCCGGGTTTTTTGTTTTTACATTGTATAGAATCCAAAAATGGAATTGGAGTGCTGATTCTTTTTTCTGTGATTTGTACCGTTAGGTTTTTATAGCATAAGAAATTAAAAAGTTACGTTAATTTTACGAATGAATTCAGAAAAAAGCAGATAAATTATGAAACTAAGCATCATTATTCCGGCCTACAATGAAGAAAGGACTATTCACCGGATTCTGGATAAAGTAAAAGCGGTACAAATGCATGAAGGCATAGAAAAGGAAGTCATCATTGTCAATGACTGTTCAAAGGATGACACCGAGACCGCCATCAAAAGTTATATGGCTTCCAATCCTTCTTTGAATATTACGTATTATAAACATGAAGTAAATCAGGGAAAGGGAGCAGCATTAAGAACGGGGATTCAAAAAGCAACCGGAGACTTTGTAATTATTCAGGATGCCGACCTTGAGTACGACCCTAACGAATACAATATTCTGCTAAAACCCATTCTTGACGGATTTGCAGATGTGGTTTACGGCTCCCGTTTTATTGGAGGAAAACCTCACCGGATTTTATTCTTCTGGCATTCTATCGGCAATAAGTTTCTGACTTTTCTCATTAATGCTTTTTCGAACCTGAATCTTACCGATATGGAAACCTGCTATAAATTGTTTCGGAGAGAAATCATTCAGTCTGTGAATCTCAAAGAAAACCGGTTTGGATTTGAGCCGGAAGTTACCCTCAAAATTTCAAGAATCCCTAAGGTCAGAATTTATGAGGTAGGAATTTCCTATTACGGAAGAACCTACGAGGAAGGGAAAAAAATCGGATGGAGAGATGGGGTTCGGGCAATTTACTGTATTGTAAAATACGGATTGTTCAGTGATTAATAAAAAAAGGCCGGTTCAGAATAGAACCTGCCTTTTATTTTTTTACGGAAAAAATCAGAATAATTTTCCTAAATCTTCTTTTAATTTATTGAATGTCTCAGAAGCATCCTCTTTCAATTCTGCAAAGCGTTCATTTGCGATATCGCTTACACTTAATTCTTTTCCTTCAAACACATTTCCTAATTGGTTACCGATACTTTCAGGCATTTTACCTTTCAGGTATGCGATTACTGTATCTACTGCGCCTTTTGCCTGATCTTCAGAGATGCCTGTTTTTTCTACAATTTGTTTGATGATTTCCATGATTCTTTTTGAATTTTAGATTTTAAAATAATGATTAGCTGTTTTCGTCAGACACTGGTCTTTTTAAAACAATGTATTCTTACGGGAATCCAACTGAAAAGTTGATGAAATCAGCCTGTTTTTTTAATTTTAGGGGAAAATATTTTTTCCTGTCTCAAAAAATAATTAACTTAGTGCCGTAAACAGATTAAAAATTTAATGATGAAACTATTTAATACTTTTTATTGCTTTATACTGCTATTGCTGAGTGTGAGTTTATATGCTCAGCCTTGTGCCCCGAGTGTTTCACTGAATATTCAGAAAACGGATGTGAGTTGTTTTGGTGGAAATAACGGAAGTGCCACTGTTTCTGTAATCGGCGGAACCGGAAACTATACCTACACCTGGACTCCTTCCGTATCCACTACGCAGACTGCCAGTAATCTTGCTGCCGGGACGTACAGCGTTTCAGTAGCCAATATTGGCGGGGGAGGAGGAACGCAGACCGTATATTCTGAAGATTTTGACGGAGTTCAGACGTGGGCTATCAATCAAAGCTCAGGAGTGAATGACACAGACTATAATCTTTGGGTAATCGGAGACGGAGAAGGTGGGGTTTTACCACCTGGCTGTGGAGTTGGAGGGAATGGTGACAATACCCTTCATGTTTCCAATCAGCTTGACCCTACCTCCGGGGCAACCTATAACGCTGGCGGTTTGTGTATCATTGGTATTTGTGTGGTAACCAATATGAGAGCGGAATCCCCCAATATATCCACAATGGGTTATAGCGGAATGACGCTTACCTTCGATTATATCGGGAATGGTCAGGGGCTTACAGACAATGCGTCTTTATTATACAGTACCAATGGCGGTACTTCATGGAATACTCTTTCGCCTTCTTTAAAATCCACAACCTGCCCTTCAGGTCAGGGTCAGTGGACAGCGGCAAGTTTTATATTACCTGCAACCTGTGAAAATATCCCCAACCTGAGAATCGCCTTTAACTGGACCAACAATGATGATGGAGTTGGGGCAGACCCTTCTTTTGCTGTAAATAATGTGGAGATTACTTCCGGAAGCGGAGGAGGAGGCGTTTGCTATGTAACCGGAAGCGTAACTATTTCCCAGCCTGCTGCGGCTTTGAATGGAACGGTACAGATTACCCCTCCGACCTGCTCCGTTAATACCGGTTCTGCTTCTGTAACCCCTTCCGGCGGCACAAGTCCCTATACCTATACCTGGAGTAGTGGTCAGAGTACTGCAACGGCTGCTAATCTTGCTCCCGGCGTTTATACCTGTACCGTAACAGACTCCAAAGGATGTACAACCATAGTAACGGCAGCAATACCCGGAGCACAGCCTCTCAGCGTATCAAGCATTCCGGTAAACGTATCCTGTGGTGGAGGAAGCAATGGCTCGATTACGCTTACTCCCAATAATGGCACTGCACCCTATACTTATTTGTGGAGTACCGGCCAGAATACGGCAACCATCACCGGGCTTTCTGCCGGGAACTATGGATGTCAGATAACGGATGCTTCCGGATGTACTACCACTGTCAATGTAACCCTGACCGCACCTGCTGCACTCAATCTGTCAGCTACAGCCGTTCCGGTTGCTTGTTTTGGTCAGCTTACCGGCTCTGCTACCGCCAACGCTTCAGGGGGAGCTTCACCCTATTTTTACTCCTGGAGCAACGGACTTTCCGGCGCAACGATTCAAAATCTTGCGGCAGGGAATTACACCTGTATCGTAACCGACGCCAATAACTGTACTACGAGTCAGTCTGTAACGGTTTCTCAGCCTTTAGCCGCTCTTACTGCTACGGCATCCTCTACGCCTACTACTACCGGAAACGCCATTGGTACAGCCACTGTCAATCCTGTGGGTGGAACTTCTCCTTACACCTATTCCTGGAGTACCTCTCCTGTCCAGACTTCCGTAACTGCTTCCGGACTTGCTGCCGGCGTATATAGTTGTCAGGTAACGGATGCTAATGGTTGTAAGGTAACTGTTTCTATCGGAGTAGAAACCGCTTTGGCCATTAATCCACAAGCCTTAGGGGTTGATTCATGGGGTATTTACCCCAATCCCGTAAAGGACCAGCTGAATCTATCAGTAATTTTATCCGGAAAAGAAGACCTTACTGTATCTATCTATGATTTAACCGGAAAAATGATTTATTCTGCTTCTGAATATGGAACTACCGGATTTGAAAAATCGCTCAGTGTGGCTTCATGGACGCAGGGCATTTACTGGGTGAAAATTCAGACAGGGAAGGGGAGTTTCGTAGAAAAAATGATGGTGGAATAAGGAAAAAATATAGCGGATATTCTATGAGCCGCGTTTAATTATATCCTCTCGCTAAAGCGCAAGAGGGGTGGAATGGTGTGTAATGATTTCTCGCAAAGTCGCTAAGATTGGTTTGGGTAATCTCTCGCAGAGGCGCAAAGTCGCTAAGGTGTTGGGGTGAAATAGGGGGGATATAGTTTCTCGCAAAGTCGCTAAGATTGGTTTGGGTAATCTCTCGCAGAGGCGCAAAGTTGCTAAGGTGTTGGGGTGAATAGGGGGGATATAGTTTCTCGCTAAGGGTTGAAGGATTTCCTGCAAAGTTGCTGCGGTTCCGGGTGTGTGATGAGTTTCTCGCAGAGGCGCAAAAGTCGCTGAGGATGTATGGTAAAATATCCTCCCCCCTTTGCGACCCTGCGGCTTAGCGTGAAAAAAAATGCGTGAAAAATAAAAATCCCCGGAGCTTTTGGGATTAAAACTCCTGATTCAGGGAAGCGGAAAGTTCTTTTGCTCTTTTGTAGCTTTCATCAAGCACTGAGGGATTGAAGTCATCGGAAATCTTTTTAAAGAGGTATCCTCCGTTATATGCGCCCCACACCTGTTTGTCCTGAAAATTAAAACCTCTGTCCCAGGTAAAAAACGTTTCTTCATCCAGATATACCTGAGAGGTTACATAATTTGCGCCTTTATAGTTGGTGATACATCCTTTTCCGGGAGTACTTCCGTAGAATTCTCCATTTACATTTTTGTGAATATACACGATACAGCCGGATTTGGTTTCGAGAGAGTCAGGGGAAAGATGTGCCAGTGGTTTCTCTTTTTTCCATTCACCGGTAAGCATACTTGCTTTTTTTACATCATACACCTGACTTGCCAGTGTCTTATCATCTTTGCGGAAAAGGTGATACACTCTTTGTCTGTAAGGGACATCCGGTTTTTCTGCATAGGATTGTTCTACATATATCCAGTAGCCATCCCTTCTTTCGGTCCATACAGGCCTCATTACTACATTGATATTGAAATACTGAGGGTCATTGATAGATTGCTCTTCACTGGAAAAAATACCAATGAGCCTTTCCTTTAGCATAAAAAGGTCATAATTCTTAAGGACGACAGGCTTTTGTGTTTTATCTTCCTGAGTGGACTGTGCCACAGAAAACAGCGGAAAAGCAAGAAGACAAGCAATAAAAAAATATTTAAGGCTCATTAAGTTCAGAAAATAAGGTTAAAAACTCTCTAAAAAACCAATACAAAGGTAATAATAAATTTTTTATAAAAAAATTATTATATATTAAAATTATCCGTAAGGAAATTTTTATTAAAATACGTTTTTTGTAATATTAATATTCCGAATTTTCAATATTGGTTTTAACCTTTCTTCTCTGTCTGATTACATACAAACCAATCAGTGAGCAGGTATGTTCCACTGCAAGAATAATGATAAAAATCCCGATTCTGTACACGAGTTTTTCAAACAAGTGATTCGTATTTACGATATCTATTCCGGGGTTGGCAGTCAGGAAGATATATCCGAAGTTGAGCAGAATAAATCCGACGAGGAGCATGCTGTTGGTACGCCGGGCAAAATTTTCATCTTTCTGGAAAGCCTCCATCAGGAAACGCCCGCCCTGCCAGTACAAAAAGGCACTCAGGCCTCCTGTCAGGATGATTCCTATCATCAGATAGTAGAAATAAAAATCCAGATTTAAGGTATTATTATGCATAATATAAAATTAAGTATTTGAAGGGAAAAATATATTTCCGGTATTTTTATTCAACGTTTACCTCCTTAAAATAAGGCTCACCAAAATTGTATTCCGCAAAAATTACCTCCTGTTTTCTGAAAGTCCCATACGTTACAGTAAATGCAATCCTTTGTCCTTCTGCATAAACTTTGGGTTGCAATTCCGGAATAATTGCAGAGGAAGCATTGAGCACAGGCTTGCCGTAGTCATCTTCCAGGGTATAGAGATTACTGAGAAAATCATCCAAAAGACTATCAGAGTCCAGAAGTTTTGCCAGTAAATCCGGAGGGATACTCATACCCAGTTCATTTATTGCCATTTTGGCGTCTTCAAAACTATAATAATGGCTTCTGCTTTTATTCAAAGAGGAAATCAGTGATTTTGCCAGTCTTTTCAGTCGTGAAATTTCAGACATAATGTTTAATTTTAACTAATTATAATGCAATAATACGATGATTTTCCGGAATAAGTTAAAATTTCGGGCAAACAATATAAAAATCTCTTTTTCCGGATTTCTCCCTGAGGCAATGAAAGAATACAGAAGCTATATTTTTGTAATAATTTTTTGAGAAAATATTTTCCGGAAATATTTTCTTTTTACTTGATTATGAGGCGAAAATAAAAATAACTATTTAATTATTATAAATACTCTGTGTATATTTGTGAAGGAAATATGTATTGGTACATTTTTTGTACATTCCTGATGAAGTAATTTAATTCAATATAAAAAAACGTATGAAACTTTCTGTTTTCAAATTTGCAGTAACAGGGCTACTTTTAATACAAGGGGTAAATATCTTTGCACAATCAACGCTTAAACTGGGAATTGGTTATTTTAAGGATATAGAAAAAAGACCTTTTTATGCACCTGTAGTGATGCAAAACTCTCAGTTTGGTAGCGTAGCGATTTCAGAAGGTGAGCCAATCATAGAATTCAATGGGAAAAGCATTAAAATATATGAAAATCTTCTTGCAGATGAAACCGCATTCCTGAAATCCAGAGAAACCTGGGCTAAGGATTTATCCGATTGCAATGATTGTAATTTCCGTACGATGGATATTGGTAATGCAGGGAAAAAATCATGGGTTGGCTATAAGGAAATTTTCTGTTTCGGTAATGATTTTAACAGAACATTTCACCGGTCTGAGCCGGATTTGTCAGGAGGTTTTCTGGGGCTTACCTACAAAGTACAGAAAAAATCCAATACAGCATTTACTTATCTTCCTGTAGTTCAGGATGTTGTTAAGGGAAGCCCTGCGGAATCAGCCGGGATTTTGATCGGAGATGAGATTACGGGGATTGAGTCTGCAAAAGGAGGAAAAGAAACTTTTTACAATATGCCTCTGGAGTGGATTATCGAGCAGATGAAAGGAGATATTGGAGAAAAAGTGGTACTTTATATCAATGGAAATACTAAAAAAACCATAGAAAGAGCCAATCTTTACGGGGAAGTTACCGCTCCTCAGGTAATCAAAAACTGTGTTTCAGGGGATTGTTTTAACGGAAAAGGAGTGATGAAGTCCGGGTCAGAAACCTATAACGGGTATTTTGCAGAAGGGAAATATGATGGAAGAGGAAAAATTCTCAAAAACGAACAGGTGGTTTTTGAAGGCAATTTTAAAAATGGCAAGAAGAATGGCTCCGGAACTGAATTCAGGCAGGACGGGATTCAGGTTGAAACAATCTATGCTAATGGTAAACCCGGAAATTCGAATAAGTTCACTTTACCCAACGGATTTGCTTATTATGAAGTATGGAAAGGCGAATTCAAGGCCTATTATGACCTGAGTATGAACCCTATTTCGGAACAACAATACCTTGCAGGCGTAAAATCAGGGTCATTCAAGCCGAATAATACTTCTGATATACTTTATGCCGACAATATGACTCCAAAAACGAGTGAATTGCCAATGAGAGGTTCTTCTACTTCGGCTAAAACGACTACTACACCGGCCAAAACGACAACTCCTTCAGTAACTACTCCGGCTAAAACGACAACTTCTCCGGTAACCACACCGGCCAAAACGACAACTCCTTCAGTAACCACTCCGGCCAAAACGACAACTCCTTCAGTAACCACTCCGGCCAAAACGACAACTCCTTCAGTAACCACTCCGGCTAAAACGACAACTCCTTCAGTAACCACACCGGCTAAAACAACAACTCCTCCGGTAACTACACCGGCTAAAACAACAACTCCTCCGGTAACTACACCGGCCAAAACAACAACTTCTCCGGTAACCACACCTGCCAAAACAACAACTTCTCC
>JAIBAH010000168.1 GCA_019695295.1 Bacteroidia bacterium | reverse complement strand
CTTTCTTCTTCTACATTGGTGCTTTCCAGTCCGAATTGTTCGATAGGGGAGAGGCTCAGATTTTTGATAGCTCTGTATGCTTTGATGGTGAACTGCTCTGAAACGCTGAAAACTTCATCCACCGAAACCCGGCTGTTAATCATGATAAATTTAAAATCTGAAGTGATTTTATGTTTTTTGAGCGATGGGTAGTGGCTCAGGATGTCCACTCTTCCGTTTTTTACCATTTCGTCCACGACATAGCGGAACATAAGAGAGACTTTGTGCGGCACTTTAAACCCGAATTTTAGCCTTACAAAAAAGACTTTTCTGGGGATAATTTCCATTACACTGTATTCTTTTGTATTGGGTTCGTCAGCAATATCTACGTGCAGAAACCAGTAAATATCTGCTCTTTTGGGTCTTTTTTTGGTGATGGAATAAATGATGTTTTTATCAATTTTATCCGGATGATTGGAGTTGGCCAGATAGACCAGGTTGGTTGCTTCTTTGGGGATTGTATAATCTTTGATAATATCTGAAAGAATGGGGGTTAGTTCGGACATGGGGGAATAGTCGTAATATTTGGTTCTGAGTACTCTTGCTTTGTAGAAAATCAGCATAAATATTATTAAAAAAGTAGAAACAAGGCAGGTGAACCATCCGCCGTGCCAGAATTTGCCTGCATTGGAAAGGAAAAAACAGAGTTCTATCGCCGGGATTAATACAATAATAGCATAAACAGTGTATTTGTTTTTTAATATATTTTTGTCCCGCCGGTGTTTTCCGTATAAATGCAGCGTAAGCAGAGAACTTGTCATTAATAAATTGACGGTAATTGCAAGCCCGTAGGCGGCTTCCATATTTTCGGATTTCTGGAAGATAGCCACTACGACAAGACAGCCAGTCATCAGTATCCAGTTCATTGCAGGGATATAAATCTGTCCCCGGAACTGAGAGGGGTAGTTTACTTTCATATTCGGCCATAATTTAAACTTCATGGCTTCATTGGCAAGGGTAAAGGTTCCGGTAATCAAAGCCTGAGAAGCGATGATTGTGGCGCAGGTGGCTATTAAAACGGCATAGGGTCTGAATCCGACGGGTATCATCGAATAAAAAGGGGCTTCATGTATTGTTTCTCCTTCGTGGGACATGAGCCACGCCGCTTGTCCAAGGTAATTGATGATAAGTGCAATTTTTACAAATATCCAGCCAATCCGGGTATTTTTTTTACCGCAGTGTCCTAAATCGGAATACAGGGCTTCTGCTCCGGTTGTACACAGAAATACACCTCCGAGCAGGGCAAATCCAATGGGATGATCCATCAGTACCCTGAAAGCATAATAAGGATTCAGTGCTGTAATTACTTCCGGATGTAGTCTTAGGTTCATGAGTCCGAGTACGGTGAGCATTGTAAACCATACCATCATAACGGGGCCGAAGTAGCTGCCGATTTTCTGGGTTCCAAACTGCTGTACAAAAAACAAGGAAATGATAATGACTACTACCAAAGGCAGGATATAGGCTTCAATTCCTCTGTCTTTCAGAAATTGTATAGACTGAAGTCCCTCAACTGCTGAGGAAATGGAGATAGGGGGAGTGATAAACCCATCCGCAAGCAAGGTACATGAGCCTATAATCGTCGGAAATATCACCCATTTGTAGGGAAATCTTCTTACCAGAGCGTATAGTGCAAAGATTCCTCCTTCTCCCCGGTTATCGGCATTCAGGGCGAGATATACATACTTAAAACTGGTAATGATGGTTAACGTCCAGAAAATCGCGGACATCCCTCCATAAACAAGTTCTTTACTGATTGGGTAATCTCCGATAATCGCTTTAAATACGTAAAGTGGGGAAGTACCAATGTCTCCATAAATTATTCCCAAAGCAATGAGTACGCCTGCTGCTGATAATTTATGCGAATGACCTTCGTGTGATTCAGACATTTCTTTATTTTGTAATTTCTTTAGTAAAAATTAAGACTGCAAAATTAGAAAATGTTTATAACTTGCATAGATTTTTTAATAATAAATAAAAAAATGAATCAAAAAAGTATAACATTAAGGTTTCTTGCTGAGCCATCAGACGTGAATTTTGGCGGAAAGGTTCATGGAGGGAGTGTAATGAAGTGGATTGATCAGGCAGGCTATGCCGGTGCTGTAGGGTGGTGCGGAAACTACTGTGTGACGGTCTATGTGGGTGGTATCCGGTTTTTGGAGCCGGTTTTTATTGGGAATGTAGTGGAGGTTACGGCAAAGGTAATCTATACCGGTACAACGAGCATGCACTTTTCCATTGATGTTTTTTCCCGGAATCCTAAGGAGGAGGCAATGAAACATAATACTCATTGTATCATTGTTTTTGTAGCGATTGATGAAATGGGTAAGCCTGTCCCCGTTCCGGTTTTTGACCCCGAAACAGAAAAGGAAAAACAACTCTGGCAATATGCAAAGCGGCTAATGCAATTACGAAAAGACATTGAGGCAGAGATGGAGGTGTATATAAAAATGCCGTAGAAGTTCAATTTTTTTCCAAAATTACCTTAAATATAACCATTCATCCGAAAAATGCAGAAAAATGTGGCTCATAGATTATCTTTGTGCTTAAATTTTTTATTCAATAAACGGACCATCTTAATATGAAACGATTGATTTATTTTTTGCTGCTTTGTTTTGGGCTTCTTTCTTCCCGTTCTGCTGAAGCGTGCTATGCAGATTTTACACACACCAACGCCTGTGCCGGAGATACGGTCTGGTTTTATGCGCTGGATTTGTACTCTATACATGCCTGGGACTTCGGGGATACGCTTTCCGGCAACCCCAATATCAGCCATGATTCCATTACGTATCATGTTTATACTCAGCCGGGAACTTATTATGTAACCCATTTTAACAATATCGGTGCTGAATGGGCCTATCAGACTCAGATGATTGTCATTGGGACAGATTGCTTTGAGGCCAATTTTGAGGCAAGTTGTTCGGGTTTTGCTTATTATCAGTATTTTGAAAACCACTCTATTGGGAATAATCTGACGTATTCATGGAATTTTGGTGACCCGGCATCCGGGACTGCTGATACCTCATCACAGGTCAGCCCTACGCATCAGTACCCTCAATCCGGAGGGATTTATACCGTTACGCTTACGATTTCGGACGGTACTCAGACGGATTCTTATACGCAAACTATCACTGTTGGAACTTCCTGTGCCAATGTCAGTATTTACAGCCCTTACATTTTGCCTTGTGTCGGGGATTCGGTAACCCTTTCCTGTTCTGCTAATCCGGGTTCTTATCCGGTAATCATCTGGAATTTCGGGGACCCTGCCTCCGGTGCTTCAAATCTGGCTACGAATGTTCAGTCTCCGGTTCATGTATTCAGTAATATCGGACTTTATATCGTCTCCTGTATTGTATCCAATGGTACAGTATTGGATACTGCTTACTCGTATGTCTATGTTTCAGATTGTAGAGTATGGCCGGGAGATGCTAATTTTGATGGAAAGGTAAGTGTGGAAGATATTTTACCCATTGGCATATACTATGGAACTACCGGAACTGCAAGAGTGAATGCGTCTTCAAGTTTTATCCCTCAAAATGCAGAAGACTGGGTTACTCCGGGAATGCCTTTTATGTATCTGGATGACATTCTCAACTTTAAGTATGCGGACTGTAATGGAGATGGGGTAATCAATCAGGCGGATGCGGATGTGGTTTTCAGTAATTTCGGAAACAGCAGTTTTAATAATAATACTACTTCATTTATGATTCCTCAGCCTGATGACCCTGAGTTTAGTCTGAATGCTGACTGTATCAACTGTCCCGCCGGAAATTGGGTGGAAGTGACGGCAAGCCTTGGTACAGCCAATATTACGGCAAACGGAATGTATGGATTTACTACTTCGTTAAGTTATAATTCTGAACTAATTATTCCGGACTCAGTCATTGCGGATTTTTCTGCATCGTGGTTTGGTAATTCACAGGATGTACTCACGCTTTTTTACAATGATAAAGTAAATCATGTATTGCATTTTGGGATTGTAAAAAGAGACTCTGTTTTCGTTCCTTCCGGTTATGGAGAGATTTTTAATTTCCGGTTTAAAACCAAGGGAAATGCTCCCTCCGGTAACTATACCTTTACTCCTTCCATAAGCACTAAACTGATTACTAACCGATTTGGGTTTGGTGGTTTTGCAAGCGTTGCCAACTACCGGGATGTTCACCTTTCAGGCACTACTTTCAATGTGAGCGGAAGTAATTCCCTTACTCCTGCGACTTCACTCAGTACCGTAAAGATTTATCCCAATATTGCCAGCGAATTTGTGAATATTTCAGGCGAATATCCTTTGGAGGGAATTATTGTAAGGGATATTCATGGTAAAATCATAGCGGATTATACCCCTGATACAATGCAGTTTATACTTCCGGTAGAAGGATATTCTGCAGGCGTGTATTTCGTGAGCGTAAAAACAAATGAACAAACTGAATCCGGCAGGATTTATGTAAACCGGTAACCGGAATAAAACAGCACTAAAAGAAAATACGCCTGCGTCAATGCCGGCGTATTTTCTTTTAAATTCATTATTATTAAACCTGTAAATACACAGAGGTTGTTGGACTGGATTATTTATGCATTTGCGAGATCATGAAGGGGAACGTAGGCTTCCTTATCATAATCATGTACTGTATTATAGAGTGTGTCTCTTTCTATGGGTTGATACCCTGCGGCTTGAATAAATTCTATGAGTTCGGGGGTTGTCATTACGGGATTTTGTTCTTCAGAGCCTGCCATTGAATAGATTTTGGTGGTATCGTCTATCGTTCCGTCAATATCATCTACGCCAAAAGAGAGGGCAAGGTGGGTTGTTTCTTTTCCAATCATCGGCCAGTAGGCTTTTACGTGGTCAAAATTATCCAGATAAATCCGGCTGATTGCGTAGTTTCTTAAATCTTCAATGACGGAACCCTCTGAGATATGAGACATCTCATTGTTGTCATTCCGGAATTTCAGGGGAATAAAAGTCTGGAATCCGCCGGTTTTGTCCTGAAGTTGTCTGAGTTTTTCCATGTGGTCAATGCGGTGACGATAGGCTTCTATGTGTCCGTAAAGCATGGTTGCATTGCTTCTTATCCCCAGATTGTGAGATACTTCATGAATGTCCAGCCACTGCTGACCATCACATTTGTCTTTGGCGATGATTTCGCGGATTTCAGGATGAAAGATTTCGGCTCCTCCTCCGGGAATGGAATCCAAACCGGCTTCTTTTAAGCGGCGCATTCCTTCTTCATAGGATACTTTTGCTTTTTTGAAGATATAAAAAAACTCTACCGGAGTCAGTGCCTTGATATGAAGCGAAGGACGATGTGCACGGATTGCGCTGAAAAGCTTTTCGTAAAAAGGCAAATCATACTGAGGAAGTACTCCTCCTACGATATGTACTTCGGTTACGTGTTTATTGTCGTATGCTTTTACGGCATTGAGCATTTCCTCAAAACTTAATTCCCATCCGTCGCTGCGTTTTTTGATAGCGCGGGAGTATGAACAAAACTTACAGTCATACACGCAAACGTTGGTGGGTTCAAGGTGAAAATTCCGGTTAAAAAATACCTTTTTTCCGTTTTTCTTTTCTCTGATGAAAGTAGCAAGCGTCGCAAGATAAGCAGGCTCTCCTTTTTCATACAAATACAATCCTTCTTCTTCTGTGATTCTTTCCCCTGCCCAAACTTTTTGTGCTATATTCAGGGCCTGAGGTTCAAGCCTGTCATGCTGAAAATATCCCGGAATCTTTGTCATTTTTGATGTTAACAACTTTTAATGAGAAATATTTTTTTAATTTAAACTTAGAACTTATCTTTGGGTCTTTTTGTTTAAGTTTAATGAATTTTATGAAGTCAAAAATACTGTTGTTCTTTTTGCTTATTTCCTCGTATTGGGTTTATGCTCAGGGTGATTACAATCATGAGATAAAAGAGTACAGGAAAAAATACAGGAAGGATTTTCTTTCAGATAAAAAATCGCCGCTTCAGCATAAAAAGCAACTCAGATACCTGCGTTTTTATGAACCGGATGTAAAGTACAGGGTAAAAACCCGTTTTACCGCTACTCCGGATGAGGCCCCTTTTGAAATGCAGACTTATAGTAAAAAGACCAAAACGTTTGTGAAATACGGTTATTTTACGTTTGAAATCCAGAATCAGAACTGTACTTTATCGGTCTATAAACGGATTTACTCTCCTCCCAATCCACTGGATGACGGTATGCTTTTTATTCCTTTCAAGGACCTTACGAGTGCGAAGGAAACCTATGGAGGCGGAAGATACCTGGACCTGGATGCAAAAGAAATCAGGGAAAATATCTTTGAGCTGGATTTTAATAAATGTTATAATCCTTATTGTGCCTATTCTTCCGGCTATAGCTGTCCGGTGCCTCCTGAGGAAAATCATCTTCCGGTTGAGATAAAAGCCGGCGAGAAAATCCCTGAAATGCCTGCCCATGAGTAAGAAAAAAAACACACCGGAAAAAGCAGTACCTGCCGTTGAATTCAAAGGGCTCGTTACCAGAACTACGGGCACTTTTTGCAGTGTAAAAGACGCTGAAGGGAAAATTACGGAATGTACTTTCAAGGGGAAATTACGGATAGATAAGGATCTCAGAAGTACGAATCCGGTTGCGGTGGGGGATGAGGTAAAATTCGTTATGAATGAAAAGGAGGATACCGGTGTTGTGGTTTCTGTGCTTCCCCGAAAAAATTACATTCTGCGAAAAGCGATTGCGCATGCCCGTAAAGTGCATATTCTTTGTGCCAATGTGGATCAGGTGGTTTTGATTTATACCCTGAAATCTCCCCGGACATCCGCCGGATTTGCGAACCGGTTTCTGATGATTGCGGAGGCTTACAGTATTCCGGTGGTAATTATCATCAATAAGATTGATTTACTGACCACGGAGGAGGAGCTGGAATACCTTCAGGAGGTAAAATCGGAGTATGAGTCCATTGCGTATCCGGTTTACTGCGTTTCGGCTTTGGATTCGGGCTATAAGGAAACCCTGATGAAGGTGTTTGAAGGAAAAATTTCTTTTTTGGGGGGACATTCCGGTTCCGGCAAATCTTCTATCCTCAATCTGCTCCGGCCTGACCTGAATATCAGAACACAGGTAATCTCTAATTATAATGATAAGGGAATGCATACTACGACTTTTACGGAAATGCATCCTCTCCTTGATGATGCTTATGTAATTGACGCACCTGGAATTAAGGAAATGGGGCTTGTGGATTTTGATAAAAATGAAATCGCCCATTATTTTCCGGAAATGCGAAACCGTATGCACCTCTGTAAATTCAATAATTGTACGCATATTCATGAACCGAATTGCGCAATCATTGACGCAGTGAAAAATGGGGAAATTCCTTTTTCCCGCTATGATAGTTATGTGAAAATTTTTCTGAATCAGGAAAGTGAGCAGGAGGAGTAGAAGCTAAATCTTAGGAGGGGGGGTAGTATTTTGGGTATTAGGAATGAAAAATTAATAATGAAGAATTAAAAAATAAATAAAGTATTAAATACAAATACTTTACGAAATTAA
>JAIBAH010000036.1 GCA_019695295.1 Bacteroidia bacterium | reverse complement strand
TTTTTTTATCGCCTTATGCCTTGCCCTTTTTGCTAAAAGTATTGCAGGACTATTATTTGTTCCTGCTTTGTTTCTGGAAACTCTTTTTCAAAAAAAGTTGTTTAATGTATTGAAAAATAAATATTTATATATTGGGGTGGCTGTTTTTTTTCTTCCCATCCTTACTTATTATATCGCAAGGGAAAACCTGAATCCCGGTTACATTCAAGCGGTATTGGAAAATGAACTTTTGGGAAGATATACGACTGTGATTGAGGCACATAAAGAAGATTTTTGGTATTATCTTCAAAACCTGAAAAATTATCAGTATCCTTACTGGATTCTATTGTTACCTTGCGGGCTTGCGGTAGGGTTGCTTCATCTCGACCTAAAAATAAAACGCCTCACCCGATTTCTGGCTTTGGCTTGCTTGCTTTACATTATAATAATCTCAAAAGGGGAAACAAAATTAGAATGGTACGTAGCCCCGTTATTTCCCTTTTTTGCAATGATTACAGGCATGTTTTTACATTTAATCTTTGACCTGATTAAAAAATCAGATTTAGTTAAAGGGATACTTTCTCTTAATGTTTTGCCTTATCTGTTTCTTTTTCTCGTTTTTATCATTCCTTACCATAGTATTCTTGAAAAAAATTATATGCGTGAGATAGGGCTATGGAATAATAAACATTTTTATGATATGGGGCATTATCTGAAAATGGCACTAAAAGGCAAGGTTAACCTAAATGAGAAATATTTTGTTTATGACGGGTATGATGTACAATTCAGGCTTTATGTTTATATGCTTCAGGACAAAGGAGTGAAAGTTGCAAAGAAAGATTGGTGGCAATTAGGAAAAGGAGACGTTGTTTTTACGGGTCAGGCAAGTGTCCGGAATCATATAGCAACTTACCATCAATACAAAGTCATTGATTCCATTGCCGGAATTAATACTTATGAAATTTTAGAATAACGCGCTACAACCATTGTCTCAAAAACAACGTCAGAGGAGGTTGCGGCGTTGATAGTATCAAACAAAAATAAAAAATGAAACGTCACTTTCTCTACCCTATAATCGTTACCCTGTTTTTGACAAATTGCACAAAATCAGATTCTCCATTGTTTGAAAAGAAATTCAAGTCATTGGTGGAGAATGAACATTGTAGTATTCAGTATTATTATCCATATTTCCATTCAGGAAAAGGGGAAGTCAATGCAGCAACACTCAATGAAATTCTGGAAAAAATGCCGGGTTATATAGATTATACCCATCGTTGCGGGGAAAAACAGGGAGGAAAAAAAATCATTCGGGGAGATTACCGGATTACCCTGGAAACAAAAGAGAAAATATCGGTGGAGTTTATCACTCAAAGAATCCGTAAGGAAAAAAGTCAGATAGACACCCTTTATCATTCCCTCGTATTTTTTCCTCAAAAAGTAAATGAAAAAGACCATTCGTATCTCGAAGAAATCGAAAAAGCATTTCCGGAATTTGACAAAGGTGTGCTCTATGAATATGTACGTCAATACAATCAAAAAAATAATCAGCGTGTGAATTTAGCGGCCTATGAATCAGGCAGTAGTCATGCAATTCTATGGGGATGGACAAAAGAGTCATTGATATTATACGTAGGGGGAGAAGGAGAAGGGTTCGGGAAGTACAAAATACTAATCCCCAAAGAGGCACTCAACATTGAACGGGATAAATTTTCACATCATTTATAGCGCAGGCGTTAACGCCTGCGCTATAAATCAATGAGTTACATGTTTTTTAGTAAGTGAACAAAAGAAAACCGACATTCAGTTTTTTTAGGGTCAGTTACTTATTACGAAAGCCCACTGATTACCCCATTTTCATCAATAGACATATTTTCAGAAGCAGGAATAGCGGGAAGTCCCGGCATACGCATCATATTTCCGAGAATCGGAATGACAAAACCCGCACCGGCTGCAATTTCAAATTCCCTTACCGTAATATTAAACCCGGTGGGTCTGCCAACCAGTTTTTCATTATCGGAAAACGATTTCTGGGTTTTTGCCATGCAAATCGGTAATTTTCCCAACCCGATTTTTTCAATTTTCCGCAAATCAGTCAGTGCCTGCGCACTATATTCCACCTCATCCGCCCCGTAAATCTCTTTGGCAATCGTTTCGATTTTTTCTTTGATGGACAAATTCCAGTCATACAGCGGGCGGAAATAATTTTCTCCTTTTTCAATTTCTGCCACCACTGCCCGGGCAAGGTCCGTAGTTCCGTTTCCACCCAAAGCCCAACCCCGGCT
Organism: Bacteroidia bacterium; assembly: GCA_019695295.1. Taxonomy (GTDB): domain Bacteria; phylum Bacteroidota; class Bacteroidia; order J057; family J057; genus JAAFHL01. The sequence goes on along the minus strand of JAIBAH010000036.1, from coordinate 34,382 downwards.
GAGCACTGCCTGCACATTCATTGCTGCGCACAATTGAGTCAGCGCATCAATTTCCTCCTGAGAATCTGTGACAAAATGATTGATTGCCACAACCGGATTTAACCCAAATTTCCGGGCATTTTCAATGTGTTTCTGAAGATTGGCAAAGCCTTTTTTTACTTTTTCAGTATCAGGCGTATTCAACTCATCCGGTTTAGCCCCGCCGTGATGACGAAGTGCCCGGATTGTAGCCACAATCACCATCGCTTTCGGAGCCAGATTGCCGTAACCACATTTGATATCCAAAAATTTTTCTGCACCCAGATCAGCCCCAAAACCCGCTTCTGTAACCACATAATCCCCAAGTGAAAGCCCCGTTTTGGTGGCAATGATTGTATTCGTTCCCTGAGCAATATTGGCAAAAGGCCCTCCGTGAATAATTGCCGGATTTCCTTCCAGCGTTTGAACGAGATTGGGTTTGATTGCATCCTTGAGCAAAATTGTCATGGCTTCCTGTACCTTGAGTTGACGGGCATAAACAGGCTGATTGTCGTAGGTAAACCCCGTGAGAATATTGCCTAATTTTTCTTTTAAATCCGTCAGACTGTTGGACATACACAAAATAGCCATGATTTCGGAAGCAGCAGTAATATTGAATCCGTCCTGACGCATCATTCCATTAGCCTTCCCGCCTACACCGATGATGATTTCTCTCAAGCTCCGGTCATTCATATCCATTACCCTTTTCCAGGTAACCGTTCTGGGGTCTATTTTGATTTCATGATTGGGGTTCTGGATTACATTGTCAATAATGGCAGCGAGAAAATTATTCGCTTTTTCAATCGCAGCAAAATCTCCCGTAAAATGCAGGTTGATATCCTCCATCGGTACTACCTGAGAATATCCGCCGCCGGCAGCTCCGCCCTTGATACCAAAAACCGGACCCAAAGAAGGCTCTCTTAATACTACAATGGATTTCTTCCCGATTTTGTTGAGCCCTTCATTTAACCCGATAGAGACCGTCGTTTTTCCCTCACCCGCAGGCGTTGGAGTCAGGGCCGTAACGAGAATGAGGTTAGACTGAGCGATTTTTTCCGGATTTATCAGGGAAAGCGGCAGTTTTGCCTTATATTTTCCATACATTTCAAGGGAATCTTCCTCAATCCCTAATTTTTGTGCAACTTCCCGTATCGGAAGCATTTTGACTGATTGTGCAATTTCTATGTCTGTCATGGCGGTAATAATATTGAATATAAAATAAAAACAGATTTCTTTTTTTGAGATTTACTGTACTTCCCGTATTGGTTTCTCAAAATGGAAAAGCAAACAGGAGAATTTTTACAAATGTAGTATTTTTTCTGAGGTTCAGGATAGCTGAAAAAACTTTTTTGGGATAAAAATGTAAATTTTTCTCTGTTTCCGGCATAAAAAAGGAACAGATTTCCCCACTCGAAAATCGGTAAATATTCTCATTTTTTGGCTTAACAAAAGTTGAAGCAAAAAGAAATGAATTTTTTCAGAAAGAAGAATGAAATACTTTTTCAATGCTGCCGGAAGGTTAAAAATTTATAATAAAAAAAGTGTAGGAAATAAACAGCGAACTACTAATTTTGCATTAATTTTTGAGAAAAGATATGAAGATTCTAATGGTTTGTCTGGGCAATATCTGCCGCTCTCCCATGGCAGAAGCAATATTAAAGTCCCTCGCAGAAAAAGAAGGTTTATCCTGGGTAGTGGATTCTGCGGGGACTGAGTCTTTTCGTGTAGGCGAAAATGCGCACTCCGGAACGATAAAAGTATGTAAAATGAATGGCATTGATTCCTCGGCTCATATTGCAAGAAGATTCCGGAAATCTGATTTTGAAACGTATGATATAATCTATGCACTTGCAACCGACGTGTACCGGGAAATTAAACACTTCTCAACGGATTCCGTACAAATGCAAAAAGTAAAACTCATTATGGATGAAATAAATCCGGGAGCAAATCTTTCTGTAAAAGATCCTTATTACGGAACAGAAAAGGACTTTCACGATATTTTTGAAACGCTGACGGAACTGAGCGAAACCATTATCCGAAAATACCGGTAAAAAAAAGAATCTGATTCCATAATCCTGAAGTATTAATCAAACAACAAGTTAATCCGAATAAATAGCCGAAAAATGTATGAAAAGAATTATAGAATGTGTGCCAAATTTCAGTGAAGGCAGAGACAGTGCAGTCATTCAGGCAATTGCACAGAGTATAAAAAATGTAGAGGGAGTCCAGCTACTCGAAGTAGATCCCGGCTTTTCTACGAATCGTACGGTGATGACGATTGTCGGAAGCCCCGAGAAAGTAATAGAGGCTGCATTTAATGCCATTCAGAAAGCAGCTGAGCTGATAGATATGCGCAAGCATAAAGGAGAACATCCCCGAATGGGTGCTACAGACGTGTGTCCTTTGGTTCCCATCGACGGAGTGACGGTAGAGGAGGCCATTCAGTATGCTCATATCCTGGCGCAAAGAGTAGGCAAAGAACTGAATATCCCCGTTTATCTGTATGAATTGGCGGCTTCAGCGGAACACCGTAAAAACCTTGCTGACATCAGGGCCGGAGAATATGAAGGATTCAGGGAAAAACTCTTTCACCCGGACTGGAAACCGGACTATGGGCCTATGGAATTTCATGAAACAGCAGGTCAGACCGTGATTGGCGTAAGGGATTTTCTGGTAGCATATAACCTGAACCTGAATACTAAATCAGTCAAAAGAGCCAACTCTGTGGCTTTTGATATCCGGGAAAAAGGAAGAGTAAAAACAGAAGACGGAACCCCTAACGGGAAGCCCGTTCTGGATGACAACGGAGAAGAGGTACGCATTCCCGGCACTTGCCGCCACGTAAAAGCCATTGGGTGGTATATTGATGAGTATAAAATCGCTCAGGTTTCCTGCAATCTTACCAATATCAACGAAACCCCTGTACATATTGTCTTTGAAGAGGCCGTAAAATCTGCCAGTACAAGGGGGTTGAGAGTTACAGGCTCTGAACTCGTGGGACTCATTCCCAAAAAATGCATGATAGAGGCAGGAATGTACTACCTCGAAAAACAGCAACTTTCCTGTGGTGTATCCGAAGAGGAACTGATTCATATTGCCGTGAAGTCGCTGGGGCTGGATGAACTCGGCCCTTTTGACCCCCAAAAGAAAATCATTGAATACTGTATGGAGGCAAATGAAGCAAACAGGCTCGCAGGGATGAATCTCATTGCTTTCAATAATCTGCTGGCCTCAGACAGCCCGGCTCCGGGTGGAGGGTCGGTAGCGGCCTTGTGCGGGGCTTTGGCGGCGTCTTTGGGTACGATGGTAGCCAATCTTTCTGCTGTAAAAAAAGGATGGGAAGGAAGATGGAAGTTCTTTAGTGAGTGGGCGGTAAAAGGGCAGGATATCAAAAAACAACTCCTTTACTATATTGACGAAGATACCAATGCCTATAATGGAGTACTTGCTGCTTTTCGCCTTCCGAAATCAACGCAGGAAGAAAAAGAAATCCGTAAATTAGCCATTTCCAATGCCAATAAATATGCAGCCCTGATACCCTCACATGTAATGGCAACGGCTTTTTCTGCCTATGATTTACTCGAGGAAATGGTAGTGGAAGGTAACCCCAACTCTATCACAGACGCAGGAGTAGGAGTACTTTGCGCCGACACTGCCGTTCAGGGCGCTGCGATGAATGTATTAATCAACCTCTCCGGAATTGAGGATGAAGCATTTAAAAAGGATACGCTGGAAAATGTGGAGTATTACCGCAAGGAAAGCGAATTAAAAAGAGAGAAGATTCTCAAATTGATTTATAAAAAAATTCAGAAATAGCTTTCAGGTTCTGAAACTAAATCAGCGCAGCCTTACTTCCTTTTTTGAGGAGTAAGGCTGTGTTCGTTAATGGATTGCGAAAGTCAGGAGAATTTCGATTATAAGTTCCGGTAAGTGACGCCTCCGGCTGAACACTTACCGGAACGAGGGGAATCCGTTTGACAACTCAAATTTACAATTTTTGAACGCTTTTTTAACTTTTTAGGCTTTTAAACGGTTTCTAAGATATATATCTTATTTGATTCACCATCTTGCTTAAAATACCGACTGCCGCTTCTTGAAAACATGCTTTGCATAGTATTACCTGCTTTAATATGGCTTAAGCCAGCTATTTTTTAAACATTAGGCACCCCAAAGTAAGAAACTGGTCGTTCAACCGAATTATATTCAAGGCGGGAGTATTCAAAATTCATTCACTATTTAAATCAAAATAGAATATGAAAACAAGACAGTATTTTATCGCAATTTTATCGTTATTCTTTTTCGCTTGCGGCGGGGACTCAAAACTACTCTGCAAGGAAGAGGAACTTGTAGAAGCACCTCCCGAGTTTTTACGGTATTGGTATTTTCCTAAAGGTAGTTGGTGGGTGTATCAACTGCAAGACACGGTAGGTGTGTATGATACGATGTGTGTGGTGTCGGATTACAAACGCTATTGTAATAGAGACGGAGCAAGTGACCCCGACTGCGATCAAGCACCTTGTACCTGGATGTATTCTAATACGTGGAGGCATTCCGATACCACTTTTTTTTATTGGAATCCGAACTATTTACCAGAGCATTACAATTCTTCCTATAACTTAGGCAATTATTGGGTAGTTCAAGGTGGTGGTGGTGGTGGGACATACGCCCCTCCCTACCCTTTTGTGTACCCCTTCACCATTGGGGAGAAATACATGGGGAATAACGAGATTGTGTCAGAGGATAGTATAGAAACCCCTGTGGGGGTGTTTGCTCGTACCTTACATATCATCCCTGATAAGTTTCAGTTAGATTCCACTATCAATAAATATGTGCAGCATCTGTATATTAGCCCTGATGTTGGAGTAGTAAAGTGGCACTATACGCATCATCGTGTGTGGGAATTGATAGCTTATGATGTAACCCCTTAAATTATTTAACTATATGAAAAAGAAGCCATGATTTGTAGCTTCGAATGTACTTTTTGTAAAGAATGCGTAGAAACGGTGCTGAAAAATGAATGTCCCAATTGTGGGGGCGGGCTGGAAAAGCGGCCGGTAAGGCCTGCGCATTTATTAGAGAAATACCCGCCGAAAAACCCTGCTTAAAGTCTTTCAAGGGTAATGTATTTATCAAAGTATATTCCAGCGTAATTATCAGAATTACCGGAAATTTTCTGTAACTTTGCAGCTTTCTCTTTAAAGCGAAAAACCTGTAATTATTAAAATTTCCTTTTTTTCATTCATTTCATAAAAGGGGGGATTTAATAAGGTTTTTGAGACCTGAATAAAAAAACAAAACGTATGGAAACTTTTGCCAGTACCCTGAGAGTTGTTCTTCCGCTATTTCTCCTGCTCATTCTGATAGAAATGATTGTGGCAGGGTATAAAAACAAACAGGTAATCAGGACTATGGATACGGTTTCGAGCCTGAGTTCGGGCATTACCAATCTGCTGAAACAGGTACTTGGACTAACGGTTTACATCATTACCTATGATTTTTTATTGAAAACCTTTAGTGTTTTTACAATAGAATCCAGGGTTTTGCAGTACATTATCGGATTTATCTGTATTGATTTTTATGCTTACTGGTCGCACAGATGGGCACATGAGTTCAATATCTTATGGAACAGGCATCTTATTCATCATAGTAGTGAAGAGTATAACTTACCTGTAGCCTTACGGCAAACCATCTCTGATTTTGTTCTGGTTTATACTTTTCTGATAATTCCGGCCGCTATATTCAGCATTCCCGGAGAGGTACTTTCTGTTTTGGCGGTTGTCATGCTTTTTGGGGGATTCTGGTATCACACTCAGCTTATCGGTAAAATGGGTTTTCTGGAGTGGATTATTGTAACTCCCTCTCATCACCGGATACATCATGCAATTAACCCTGAGTATATCGACAAAAATTATGGAGGAATCCTGATTATATGGGACCGGTTGTTTGGGACATTCCAGGAAGAACTCCCGAATGTAAAACCAGTCTATGGATTAACGAGACCGGTGAATACATGGAATCCCATTAAAATCAATTTTCTTCACCTGAGTTTACTTATAAAAGACGCCTGGCAAACCCAAAACATACCGGATAAATTCAGAATCTGGTTTATGCCTACCGGATGGAGACCTGCGGATGTATCTCAACTGTATCCTGTACCTTACCTGAATGACCCGTACAGTCAGGAAAAATATATGCCCGAAGTAAGTAATTATCTGAAAGTATGGACATGTGTACAACTCATTACTACCTTTTTACTGACAGCCTTTTTGGTTTTTCAAATTGCTGCTATCCCCAAATCAGCGGTATTTGTTTACAGTTTTTTTATTTTCCTGAGTGTCTATAGCTATACCTCTCTGATGGATAAATCCCGGTTTGCCTGGCTGATGGAAGTAGCCCGGCTTTTGATTGGCCTGACGATAATATACTATTACAACGGGTGGTTTACCCTGAATCAGTTTACTCCTCAGGGAAGCCTTATTGTCATAGGCTATCTGATATTTTCGGCTTTGGTCAGTTGTGGTTTTGAGTATTTTGAATTCAGAACTGACGCTAACCCGGCTGAGGTCAGGGTTTAATACTCAATGGGTTTTCTTTTTGAAATTTAATCAATATTAGAATAAAAAAACAAAGATTTATGCCTACAAAATTCAGTCAAAACGGCAAATACGGGCTTTGGGATTCTTTTGGAAATCTTATTGCGCCCCCTGTGTACGATTTTATTTTCCCTTTTACAGAAGGATATGCTGTAGTGATGAAAGGAGCTAATCTTAATGGCAATCACGGCGTAATAGACCTCAACGGGAAAGAGATTCTGCCGGTTGAGTATCGCACAATTCATTATTACTCAGAAGGGGTTTTTCTGGTATATAAAACCTATGAAACCTGTGCGTTTTTTGATACCACCGGAAAACAGGTGAGCAAAGATATTCCGCTCAGAGGATTTAATGCTGTAAGTTCTTTAAAAGAAGGATTTACCCGGGTAGAGCGGAGTTGGCAGGATTTTATATTTTTGGATGTCAGCGGAAATCAGGTATTTCCCGAAAGTTTTAGTGATGCGGGCTTATTTTGTAACGGGCTGGCACGCGTAGAAAAAGAAAAATGGGGATTTATAGACAAAAAAGGGGAAGTGATTATTCCCTATAAATACAAATATGTTCTGGATTTTAATGAAGGATTGGCAGCAGTTTCCATTGATGACGATGGGGGTACAATAAGCTGGGGGTATGTAAATACAAAAGGGGAAGAAATAATTCCCCCTCAATACAATCATGTAAGTTATTTCCATCAGGGAAGAGCGGTCGTTTCCAAAAGTACGGGGAATTATAATTATGCATATTATCTCATTGATACAGAAGGAAAAATCGTAGAGAAATTTGATACTTATGCGCACATGGATGGATATAAGTATCACATTATCACCTATAGAAATGGCAAGCAGGGCATGATTTCTACTCAGAATGAAATATTGCTGCCTTTTGAATTTGATGAAATCAGACACGAGTTTTGCGGAATGCGGAGGGTGAGAAAAAATGGACTGGAAGGGGTAGTTGACATGAATAATCAATGGATTGTGCCGCCAATCTATCCCAGTGTACACGTAAGTTCGGCAAGCGGCGTACACAATGAAGCTGTCCGGGTGAGTTGCTACGGAGACGCATTTTATTTTGAAAAAAATGAGGTACACAGAACTACAATCGGGGTTGAAAAAGACGGGAAATTTGGTGGATTTCCCTATATTACCAATAATGAAATGTATTATTCCACAGATTTTATCCCCCTGAGCTATGCAAGAAAAGGATTGGTAGATAAGATTGGAGAATATTACCTGCTCAACGGCTGCTCTTTTCCGGTTCTGGATATTCTTAATAAGTTACAAAGCACTCAGAAAGACGAAGTAAGCCTTGGCAAAGACCTCCTCAAAACTGTGAATTATCTCATGGAAACCGATCAGGTACAAGGGATTTTTATCGATACCGATGTAGTGTTGCCCATAGCAGTTCAGTGGGCTACTTCCGCTCAGATGAATGAGCGAATCATGTCGGCTCACTTGATAAAAGCTTTGTTTTTGCAGATTAAAAAGAATAAAAAGCCGCTTATTCCGCTGGAATATTCCGTATATAAGGCTTTTCAGGCAGCCACCGCCAAAAAGCCGTTTCCCATAGAAGAAGTATTCGAAGTAATCGTACCGGATTATGGTTTCGTAAACCTGTTTTATCCTTTTGTAACCAAGGGTGAAAACTACAAAGCATTTATAGATACCGATTTATCCGTAAAATTCTTAGATGAAAACAATTCCATTTCCGCCAAAATCCCTAAAGGAACGGATAAAAGTCTGGAAAAAACCTTCAAAGAAATTGCCAAAACCTATACAGGCCTCCAATATATTGCCGTTCAGCAGTTCCAAAAACACCTGAATCAGGGGAAAACCTGGACAGCAAAAGAGTGGAAAGCTTTGTTTTTAAGCAATCCTTTCTATTTTAATCTGGCTCTCACCCTGAAATGGAAAACCCAGTCCGGACTTGCTTTTACCTTACAGGAAGACCAAAGTCTGACAGACGCAAATCTGGAAGAAGTGGAACTAATGGATGAGGATGTAATTGGATTAGGATAAAACTTCCCGCCCCGGCGGACTGAAAGGTAGTAGCGGGTTATTTTCCAACAGCTACCTCTGTACTTTTCAGTCTTCAATTGAAAAGCTGAAATGAAAAAAAGTTTGCAACTTTTTTCGTTATGGAGTTATAAATTCCCGCTTCTTTAAACATAAAACAATGAAACCTCAGATTTACCCGAACGGAAAAAATCCTTCTAAATCCAGAAAAACAATCCATATTATATGGAAAAAATCCCTGAAAATCATCCTGGAGATAAATAATCAAACTTTTGTATATCCTTTTTTACAATCAAAACATCCGGAATGAACAGCAATAAAACCTTCCTCTCATTCTTTTTTTTCATTTTCCTGCTATCTATTTTACAGGCACAGCACTGTCAGTATGACCATTACGGATTAATCGGAGTAAGGCCAATGGACTCAGCGCAAAAAATCATAGACCAGCTCAAAATCACCCTGGTGGACCAAAACGGCAACTCCATCCTTGCGAATAAAGACCTTTACAGTGGCAACGATATTTATATCAAAAGCATTCAGGATACGGTAAAATTCTGGCGTAATCCTCCCTTCAGTAAAGACCCCAAACATACAAAAAGAAACCCCGAGCGCAGGCATTTTATACAATCCGGCAACGATTATATCCTCATTACCAGCCATAAAGGGAGAGAAGAAAAAGACCGGTACCTCAAAATAGAAGACATTGACGGACAGGCGAATGGCGGGCAATTCAAAACAGAGATTATCCCCGTAACTTCCGAAATCGTACAAACCCTTTGCGGATATCCCTCCAGTGCAATGGAAGGCTATAATCCGGTTATCCTCAATCTTTCACTCCAAAAAGCCCCCAAACCCAATGTAACCATCCTCACGGCAAAAGACTTCCGTTTTGAGTTGGATCACAGTCCCCTTCTCCCCTGCCCCGAATGCAAAGATTGTATCTGCAAATATCTGACTGTCTATAATAAACTGGAGCAGGTTGTCTTTGAAAAAATGATGCAGGGAAACGCAATGCATTACGACAGCGAAAACGTGGACAGCATACAAATTGCCGATTACAATTTCGATGGGCATACAGACTTCAGAATTTTTAACAGTTACATGAAATTTCAGCAGTATTATCTGTATGATTCCCAAAAGAATACCTTTTATCCTGACCACCTGCTCAGCGAACTGATACTGATGCAGTTTGATTCAGATTCCAAAATAGCAAAGGGTTCATATTATGGAGAAACCCCTCCCTTTGTGAACGAAATCCGGTCAGGCAAAGGTACTTATTTGTTCGCTTATGAATTTCAGGGAGAGGCTCTGGGCAATCTTAGAATTATCGCACAGCCCAGGGTAAATCCCTGGAACGGCCCCTACAACGCAGCTCATCTGAATTCGGAGCCCGATACTTCCTTTTTTTACTACCGGAATCAGGAGTTGATCGCAAAGCCCAAAGAAATCAAGGTCACCCCGCCCTATATCCTTACAAAACGGGCAAAGGATTTTGAGTTTGTACTGGAATTGAACCCCGTAACTCAGATTCCCGCTGAAAAAGGAGCCTATGCACACCGGATATCTGTTTATTTTGAACCCACAGGTCAGCTTTTATTTACTGCCATTCTAACAGGCAACCACCTGAAAGAATACAATCATTGCAAAGACACACTTGAAATTGCCGATTACAACTTCGACGGATTTCCGGATATGAGATTGTGTGACAAAATCAGGGCAGGGAAACATCTTTATTTCCTGTTTAACCCTCAGGAACAAACTTTTGAGAAGGAAAATACCCTGAATGAACTCAATGGACTTTCCTTTGATTTTGAGCATAAAACCGTACAGGGATTTTCCGACAATAAAAACCGGGGCGGTTTCCCTTTTAATGATCCCTATCCTTTTGACATAGAATATTATACTTTCCGGGGCGAAAACCTCCGGGATTTAACCCTCAAAATCCTTACCCCCGGAAGCGAGTACCAGTTGGAAAAGACTTGTTTATACCTGAGTCAGCAGGCTATTGTAACCAACGACACAACCGAAATCCGGAAAGCCCTCAGCCTCCAAAGAAAAACGGTAATCCAAAAAGCCAATCCTTTTACCTTCCGCATGGATTATAATCCCAAAAACCTGCCTCCCTCAGGCGAAAAAGGTTCATACACTAAAATGCTTCAGGTTTTCAGGGGAGAAAAACGGGTGGGCAATTTTCAACTCTATTCAAATTATCTGAGAGAAGTTCCCCACTGGAATGACAGCCTCGAAATCGCAGACTTTAACTTTGACTCCTATCCCGATATCCGGGTTTACAACAGTTCAGAAGGCGATAAGTATCACTATTTTTTATATGATACTGAAAAAGAGCAATTTTACAATGAAACATGGTTCTCCAACATGCAAACCACAGGGTTTTATCCGTCACAAAAAATACTCAAAGGCAAAATTAAAGAGGCAGAACAGGATATTTATATAACCCTCCGGAATGACACCCTCACTTTCGTCAAAACGGGCAAAAATCCAAACGAAAGACCTTTCATTGAAGAATACCTGTACAGAAACGGGAATCGCACCACATTACGAACCGCTTATGTACAATTAGAGCCGGAAATTAAGAGAGAGTACGGAGACTATAACTTTGACGGACATCAGGATTTCAGACAATCCGTAAAAAACTCTCTTTTATGGGACGTTTTTCTCTTTAATCCCTCCCAAAACAGCTTTGAAAAAGACAGCCTCTTCAGTAAATTTGAGCTGTTTTATCACTATCCCCTGCAATTGAAATCTATCGGTCAGACCCGAATCCGTACAGACCAATTTACGGAAATCACAACGAACTACGAATGGGATCATGAATCCCGTAAAATGTTGCCTGTAACCCAGAGCATTTGTCTGTCTAAATCCGCACTTTCAGAAAGGAAAGATTGTGTCATCAGTAAATATCATAACGGTGAATGGATAGAATTTCAGAGAATCATGGGAGCAGAATAATTGATTTACAGGAATTACAAGAAAAGAAATTTTTTCACGCAAAGCCGCGGAGAGCGCAAAGAGAGTATGTTTCACCCAACAACCTCAGCGACTTTGCGCCTCTGCGAGAAACCCAATACACCCCACCCCAACATCCTTATGTTTTCCCCTGGAAACGAAAAAGGCAGATTTTCCGTTAAAATAACTATGAAAATACTGATTTCCATTCTTACATTAGCCTTGGGATTGTGGGGAAATACCCTATGCTCTCAGGATTTTACTGACCCCAATCAGGTATTAAAGCAAAAATGACACATTATCGGAGGATTAGACAACAGACGTACCTTTCTGAAAGGCAATCAAACGGTGATTTACGGATTGTATTGTGGGATAGGATTTGGAAAAAACTTACGATTAAAACTGGGGATTAACGGCAATCCCTTTCCCATTAAATTCCAGCTTCATCCCCTCCCCCTGCACAAACACAACCGGATGGCATTCATCAGTCTGGGAGAAGAATACAGCTTTTTCCGTTACAAAAAACTCACTTTTATCACCTATTTGCAGGCAGGATTAGGATACAACTTTTACAGTATCTTGGATGACCGGGAAGAAATAATTCATACAGGCCGGGAATGGGTTGCCCCTTTAGAGATAGGGTTACACACGGCTTATGCCCTCAATCCATGGCTTTCTGCAAAAGTGGGCAGTGGATGGCGATTCGTATTTCCGGACAGAGAACATGATTTGAGCGGGTATTATCTAAAACTGGGGCTGGGAATCGATACAGAATATGTATGGAAATGGTATCAGCAAAAACGGGAAAATTGCAAAAAACAAACCTTCTCTAAATGATTCGACTGACCATAAAAAACCTGACATAAATTGTTTCTTGAAAACAAGTGATTAACAGAATTTTATCTTATTAATCTGAATGTCGGTTTTCTTTTGTCCGAATACTTAAAAACTTCTTAGACTCCGCTCAATGAACTCATTTCGAATTGGTTCGGCTTAGTTCGGCTCCGCTTACAAAGCCTGCGTTTGCACAGATTATCTTCAGGCGTCAGTCCGGGGTCTTTATTCCCACTCATAACACCATTCCCCCACAAAAAATAACCATTCGCACAAAAAAACCTTGTTTTTCTTGTTCTATTTAATTATAGTTGCAGTGTAAATTTATTTTTCACTTTCTAACACATTATATTATTATGAAACAGAAAGCATTTTTTCTAAGCGTATTGCCTGAGAAGGCACGTAATTCTTTTGCTTTTAATGTTATAGCGGGGGGGGGGTAAAATCCTGATTTGGATACTTTGTTCCCTGATAGGAATGTCCTCGTCCTATTCTCAAACGCAAAGTATCTTTTTTGAAAAAACAGTTGCGCTTGCAACTTTATCAGAATCTCAATTATTAAAGTATCAGAAAATGCAAAACTCAGGAATGTATGATGCCTTAACTTTTATTGAATTCCGCAATCTCTCCAGTACCCAATTGAATGGAAAGATTTATGTGGATTTTTCTGAAATCCCCTGTACCAACCTTACCTACAAAGCCCGAATGGTCAATTACAATGAAGAAGGAGATTATTTTTGGTATGGAAACACCTTTGGGAGTGATGAATGTCAGTGTTTTGACGGAGATTTTTTAATCAAATCCAAGGGCGGTAAAAAATTCGGGCGGTTTGCCATTGATGAAAAAGAATATGTTATAAGAGATTTGGGTGAAAACCTCAATGTTTTAGGAAAAGTAAAGGAAAATCCTTTGGGAGAAAATGGAGGACAGTGTGGCACAATAGACGACACCGAACCCGAAGAAATCAACGCATCCTCGTCCTCTGCCTGCCCGATTCGGATTCTGGCACTTTACACCCAAAACGGAGAAGACGCAGTTCCGGATATTGAGCAGACTATCGTAAGCCAGATAGCAATGTTAAAAATAACTTTGGGAAACAGCGATATTTCAGAATACCAACTCAAAGTACAATTGGCGGGGATTGAGAAAATTGATTTTACTGAAACGAACGATATTGAAGCCGATTTATTACGGATAGAATCGAACAGCGACATCATTTTTGAATTTGGGGGAAGTAGAAATATCGATGATTTAATCACAGATTATGAAGCAGACATAGTAATAACTTATGGATTGGACCCACAGTGGAGTAGTAAAATCGGATTATCATTTCAGGGATTAAACCCCTCCTATAAAGCTTTTTCCTTAATTAACTCCGCCTCTTGCGAAGTTACTCCAAACATTACTCCTCATGAATTTGGTCATCTATTGGGCGCAAGGCACGAAACTTGCAATACAAACCCAAATTCAGGCGATTGTGATGATTTCGGAGCGATAGAACATGCACATGTGTTAAAGTTTTGTGGGGGATATATTCAGCGACCTACAACACAATTTGGGAATGTTGCCAAGCACAATACTTGGTTACACCTTAGGCGATTAATTCCCTATTACTCTAACCCCAATGTAAAATACAGAGGTCTGGAAACAGGTACGTCTGGAAGGAATAATGCAGCTATGATAAGACAAAATGCCTGTGAAGTAGCAAGCTATTATTATTCTCCCAACCCGCCCTTTACTGTAAGCATTTCGGGGGGAATATACGGCTGTACCTGTATGTTTAAACAACTTACAGTGCATCCTTACGGTAGTGGCGTTGGACCATTTACCTATCTTTGGGAATACAGTAACGACGGAATTACCTGGACTCAGGGAGGAGGGAATCAATATTATATGGTATCCGTACCCTGCACAGAGGGCGAAGTAGTATTGGTAAGAGTTACGGTTACGGAAGTAGGGAATCAAACCGCTACCGCATATTATACCGTAGAAGCCGCCAATCAAATTCCCGGAGGCAATGCCTGTGTTTCCCGATATCAGTCCCCTTCAGGAAATTCCGTACAAACGCCCGTCCTCTCAGTTGCTCCTAATCCCTCGAATGGATTATTTAACCTGAAATTTAGCAGCACCGAAACGAACGATATTTTTCTCACAATTACGGATAGCAGGGGCTGTCGTATTTCGTCAGAGCATATCCCCTACAGCGAAGACCACGAGTATTCCCGCTCTATGGATTTGAGCCAATATCCTGTGGGTCTGTATATTACCTCTCTGATTCAGGGAGAGCAAGTTTATAATGCTAAATTTACGATTCAACCTTAAAATAACTCATACCATGAAAAAGTACCTTTTCACGATTTTGGTATGTATATTCGCTACCGGATGTGAGAATAAAAATCAGTGGGATGAATCCTGGGGTACTGCCTGCGCCGTACTCAATGGTAAAAAATGGAAGGGGGAACCCTCTGCGTTTTACCTGAGCAATAAACATCCTGACCTGATGTTTGTAAGGGTCAGGAGTAATTCCTCCTCGGAAATACTTACAATTAATGCAATTCCTTTTAAAACGGATGTTTATGAAATAAATAGAAAAAACGATCAAATCCGTCCCGATACGATGCCTAACTCAAATTTCGATTTATGGAATGGAGATACTCCAAGGGAAATCTATGAGATAGACACTACTGAAACTAATACCTTTCGTTTAATTCGTTTCAATGAAAAGACCAAAGTACTGGAAGCCGAGTTTGACCTTCACTTTGTAAAAGGACCGGGCATACCCGGGCTTACTTTCCCTGACCCCAACGCCCCTGAAAAATTACATTTTGAGGACGGCCATTTAAAGACGAAGATTATGGATTAATAAAAATCACCCCGGAGCGGTTCACTTACCGTGTTCCGCTTCGGTTTTTTTGCACATTTACCCAAAGGGATGTATTTTTACAGAATCTTTCATTCAGAAGGACAGCTTTATTCAGGAAAATTATGGAAAGAATGAGAAAATCAAACCACGAAGACCACGAATATTCCCGCTCATTGGATTTGAGCCAATTCCCATTTGGTCTATATATCGCATCTCTTATTCAGGGAGAGCAAGTTTATACTACTAAATTTATGATTCAATTTTAAGAAGTTTATATTATGAGAAAGTACAGAAAGGCAATGAATATAATCTTTATTTCAGGATTACTTCTAATAATTTGTGGATGTGACAACCAGAACGCCCCCTTTGAAACTTGGGGCACTGCTTGTGCTACCTTGAACGGAGAGAAATGGAAAGCTAAGCCAAGAGCAACCTATTCACATAAGAATCATTATGATACGATTAGTATGCGAATCGAGGTTGAAGATAAAGATGGCATATTAATCAATAGCCTTCTAATTGCCAATATTCCCAAGAAAATAGGAGGAGAGGTAATGATAAAGAAGTATGCACCGATTTTCCAGCAGCCCGATAAGGAATCTTCTTCCTCATTTGATACATCACACGGAGATACACCCATTGATAAATACGAAATAGACACCACCCAAACCAGCACCTTTCGTTTAACTCGTTTCAATGAAAAGACAAAAGTACTGGAAGCGGAATTTGACTTGCATTTTGTAAAAGGGCCGGGCATATCCGGGCTTACTTTCCCAGACCCCAACGCCCCTGAAAAATTACATTTTCAGGACGGCCATTTAAAAACAAAGATAATGGATTAATAAAAATCAATCCGGAGCGGTTCTTTGCGGAGAGCCGTTCCGGAGACTCCAATATAAAAAAAATGAAAAATTTATTTCTTTTATTCTTAATCCTATTACTCACACTCTCCGCCTGTAGGGAAAACCCCTCTCCCTGCCCGGGTTCTTCCTGTGCTAAACTCAATGGTAAAAAATGGAAGGGGGCGGCTTTTGGAAAGATTCAAAAGGACTCCATTGCTGTTTTATTCTTGCCTAAGCCAACATACAAAGATGTATGTAGGATTGAAGGATATTCTCAGTTTTTCCATTTTCAAATTAAACCATTAAAAATAATCAGACATACAATTCAAAAAAACTGTAATACTGCTTCTGTTTTTGGTTGTTCTGGTTTTGATATCAGAGAAGGAGGAGACGTAGTTGCAAATTCCTATATCATTTCTGAGTCTGAGGATAATTTTTTGAATATCACTCAGTACGATTCTATCACACACGAGGTAAAAGGCACCTTTCAGATAACCTTTGTAAAAGACTGGAGTCAGCAGCAGTTAAACGATGCGCCTGATACAATCCGGTTTACAGAAGGAGAGTTTGAAACGGTACTGGAAGTAGAGTAAAAAAAACTCTTTGGGACAGTTCTTTAAAAAAAAGGAAGCCATCGCTTAGACAGTACCCTTAAAAGCGAAGGCTTCCCTAAAACATAAAAAAAGAGATTGCCCTTTTGGACAATCTCCTGAGTTGCGGGAGCAGGACTCGAACCTGCGACCTTCGGGTTATGAGCCCGACGAGCTACCACTGCTCCATCCCACGGTATATTTTCAATTAAATTGATATCTGTTTCTTAAATGCAGTGCAAAGTAACGACCTTTTTTTTACATTTGCAAATATTTTTAAATATTTATTTTTTTATGGATATTTCCTCTTCCTATAAAGCCGGTTTTGTTTCCATTGTTGGAAAGCCCAATGCCGGCAAATCAACCCTTCTGAATGCCCTTTTGGGGCAGAAGCTGTGTATTACAACCCCTAAAGCCCAAACTACCCGTCACCGGATTCTGGGAATAGATTCTACCGAAACCTATCAGATTATTTATTCTGACACTCCGGGCGTAATTATTCCCAAATATAAATTACATGAAAAAATGATGTCTTTTGTAGGGAATGCCCTCGAAGACGCCGATGTCATCATTGTATTGATAGCTGCCGACGAGCAGTTTCCGGAAGACGCTTTCAGGGAAATTATTCAAAAACAGACGGTTCCTAAAATTCTTGCCATTAATAAAACGGATATCGTCAGCCCGGAAGTAGTGGCTCAGAAAAGAGAAGAATGGTCTTCCTTATTTCAGTTCGAAGCAGTTGAAGAAATTTCGGCCCTGAAAAAAATGAATCTCGATACCCTAAAAGCCAAGCTCATTGAATTACTGCCCGAAAGTCCGCCTTTTTATGACCCCGAAGAAGTAACTGACCGGCCTGAACGTTTTTTTGTGGCGGAACTCATCCGGGAGCAGCTTTTTTTGCAACTGGAAGATGAGGTTCCTTACAGTACAGAAGTAAATATCACTCAGTTCAAAGACAAAGGCGAAATTGTTTCGATTTATGCGGAAATCTATGTGGAGCGGCAATCTCAAAAAGGAATTGTAATCGGAAAGCAGGGAAGCAAGCTGAAGCTCATCGGAAGCCGGGCAAGGGTAAATATAGAAAAACTGCTGGAAAAGAAAGTATTTCTCGAGCTTTTTGTAAAAGTAAGGGACGACTGGAAAAACAATCCCGGAAATCTCAAACATTTTGGATATTAAAATTCCAGATAAAAGTCATCGTATGGACTAAAAACCGTTCCCGGTCAGTGCTGAATTCAAACAAAAACCATTGCCTTAAAAATGTATTTTTGAGGGATAAGCCCGGTCATGAATGATTCTCTTTGAATATTAAATTTTTTAATATTCAGATTATTTTATTTATTTGCGTTATAAAATCTGTGTCCAAACATTTTATCCTCTGATTTAATATGAGAAATATAGTATTCTTAGCAGTTTGTTTGTCCTTAATTTTGACTTTCGGGTGTAGAAAACCCCAAAAAACCGAAAAGCTTGCGGGAGATAAACCCAAAGTAGATTCCAGCCTCATTAAACCCCTGAAAAACATCCCCAGAAACTGCGGGGAAGTAATTCTTACAGCAGAACAGCAAAAGGAGATGCTTTCTGTATATGGCGAAATCAATCAGGAAATTGAAAGAGAACTGCAGGAAAGAGATATTGACAATATTCCCGAGATGATTACCTATGACCTTGCAGTGCATGTAGTGAACGAGAAAGGGATTTGTCATATCCCTAAAAAAATCATTCTGGAAGCCGTAAAAAACATGAACCGGGTTTTTAACAAAAATTACATCCATTTTCAGCTGAAGGGAATTGACAGCGTTCGTTCTTCCATGAAACTGGAAGACCTGTATTACGGGCTTTATTATACTGAAGCGGAAGATTTTTTTGATAAATATAATAAAAACAAAATGGTAAATCTGTATCTGATGGACAACAATAGTTCTGAAAGTTATCTGAACGGATTTACTTTCCCTGTGGATTTAACGCTCCCAACCGGCAGAAACCGCGACTTAATCTGTATAGGTTCCAAAACGGTAGAAAACGGAAAAACCCTGATTCATGAAATGGGGCACTTTTTTACATTGCTGCATACTTTTAACGTAATGGGTTGTGGCGGAGGATGCCGTACGGAAGAGTTTGCCGATGGTTCAAACTGCAGTACAACGGGAGACCTGATTTGCGATACTCCCGCCGACCCTGCGGATGTAAATTATGTAGATGTAAGGTTATGTCGTTTTGTCGGGGAGGTAAAAGATGAAAAAGGCAATAATTACCGCCCGTTAATCAACAACTTCATGTCCTATTACGAGGCCTGCTGCGACTATCAGTTTACCACAGGACAATATGCCATCATGCGAAAAATTGCAGATAAATTCCGTATTTATCTTAAAGCCAAAAACGTAACGCCGGTAGTTACTACGCCTCCCGTTGTCACTACTCAGCCGGTCACTACCACTAAACCGGTGGCTTCTCCGCCCGCTTCGACAACCAAACCCGTTACAACAACCAAGCCGGTTACCACAACCAAACCCGTTACAACCACCAAACCGCCTGTAACGACAAAACCCGTGACTACTACAAAACCTGTCAGTACGACAAAACCGGCTACCACAACCAAGCCTGCGACTACTACAAAACCTGTCACGACCACCAAACCCGCTACAACGACCAAACCCGCTACAACCACCAAACCGCCTGTAAAAAATCCGGTTTCCACCGAATTACCCGGTAAATAACCGGAAAGGGGTTGTACCGGTAATGACCCCAAAAATACAAACTGCCGTTGTGGATATAGCGAAAATTCGTATCCCCAACGGCAGTTTAATCAATTCCGGGCAACCTTAACCGCCCGGAATTATTCATTTTATTCCTTCACTACTTTCCGCACAAAAGTACCATAAGGCGTTTCAATCGTAAGAATATACAAACCGGAAGCTTCCTTTTTCAATGCGTCCGTTTCGATTGTTTGTTTTCCGGGAGCAATGTCGTAGGTTTGGGTAGCAAATGACTTTCCTTCCGGGGTTTTCCATTCTGTTTTAACTGTCATCGCTTCATTCGCCTGGATTTGAACAAATACATTCTCCCTGATCGGATTCGGGTAAATTGTCTGAACGGAAATCAGATTTGTAACCGGATTGATATCAGGAATTCCGACACTGTTTTCGCATTGATTGGTAATAGAAAAATACAGTTTGGGGCCCGATTGATTTCTGCCATCTGACCAGACTGAATAGGTCTTGCAATTATGAGTAATCGTATTATTGTAATCCCCGAAGAATTCCATATTCTGATAGGCACTGAAATCGGTTGCAGCGGACGCTACCGGCGTAGAATTGGTAAAGGTAGCACCGTCATCCGTTGAAACGGCGGTGTAATATACATATTCTGAGCCGGAAAGCTGATTATACCAGGCAAGGGTAACGTGTCCCTGCTGATTTACGGCGACTGTAGGCATAAGACAAATCGTGCCTGCGTCAGGAACAAGGGCAGCGATATCGGTATGAGTCCAGGTAGCGCCATTATCCCCTGAAACGCCAAAGAATCCCCGTGTACCATTCAGCGTGGAATCCGACCATGCAATATATACATTTTGCTTATAGACACCCAGACTTACTGCTGCATTGGCACGGTCATGTACACCGACTTTAAACAGTTCGTTTGCGTCTGCTACTTTTACGGAAGTAAACGGCATTCCATTGCTGCTTTTGGCATGATACACTGCAATATTCCCATCATCCAGAGTGGCATAACTCACATGCACAGTCCCGTTATCCGAAACCACAAGGTTGCTGAACTGAGAGTTGGGAGTAGAAGCAACCGGTAAATGCACTGTGGAAAAGCTGTCAATTGCGGCTTCCTTATACTTGACGATGGTTCCGTTTCCGGCAAGGGAAGTCGTTGCATTGGGGACAAAAAGGGCTGATACATATAATCTTCCGTCATTTGCACCTCCGCTTCTGTCCACATCCATCCACTGACGGTCAAATACTCCGTCAAAATCAGGCCCTAACTCCTGAGTAAGTAAGTTGAGGGAGCCTCTGCCGATAAAGTGCCGGCTCCCGGGAGCAACCTGAAAAGTAGCCCCTTTGTCTTCAGAATAAGCCCAGTACATACTCATCTCTCCCGTAAGAGAAGTAAAATTACTGATACCCAGATAAATCCATGAAAGATACAGTTTTCCGGTATTATCAAAAGCGAAAACAGGATCTCCGCCGCCGGCAATGAAAGCCCCGGAATAATCCAGATCAAAAATGGCTTTTGAATCAAAACTACTCAGTTCCCATGTATTTCCTCCATCTAAAGAGTAATACACCGGAAAAGTCAGGGAAGCCTGAAAATTATTGGGGTCCTGACGCATAAAACTCAGCACCAGATGATTGGAATCCGTAGGGTTAATCGCTACAAATGCTTCTGCTTCCTGAATCTGCGCATTCGTTTCCCCGGAAACCAACTGCTCGGAAAGCAGCGTTTCAACCTTATTGGCAGAGGATTGTATCACGATGCCAGAGGCCGGAATTTCCCCGCGAAACCGCCATTTTTCTTCCAGAATATGCTGAATCAGCTTCTTCCTTGCCTCCGCTTCTTTATCCTGCTGCGCAAAAATGACACAGAAACTGAGTAAAACAACCGTAAATAATAATGCCTTTTTCATGTATTTGCTATGATTAAAATTTGTAAGGCAAAGTTAAAGTTTTATTTTTTAACCAAAAGGAAAAACCGGCGTTTTTTTATCCTGAACTCTTTGGCTTGCTTCTCTTACCCCAACTTCATTCTGATAGAATCAGACTCTTCTGGTTTTATTACCCGATAATATAAGCCAGGGGGTTTACCAACTATTTATATCTTTAGTACAGGGTTTGAAACTGAACTCATCGAAAAGCACTGATTAGAGAAAAAGATAATATTAACCTTCTAATTTGGTAACAATTTAGTAATATTAAACTGCGTATTTGCACAAAATTTTAAATTTATGTTTATTTATTATTAAATTAATATTATATCATGAAATTTTCGGCAATTCTTATTTCATTTTTCCTTTTATTTTCTTTGTCTCTCAATGCTCAGAAAGATACCACTAATACCCATAAGCCAGAACAAAAAACCACTCCAAAATGGCATGAGAATTTCTCTATAAGGGGTTATACTCAAATTAGGTACAACCGATTACTGGAAACCAATGAAGATTTGGGGTGTGAGCAATGTGACAGGTCATGGGGAAAAGGTGGCGGATTTTTCATCAGAAGGATGCGTCTTATCTTTTACGGGCAGGTAGGAAAACGTGTATATGTTTACATACAGCCGGATTTTGCCAGCAGTCCCAGTACAGAACGGTTACATTTTGGGCAGTTGCGGGATGCCTATTTTGATTTAGGAGTAGATAAAGACAATGAATTCCGTTTCAGAATCGGGCAGAGTAAAGTGCCTTTTGGATTTGAAAATATGCAATCCAGTCAAAACCGTCTCCCGCTTGACCGGAATGACGCATTGAACAGTGCGGTAAGTAATGAGCGGGATTTGGGTGTATTCTTCTATTGGGCACCGAAAAAAACCAGAAAACTATTCTCAGAGCTGGTAAGCACAGGATTAAAAGGAAGCGGTGACTACGGCGTAGTGGGATTAGGGGCATATAACGGACAAACAGCCAATAATCTGGAACTCAACAATTCTCCGCATGTTGTAGGTAGGATTACATATCCTTTTGAAATCAAAGGACAGATTATTGAACCTTCCATTCAGGCCTATCACGGATATTATGTAATGCCGAAATCCAACCTTTCCTCAGGCGTAAAATACAATTCCGATTTGAGCTACCTCGACCAGAGGATTGCAGGTACTTTTGTATTATATCCCAAACCTTTTGGAATCACAGCCGAATACAATTTCGGAAAAGGACCGGAATTTAATAAAGATACCGACTCGATTGAAGTACAGTCTCTTCAGGGCGGATACATCACCCTTAACTATATGGCAAAGATAAAAGAACAGGTAATTTTCCCCTTCATTCGTTATCAGTATTATGACGGCGGCAAAAAACACGAAAAAGACGCCAGAAGTTATAATGTAAATGAACTGGAAATTGGTACAGAATGGCAGCCTTTCAAAAACTTTGAACTCGTAGTGATGTACACCTTCTCTCAGAGAAGATTTGAGGATTTTGCCAATCAGGATAATCTTCAGAAAGGACGACTGCTAAGAATTCAGGCTCAGGTGAATTTTTAGTCCTGGGAATTACAGGAGGGAAGGAATTTATTTTCTTCGTAATTCACTGATATCATCGAATAGATAGAAAGGCCATACCCGAAGCGAAAAGATGGGAGTAATTACCGCTTTCAAAATCTACATACTTTCGTAAATGGATAAAAATAAATCAGCCTGAAATTAGAGGAGAACTTTTACCGGTTCTCCTCTGATGATTTTATACTGATTACAAAAATGAAGCAGCTTACCACAATCTTCCTCCCTGAGGGATAAACTTATGACCCTTTCCGGTCTTACTTCCAAAAATTGTCCTGAAGTTTAATCAAAAAACCCATTAACATTTGGACAGATTTTTTATCTTTGCACAATATTTACTCCTCAAAGATAAAATCAGCGCAGAAGAATGCAGTTCAATCCTGTTGCCAGTCAGGCGATTCAATTCATCAATCAAACCCGTCAGAACGTATTTCTCACGGGTAATGCAGGTACCGGCAAGACTACCCTTGT
The DNA here is from genome assembly GCA_019695295.1 of Bacteroidia bacterium. GTDB lineage: Bacteria > Bacteroidota > Bacteroidia > J057 > J057 > JAAFHL01. Next base: position 10,973 of record JAIBAH010000036.1, on the reverse strand, counting down.
CAATTATATTGTGGAAAATACCTACAAAAAATATGTGGTGGTAGCACCCACAGGAATCGCCGCACTGAATGCCAAAGGCGTTACGATTCATAGCATGTTTCAGTTGCCTTTTGCCTGCTTTGTACCGGATAATAACCCTCCGGCCCATTTACTGACCGCCGGAAAAATAGAAGGCAGAAACACACTGGGGCGACATTTCAAAATGAATGCTACCAAACTGAGGGTGATACAGGAAATGGAACTGTTGATTATAGATGAAGTAAGTATGTTAAGGCCGGATATCCTGGACGCTATGGACTTTATGCTTCAGCGCATACGCAGAAGGTATATTCCTTTTGGAGGCGTTCAGGTATTGTTTGTAGGGGATTTAATGCAGTTGCCACCGGTAATCAATCAGGAAGAGTGGCAGGTCCTGAAACAATATTATGCAGGAAAATTTTTCTTTCATGCCAAAGTGCTTGAACAACAGCCGCCCCTTTACATCGAACTGGATAAAATCTACCGTCAGCAGGATTTCTTATTTATAGACATCCTGAATCAGCTCCGGTACAATCAACTGGAAGAGCATTATAAACACATTCTCAATCAAAAATATAATGCAGATTTTGACATTTATCATAATGAAGGCTACATCGTACTGACCACTCATAACCGTAAAGCGGACCAGATAAATCAGCAGGCGCTGGAGCAATTACCGCTGACCCCCTTTACCTATCCGGCTGAAGTAACGGGCGATTTCCCCTCCCATATTTTCCCCGTAGAGGAAAATTTAATACTCAAAGTAGGTGCGCAGGTGATGTTCATCAAAAATGATTCAGGACAGGACAAACAGTTTTATAATGGGAAAATGGGGATAGTTCAAAAACTTTCCGAAAACGAAGTGTATGTATATTTTCCCGAGGAAGACAAAATCATCGAAGTAGAACGATATGAATGGGAAAACATAAAATATAAACTCAATGAAGATACAAAGGAAATCGAGGAAGAAGTGATAGGCAGTTTTGTGCAATTTCCTGTAAAATTGGCATGGGCAATTACTGTTCATAAAAGTCAGGGGCTTACCTTTAAAAAAGCCGCTTTGGATGTCAATGAAGCCTTCGTCTCCGGACAATTATACGTAGCCTTTTCAAGACTTACCAGCATTGACGGATTAGTACTGCTTACGCCGTTTAAAGTACAACGTTTTGATTCTCACGAAGATGTTCTGGCTTTTGCGTCAAATAAAAAAGAGTTTGAAGACAATGAACTGACCCTTCAGAAAGAAAAAGAAGTTTTTGCCAAAAGCCTTTTTATGGAAGCCTACAACTGGAAAAAAGTGAAATCCTACTGGCTCAACCATCTCAATTCCTATCAGGACGCCGCCCAAAACTCCTATAAAAGTCTTTCTCTGAATCCCATGAAGGAGTTATTTAAGGCTTTTGAAGAAGTAGAGAAGCCAGCAGAAAAATTCATGGCTCATCTCAATAAGGCCTTTCAGCAATCCCCGATAGATTTCGGTTTTTTGCACAAAAGAACGCAGGACGCAATGAATTATTTTTTACCTTCTTTAAGGGAAATTCACCTCAAACTAAAAATAAAACTCATTGATACTCAAAAACAAAAGCGAACCAGGGAGTATAACGAGGAATTACTGGAACTGGATTATCAGCTCCTGACGATGATTGAACAAATGTTCCGTTTGCAGAAGTTTGCGGAATGTCTGTATCTCAATAAGCATATTGACAAAAGCAGTCTGGCCGCGGTGGAATTTTCAGAATATCACAGCCTGTTGAAGAAAGACGCAGTCAAACAATACACCACAAATCATCTGACTACTGTGGATGAGCCTGAGGAAGCAATTGTACTCGAAAAAAAATCGAAAACCCCAAAGGAAAAACCCCAGAAAGGAGCAACCTACGAGGAAACGCTTGCGCTTCATCAGCAAAATATGACGCCGGAAGAAATAGCAGAGCATCGGAAACTGAGTGTCGGTACAATACTGACTCATTTTGCAAAATTAATCCGAATGAATAAAATGCAGATTGAGGAAATTCTGCCGTCTGAAAAAGTAGAGAGACTGAAAGCGTTATTCTCCAATACAGAAAAAGACGCACCCATCGGGAATATAAAGGAGCAAATCGCCGATGAATTCAGCTGGGCCGAACTACGAATCGGTCAGGCCTGTTTTGGGAAATAACCCTGGTCGTCAGTAATAGAGAATAGATGTGAATTACCCCGTTTATCCTTTTGCGAGTTTCAGGATTTTCAAAGCCCCCTGACCAACAATCAGAAACACAATCGTACCGACAATAAGGTCGGGATATTTCGAATGCGTAAGATACACGAGTCCGCCTGCAATAATTACCCCCAGATTTACAATAACGTCATTTGACGTAAAAATCATGCTTGCCTGTAAATGCGCTTCCTGACTTTTGCTTTTCTGAAGTAAATACAGACAAAGCCCATTCCCAATCAGGGCCAGCACAGAAACAAGAATCATGGTCTGAAAGCCAGGGACTTCCTCCATACCTGTAAATCGCCGGATTACCTCTGTAAAACCTGTGATTGCCAGCAGGAGCTGAAAGTATCCTGCCGCTTTTGCAATATTGTTTTTCCGGGCCACTGACCCTCCCACCGCAAAAAGAGCAAGTCCGTAAACAATACTATCGGCCAGCATATCCAGACTATCCGCCACAAGTCCCATAGACCGGGAAAAAAATCCGGTAGCCATTTCCAGCACAAAAAAGAAAAAATTAATCAGTAAAACCTGCCACAGCAATTTTCTTTCCTTTCCTGTATTTTCTGCTGACCGGACAAAATCATCAGAAATAATGCTTTCAGTTACAGAAGTATCAAACTTCAGGCTATCCAGACGCTGAAAAATGGGTTCGTAACTACCAGTGTGAAAAACCGTAAGTTGCCTGTTGGGAATATCAAAACCCAGCGATTGAATATCAGAAAGACCATCCAGTTTCATCCGAATCATTTGCTCCTCGGAAGGACAATCCATTCTGGATATTTTAAAAGTTGTTTTTTGTACCTTCATTTTCTGTATTGTTTTTTGTACTTTCTGTCGCAACAAAATTAATTCTTTATCCGGAAACGGCAAATTATCCATCAGATTTCCGGTGAATACGGTAGAAAACAGTTCATTAAAAATTCAGACAGATTGATTTTTTTACTGAAAAAAGAAATTTTTCACAAAAAAATCACTTATAATTTCCTGTAAAATGGAGTTTTGTATAATTTTTGCGATATTTGTAAAGAACTTAATATTGATTTATTTTTTGACTAAGATTTATGAGAATTTCACTTTTATTTTCAACCTTCATGCTTATTTGTCTGCTTTTCGGACAATCTTACGGACAAAAAGATTTTGATGTCACTAATCCGACAGAGGAAGATATATTTTTATATGCTCAGGCTCAAAAAGGAGAGGCGTTGGCTTTGATTCCTGACGGAGAAACCCTGACGAGCCTCGAAAGCCTGAAAAAAGGCAATGCCACCTGGCACAAGGTAAAATGGGGCGATTATACGGGTTATGTGGATGGTAAATACCTGACAGAGTCAGATGGCACTCATCGTAAGGGGTTTCCTACTTATCAGGCTGTGAATATTACCAAATTAGTGCTGATTCATGCGACAAGTGCTACCGAAGGGCTCTGCTATCTGATTTCTATTGATAATAAAACCCAACAGGTAAAAATCAAAAACCGTTTCAAATGCAAATTTGGAATATCGGGTATTATGAAACAAAAAGAAGGCGATAAAAAAACACCTTTGGGACATTATTGTGTTACTTCTGAGTCAGCGATTACCAATGACCTTACCACAGTGGATGATGATGAAATCTACAATAAATTCGGGGGGTACAATATTCACCTGAATTATCCCAATGTACATGACTCCAAAGAGAAAAAAACCGGAGGGGGAATCTGTATTCACGGAGGGTACAGCCGCCCGACCGAAGGGTGTGTACGGATTATAGATGAGGGTCAGGAAGTTTCTACCAAAAATATCGTTACCGTAGGAAATTTTGTAACCAAAGGTACTCATGTAGTAATTACCAATACGATTCCATCCACTTTCCGCCAGAAGAGCAATACGTTTTTACAGCCGGAGAGTTATTCCTTTATTCAGACGGTTTGCAGCAAGGTGCTCAATCATAATGAATGGAAATCGGAGGTGGATAATTTCCTGAATCCTGTTCCGGCAACCACTTCCTACGGCCCTACCGGCCCGGCAGATAACCCGTTTGCGTCCAGGCCTGCTGCTACTGTTCCGGCATCCAAGCCTGCTCCCGCCCCCGTTACTGTAAGCGCACCAGCGGGCTTTACTGCTGCTTATGTCAAAAGTTCAACAGGCTTTGCCAATCTCAGACAAAAACCCAATCAGGACGCTAAGCTGATTGAAAGAATCCCGACGAATCAGCGGATTTCCTGTAAAGATAACGGCACCTCATGGTGGGAAGTAATCACAGAGAAAGGCAATCAGGGCTATATGCACAAAAGCCTGATTGTGAAGCAGTAAATTCTGTTATTGAGCGAATGCACCGAGGACGACCTACAATAGTATGCCTCTAAGCAGCTTTCTGTTTAAAAAACCGGTAAAAGGGGTGAGAAATATTAGTCTGATATTTTCAGCACTACATTTCCTTTTTTTCTACCGGTATCAACATATCTGTGGGCTTCAACGATTTGATTCATGGGGTAAATTTTGTCAATTACTGCTTTCAGAAGTCCTTTTTCATACAGTTCTTTCAGAAACTCCAACTGCTCCCGGGACTCTGAAGCAACTTCTGTTCCTCCTACAGTTTTATAAATACCGCCTTTATTCAGCAAAGGTTTACATTGCTTACTGCTCGTTTTGCCTACGGCATCAAAGATGATATCAAACCGGTTTTCCTGTTTGGTAAAGTCTTCTTTGTCATATAAAATGATTTGGGAAATACCTGCATTTTCCACTATTTCTTTCCCCTGAGTGCTACACACTGCAGTGACATCAGCCCCATAATACAAGGCTATCTGAGTAGCAGCGGTACCCACCGAACCGGTTGCGCCAATAATCAACACTTTGGGAGTTTTCCGTTCTTTAATCCCGGCTTTCTCCAGAAAATGAATAGCAGTTTGCCCCCCGAAAATCAGGGAAGCGGCCTCTTCATATGAGGCATTTTTCGGCATAAAAGCAATATTACCCCTTTCCTTAACGGTTATGTATTCTGCATAAGTACCAAAACTGAATCCGGTCATACCGAATACTTTATCTCCGGTTTTGAAGCTGGACACCTTTGAGCCTGCCCTTTCCACAATCCCTGAATATACTGTTCCCAAAATGGATTTTCTCGGACCTGAGAAGCCAATAATGAGTCGCATCATCCATTTCATCCACCCTTCTACCGCAAGCCCTCTGACCCTCACATCTCCTGAATTTACAGCCGTGGCAACAATGCGGACAAGCACCTCGTTGTCTTTGGGCTCAGGCTTTGCAACTTCCCGGATTTCCAATACCTCAGGAGGTCCGTATTTAGTACAAATAACTGCTTTCATATTTTGATTCAATGACTTATTGGAGTTAAAATGAGGTTCTTGGGGAGAAGCATTGGTTCCGGAATAAAAATTTATCAGCCGGATTGCATCTTTGTTATTTAGCTCTTCGGCTATTTGCCTTGCGGTTTTATCTGACTCCACCTCACAAATGTCAGGAGAAGCTCCGTTTTCAAGCAGAATCTGAGTTATACGATGATGACCAAGCCGGATACTTTCTATCAGCGCACTCGTAAAATATTCAGGATGCTGAAAGTTCAGGTCTATTCCCTGCTGAATGTAATAATTCAGGATATCAGCATCATTATCCTGAACTGCTTTAAACATATATTTCCAGTCAGCCTGAGACATAATGTTTTTCAGTTTTTATTTCTGGCGGCGGGTTTACTTCTTTTTGAGAAAAAAATTAAACCAGTTCAAGGGAGTTTTTCATTACCTGATTTTTAGCCTGAATGAGAAAGGTCGGCAAAAGATAGTCGTACGTAGTCTGAATACTGTCACTGTCCTTGTCGTCGAGCAGGTCCATGATGCCGTCATATTTTCCTTCACCGTGCTGTTTGATGATTTCAATTCTTTTTTCGGGGTGAGAATAATAAATCCTCATCCCTTCCGGGTTTGCTTCCGGATGAAACTGAGTCCCGATAAATTCAGGGGAGATTCTCATCGCCATAATTGCCCGGTCAAGGCTTACCTGAGGCCGGATTTTTTCCAGTGCCAGAATAGAGCCTCCCAATCCTTCTATATTGGCCATATTGGGATGAATCATCTGATAATACCGAAAATCGGCTACCATAAACGGGTCTGCAAGGTTTTTAAAAAGCGGGTCTGTTTCACCTGCCTCCGTTTTATGTACCGGGAAAATACCGAAAGACATGGAGCGCCGTTTGTAAATTTCTCCCAGATTAAAGTATCTCACCATCATCTGAAAGGAATGACAGATAAAAAACACATATTTTTTATTCTCCCTCTGCTGATTATGATTCCATATTTCGTCTATGAGATAAAAATAGTCATTTTCCCAGCGCAGGCCTTCTCCGTCATACGGACTTCCGGGGCCTCCGGTGGAAATATAGATATCATATTTTTCAATATCGGGGATTTCATTTTTGGCTCTTACATCATAAACATCGTATTCAAGCCCCACAGAATGAATAAGATGAATAATATTTTTCATTCCAAGATTGGCTATCCCGTTATATAAATCCAAAATCGCTACTTTAGGAAGAGAGAATGACATGATTTTTATTTTCTAAATTTTATACTAAGATAAAAAGTATAACCCATAAACCCTTAACTTTGTTGCAAATATTTTTTAACAATTTTTATATATACATATTTATGGGGACAGAATTGTTTTTTGGAACAAATAATACCGGAAAATTAAAGGAAATCAGGGAGATTCTGGGAGATCAGTATAAGTTATTGAGTTTTATGGATTTTCCCCCCTTTGATGTGGAAGAAACAGAAAGCACCCTGAGAGGAAATGCAGCCCTGAAGGCCAAAGCGTTTTATGAACACACCGGTATTCCCTGTTTTGCGGATGATACCGGCCTGGAAGTAGCGGCATTAAACGGTGCGCCCGGGGTTTATTCTGCCCGTTATGCCGGACCGGAATGTAAGGCAGCAGACAATATCCGGCTTTTGCTTGAGAATCTCAAAGACAAAGAAGACAGAAGCGCAAGGTTTTTGACGGTAATTGCTTTTTATGACGGGAAAGAGATGTATTACTTTGAGGGAGAAGTGCAGGGGAAAATACTGGATACCCTCAGAGGCGATGGCGGATTCGGATATGACCCCGTTTTTCAGCCTGACGGATACGATATTACTTTTGCAGAGATGAATCCGGAAGAAAAAAACAAAATCTCTCACAGAGGCAAAGCAATGAAGCGTTTTTTCGATTTTATAAAAAACCGATAGAATCAGACAGTACATAAAAAAAACTGCTCCTTAATAAAAAGAGCAGTTTTTTACAGATGAGGCAAAGATTAATTCTTTAACTTCTGTGTATTATTTTCAACGTCGTCCTGAACTTTGTTTTTATTGGAATCGAACATTCCCATTTCCTCCTTGAATTTATTCACCAGGTCCTGAGCGCGTAATTTTTCTGCTTCTTCCTCCAGTTTCATCCCTTCGGTATCCACAGATTCGAGTGCGATTTCCATACGTGCTTCATTTTTAGCGGTTTGTTCGTTTATTCTGTTCAGCATTTCATCATGCGTCTGATCAAGTCCGGCCACCTCAAAAGATTCGAGGGTATCCGCAATTTTGGATTGCCATTTCGCTCTCTCGTGTGCACGAAGGGCTTCTTTTGCTTCGGATATTTTTTTATCTTTCTCACGCATAAAGGCTTTTTTAACCTCCAGCGATTTTTCGTATGCCTTCTGAGCAGAAGCATGCTGAGCCTGAGTCTGTGCAAGAGAAGCCTTCACAGTTTCAAGACGAAGTGCATAATTCTGCGCAATATCATCTCTTCCACCCTGAATAGCTGCTTTCATTTTGGATACAAGATCCTGATATTCCGTTTTCAGCCGGTTCATTTCCTTTTCCAGAAGATTCACGCTTGCCTTAACAGTAGCGATGTTTTCATTCATTTTAGGAACCTGATCGTTTAATTCACGGATATTTTGCTCCAGAATTAACTTAGGATCTTCGATAGCGCTGATACCTGCACCAAAAAGGGATTTAATCGCACGTACAAATCTTTTCCACATACAAGTTTAAAGTTATAATTTCTAATTTTTTGCAATAATAAGACTAATATACGAAACTATCAAAAAGAAAGTTTGGATATTTGTAGAAACCGGAAAATAATTATTACATTTTCGGGAAATCCCGCAAATAAAATCCAATCAATAATCGGCTACCGGGGCCTGCTGAATATACTGTTCGAACGCATAACGGCAGGCATCATAACAGACTTTCATAAACCGCTCTTCGTCCGGAACATTTTGCTTGCGGAGGGCTTCTTCTGTCTGAGACATTCTTTGCGTAAACGTTCCTTCGTCATTGAGCGCAAAATCTCCCCACCTCAGCGCACGGATTCTTGTATCGACAATGGGTTTTCCGTTTATCATTCCATTGAAGTCACCGGCAAGGTTAAATGGCTCAAACTTGGAATTCCGGCTAAGTTCAGACATATACTGAAGGAAATACTCTCTGAGGAAAATATCAATATCCTTGTAAATATAACGGCTATCCTTGAATTTATTTTTCAGCTCAAGGTTTTTTGCAAACTCTTTTTCCTTCTGAAAGATAGCGTAAGGCAAAACTGTTTCATAAAGTTTGGCAAAATAGGTGAAGCAGGTCATTGGCAGCGTCAGGAATACGTCCCTTGTGGGGTCTTCAAATAAATGCGTGAAATTGAGCACAGGCTCCTTGGAACGGATTGCATACTCATAATATTCCGTGCTTGCGTCATATTGTTTCTGATTGGCAAATTTAATGACTGCCTTTGCTGCGAGCATTTCCACAAAGTGTGCGTCATTTTTCTGAGAAACTCCTCCTTCATTGTTGGCGTAGGGATTTCCGGGTTCATCATATAAATAATATACAGCATCCAGTTTTTCGTCTCCTCTCAGTTCCTTTTCATAATAAGAAAGGGCTGCTTTGGTTTTTGACATAAAATTACGGGCATCTACCGCACTTCCGTTATTGTCTTCTACTGTAAAATAAGGCATTACTACGGTTGCTCCGATTTTTGCTTTTTTGAGCGCGTCATTCATGTTTCCGGAGTTCCTTCTCAGGTTTTTTACGAGTTGGGGAAAACCGGCAGAGCCTGTCCCGCCGAAAATAGAGCTTACAATAAAAATTTTGTCATTGGGATTAAAAGCCCTTGCAAAGTATTTATACTCGTCAGTATTTACCAGCTCATTGAAAATCACACTTCCTATATTCGGGTTGCCTTTAAACCCTACGGTCAGATTCAGATTCAACTCTGTATTCCGGTCTTCCTCCGGAGAATCATCGAGCAGCAAACGGAGGAGAGTCTGAGTATTGTCATTCATCCTTGCTACTTCCAGATAATTATAAAAAGTCTTGGTGATATTTCCGAATTCCAGCTGAAAGGCGGTTTTGATATTGGTTACGTTTGAGCCTTCTACCGCCTCAGAACCCAAAGGAGACATATCCGTCAGGAAAAAACCATCCTGAGGGACATTCTTGGAAGCATACACCCGTTCACGAATGAGTTTGTACAACTCAAGCGATTTGATTGCCCGGGCTGTATCCTCGTTTTTACTGTCCACATCTATGATAATCGGTACGATTTTTTCTACATCTACCTTAACTCCTGAGGCCAAAAGCATTACTAATGAACGCATAACCCTTGAGCCGGTTCCTCCGATACAAAAAAGAAAGAGTCTTCCCATATTTAACATTTATAAATTGATGTGTAAAATAAATAAAGTTTTCTCACTTTTCAAAAAAAAATGAAATTTTATGTGATTGACAGGGCGAATCTGTATTTTATTCTGTTATTGTTTTTTGTTTCAAAAGGATGTAAACAAAATGAAACAACAATCTGTTTAGGGTATAAAATGGTATTTTTGTGTTTCATCAGATATACCCTAAAATTTCAGTAACACAATACATTAATCCTGGATTTCCGGACAGAAAAAATTTATATGAGAGTAGTCGCTGAATTAGCAGGAGCCAATAAAATATACAAAAGCGGAGACACTCTGATTACCGCTTTGGATAAAACCGACCTGACCATCAAGACCGGGGAATTGCTGCTGATTATCGGACCTTCCGGTTCGGGCAAAACCACCTTACTGTCTTTGCTGGGATGTGTCATTTACCCGACTTCCGGTCAGGTGATTATCAACGGAGTGGATACCAAAACCCTTAATTCCAGAAAGATGGCAAAACTCAGATTGGAAAATATTGGATTTGTATTCCAGTCTTTTAATCTGATTGCTCCTTTGAATGCTCTGGAAAATGTGATTTATCCCCTTCAGTTGCTCGGGGTGTCAAACAGTTAAGCCCGCAAAAGAGCGATGGAAGCACTGGATAAAGTAGGGATGACAGACCGTGCCAAAAATCTCCCCCGTCAGCTTTCCGGAGGGCAGTCTCAGCGGGTTTCCATTGCACGCGCTTTAGTGACCAATCCCCCGATTCTTTTGTGTGATGAACCTACTGCTTCGCTTGATACTCAATCTGTTGCGACAGTTATGAATGAACTTGTCATGCTTTCCAAAATGGATAAGGCTGTAGTTATCGTTACCCACGATTACCGCCTCAGAGACTATGCCGACAAAATTCTGGAGGTGGAAAACGGAAAAGTAAGCTTTACAGATAAAACAAAACTAAAACACTAATTAATAATTGATTTTAAAATGGAAAAAAAATTATTACCACTATTCTTATTTGTTTTATTCTTCAATTCATTTTATGCTCAGTCTGATAAATATACCCAAAAGGTAGCTGAGCAAACCTGTGAGTGTCTTTCGA
>JAIBAH010000167.1 GCA_019695295.1 Bacteroidia bacterium | reverse complement strand
AGTTATGTCAGTTATTGTCAATTACCTCAAAATGATAGCAATTATATGAGATTAAGACATATAATTATTTGTGAAAACGGTGGCGTTGATATTGATATTAAAAATAAAAATAATATATATTTATTGAATAAAAAAAAAAATAAAATATACAAATACCTTGCCGACACAAAATATGATTCTGTTTATTCAATTGGAGGGACAAGTACACGTTCAGAAGGTTTTTTTCACCCTGTGAAAATTTCTTCCAAAAACAGACAATCAATATTTGTTCTTGATGATGTAAAAAGAAAATTGGTTTTGTTGAATACGAACCTGAAAAATATAGGAGAATTGAATTTTCTGGAGAATGAGGAGATTAATACTGAGGAGATTTTTCCAATTGCTTTTGACATAAGTGAATGGGGCGATTTGTTTGTATTGAATTATACCGACAATAAGATTTACAAATACAATGAAAAAGGATTTGCGAATCTTTCCTTCGGAGGACTGGATTACGGTGAAGGGCAGTTGCTTAATCCTGTAAATATTTCCATCAATTCTCAGAATTTTATTTTTGCAGGGGATTCATCCGGACAATTTGTAAAGGTATTTGATATCTATGGGGTTTTTCAGTATTCTGTTTCGACTCAAAAGCTATTTAGTTACAGATGGAAGAATTTTTCAATCGCAGGGGATAATATCGTTTTTTTTGACAATAAAAACATAACGCTTTATCATCTCCCCTCCGACGAAATCCTTTCGCTGCCTTTGAACGAAAAGATAGACCCTCTGGATATAAAAGATGTCGTTCTGAAAGGCAATAGTTTATATGTGTTAAATGGGAATAACTTGTATTTATTTTCTATATAATTTTTTGTTAATATTTTTTTTTTTTTTTATTATTTGAGCTGTAATATTTTTAAATTTCATTCATTATGTTGTATCAAATTAAATTAAAAAACAGAGAGAACAAATCCGTTATACTGGATGAACAGTCTTACCGTTACTTCACAGAAGACCCCGTATTAATGGAAATGAAGGTATTGGAAAACCTTCGCGAACACGCTACCTCAGGAGCGGCAGTTTATCAGAAATGGTTCAGAAACATTCAAAACAAGCCTTATCAGGAAACAATTTATGTTCACAAGGCTATCGCCGAAAAGTTTATCCCCCGTCCAAGTGAAGAGCATACTTTTGTAGTTCATCTGAACGGAGACAGATTGGACGACAGAACAGAAAACCTCATTTGGTGCACAAGAAGTGAGCTAAACAGGTATTGTCATTACAAATCCCAAACCGGATACAGAGGGGTTAGAAGAGAAAAAAACAAATTCCGCGCCTTGATATACATCAACAAAAAACCGGTTCACCTTGGAATGTATGACACCGCAGAAGAAGCAGCGAAAGCGTACAATGAAGCAGCGATTAAATATCAGGTTGTTAAAAGAGATATCAATAAGATAAAGAAAGCGGAAAAAGCCGAAAAACTAAAAGCAGAAAAAGTAAAAAAGAAAGGAAAAGCATCTTAAGAAATGTAATACTTCGTAAATTTATATTATACAAAAGTATAACCCTGGAGAAAGAATGTATTCCTTATAAATTTTCATTTTGTGTTTTACTAAAAGCCTGTGCTCTTAAGTACAGGCTTTTTTTGAGAATTGAATTTCAACAGCACTCTTCCGGGAAATCATTTCCTGCAATTTTCAAAATAAAAAAGGCTGAAATTCGTTTCAGCAAGGATTTGCAGTACATAATTTTCAAAAATCTCCGTTTATTTGTATTTTTGCAAAAAATTTCTGTAAAACAACAGAACCCTAAAAACCGTTTAAGGTAAAAAAATCAGATTGATAAAATGTTTTTAGAATTTATACACCAAAAAGAAGAGCGGCTGGAAGATGTACAGCGTATGCTGATGGATCCGGATTTGATGAAGGATATGAAAAAATATACTGCATTAAACAAGGAATTCCGTTCGCTGGAAACATTTGTATTTAAAGGAAAGCAATATAAAGAAGTAGTGGGAAATATTGAAACCTGCCGGGATATTCTGAACAATGAAACCGATGAGGAAATGCGGGAAATGGCAAAGGAAGAAATTGAGCCGCTTGAAAATGAGAAGATATCACTGGAAGAAGAGCTCAAAGTATTGCTCATTCCTCAGGATCCTAACGACTCAAAACCTGCGATACTGGAAATCAGAGCCGGTACCGGAGGAGACGAAGCCGCTATTTTTGCAGGAGATTTATTCAGGATGTATCAGCGGTTCTGTGAGCGCAAGGGACTTAAATTTGAAGTCAATGAGCTTTCAGAAGGAAGTATGGGAGGATACAAGGAAATCATTGTAACCGTAAGCGGAGAAGATGCCTACGGCACCCTCAAATTTGAATCCGGAGTACACAGGGTTCAAAGAGTACCTGCCACAGAAGCACAGGGAAGAATTCACACTTCCGCAGCTACCGTTGCTGTAATGCCGGAAGCAGATGAGTTCGACGTTGAATTAAACATGAATGATGTACGGATTGATACGTTTTGTGCAAGCGGAGCCGGCGGACAATCTGTAAATACTACTTATTCTGCCGTAAGGCTTACGCATATCCCTACGGGATTGGTGGTTTCTATGCAGGATGAGCGTTCTCAGCTCAAAAATAAAGACAAAGCCTTCGGGATTCTCCGTTCAAGGCTGTACGACCTGGAACTTTCCAAAGTAAAAAACGAAGAAGCCGCACTCAGAAAAAGCCTGGTTTCTTCCGGAGACAGAAGTGCCAAAATCCGTACCTATAATTATCCCCAAAACCGGGTTACAGACCACCGGATTGACCTCACGCTCTACAATCTGGCCAATATTGTGGAGGGAGACCTTGACGAATTGATTGAAAAACTAAGAATTGCAGAAAATGCGGGCAAAGTAGCAGAACTGGAAGCTGCAAATTAATTTTTTTTATTTACAGTTTATTCTTTACTTAGCACAATTTTTCCTTGTACTTAAACCATCAATGATTGCATGAATTCATTTTCGGAATATTCTCTCCCCGATTTTAATAATACAGAACTTGCTTTTAAAGCCAGGACTGATGCTCAGTTGAAACAGGCACTGCGTTTATTTCAGATGATTGATTCTCCATTGCTGGCAAATATCGGACCTAAACTCATGATTTATTCCTTTGAAATAGGATTACCGATTGAAAATATTGTCAAAAAGACCCTTTTTCAGCAGTTTTGCGGAGGAACATCCATCGAAAATACCGTTCCCGCTTCTGAGGCAATGTACAAATACAAGGTAAAAACCATTCTGGATTACAGCGTGGAAGGAGAGAAAAACGAAACTGGATTTGATGAAACCTGCAGGGAAATCATCGCCACTCTGGTTCATGGCGGAAAAACAGAGTCTGTAGCTTTTACTGCCTGCAAAATAACCGGATTGGCAAGTTTTGACTTACTGGCAAAAATTCAGGCCAATGTTCAACTGACTCCTGTAGAAGTAATGGCCTGGGAAAAAGTAAAAGAAAGGGTGGAAGCTATCTGTAATGCCTCGGTTGAAAACAATACTCCGGTTTTCATTGATGCAGAAGAAAGCTGGATTCAGGAAACGATTGATGCTTTGGCGGAATCAATGATGGAAAAATACAATACAACCAAACCGCTGATTTATACCACCGTTCAGTTATACCGTCATGACAGGCTGAATTACCTCAAAGAATTAATCAGAAGAAGCGAAAACCGTAAATATTTTCTGGGAGTAAAACTCGTAAGAGGAGCCTATATGGAAAAAGAAGCCGAAAGAGCCGCGTCGTTTTCTACCCGCAATCCTATACAGAAAAGTAAGGAAGATACCGACAGAGACTATGATTTTGCACTGGAACTGTGCATGGAGCACCTTCATCATGTAGCAATTTGCGCAGGGACTCACAATGAAAACAGCAGCATCAAACTCGCTGAAATGATGCGGGAAAAATCAATCCCCAAAAATCATCCGCACATTCTTTTTGCTCAGCTTTACGGAATGTCTGACCATATATCCTTTAATTTATCCCATCATGGGTTTAATGTTGCCAAGTATTTGCCATACGGACCCGTAAAAGCCGTAATGCCTTACCTGATGCGGCGGGCACAGGAGAATACTTCTATTTCAGGACAATCCGGCAGGGAACTGACGCTTCT
The DNA here is from genome assembly GCA_019695295.1 of Bacteroidia bacterium. GTDB lineage: Bacteria > Bacteroidota > Bacteroidia > J057 > J057 > JAAFHL01. Next base: position 3,544 of record JAIBAH010000167.1, on the reverse strand, counting down.
CAAAAAAGAAAACCGGAGAAGAAAAAAAGTGTAACTTATTTTTTACTTACTATAACTAACTTTTATTATGAAAACTTTTTATTATCAATTAGCTGTTTTTGCTACAATTTCTCTTTTTTCATGCACTCAGGAGCCCGGTGATTCCGGAGAAAAAAAGCAGGAGACCTCAACCGAAACGAAAGAAGCCGTTAATCCCCCTCAGCCTGTAATTCAGGCAGAACGGTATGCTGCCGGAGACGAGCTGAATGTTTTATCTTTATCCGGCCTGAATCTCCGACAGACTCCGGATGAAAAAGGCACTAAAATTATTACAATTCCTTACGGTTCCAAAGTAAAAGTACTCAGTGAAAAACTAAGAGAAAATCCTTTTCAGACTGAAGAATGTAAAGGCTATTCCTTTACCGGTCATTGGGTAAAAATCAGCTACAACGGAAAAGAAGGTTTTATTTTCGACGGATATCTGTCCAAAATGAGTGCCCCTCCTTTGAATCAGGGAGATTATATCGCAGGATATCTGGGTAAAATGCTCAAACTGAATACCGAAAAAACCACAAAACCCAAAGAACTGGAAAACGTTTTTGAATATCATCTCTATGAATATTCCGGAGGTACTACGTATGAACTCGTAGCTGCTGAGGGCGGAGCAAGTCATACTGTTTCTTTTCCTGAAAATACGATTACAATGGAAGAAGCCTTTATGCTTGGTACCGCATTTGAAAGCAAAAATCTGGGAAAGAAACCCTGTAATTTTGATGCTGCAAAGAACACACTGACAAAATCAGGAGATATGTCAGAACTGACAATCAGTAAACAAAATGGAAAAATTATTTTAAAAATTGGCATTGCGGATTAATTATACTCGGGAAAATGGCTGGTTTTAGCATAAATAATCTCTTAATCCTTATTCTGATATCAGCACTTATAACAGTCTTTATTGAGTATGTCAGAAGAAGACATTTCTCCCTGACATTCAATCTGAAAATCTGGATAATAAGTGTAATTTCCGGCTTTTTTGGAAGTGCAGTAGTAGCAGGCATCTTAGAATCCGCAGGTGAAATAAATATAGAATTCGGCTCAAAACCCTTTTATTTTTTATTCATCGGAATCAGTGCGGTTACTTATATATTCTGGCTGAATTCAAAGGAAAAAAACCCTGAGGAATAAACAGAATGCTCATTGATTCAGGACTGTTTTACTCCGGGTTTTCAACTCAGAATGAAATCATTGAATCTCAGGATTATTGTTTTCATTGCCAAATATTCTTTTTATCCATCGGGGTAAGAGCCACACGCCCAGCAGCATGTAAGGATAAAACCCCACAATTCTCCACAGGAAAGCAATCATTCCGCTTCCGGGCGGGTCGGGACAAATATCGTCCATGATTTCGATAAAGGAAAACTCCGCAAGCCCTGAGCCTCCGGGAGTAAAAGCCACAAACATAAGGATAAACAAAACGGATTGCCTTCCCCACGCCAGGAGATGTGTAGAAAAAGGCAAAACCCCGGGCGAAAACATAATCAGCAGAATATTGAGCACCATAAAACGGGAGCTCCAGCCCAGTACTGTGCTGCCAATCACTTTCATCCAGTACCCGAAACCATATCCTCTGAATGTTTCCGAAGCGGTTACAAGGTCATTTCCGGTTTTTTCACCAGCCTCCGCCCATCGTCTCAGCAAGCGGGTATTAAATAACCAGTAGATAAATTTTCTGACTGCTTTAGGGTTTAAAAAAAGTCCGAATGCAAGCAATCCCCCGTAAAGAGCCAGAATAATATAGGTAAAAATCATCGTACTGATTACGCTTGTGCCCAATGCTCCGGTAAGCGGGCTAAACATTTTTTCTTCACCGATTATAAGCAGCATAAGAGGAGCAAGCAGTACAAAGAAAAACTGATCCAGAAAAATCGTCAGAAAAATAATAGCTGTACTTTTCCCGGCATTGATTTTTTCCTTGATGAGCATATAAATCATCAGTGGAGTACCTCCGGTAAGAGAGGGAGCAATCGTATTCGAAAATTCCCATAAAAGCGTTACGTCAAAAGCGCTTCTCCAGCTCAATTCATTTCCCGACAAAAGCTTCATTCTCCAGATATAAGCAAGGTCTCTTATCACCATTGCAGCAAAACAAAGCAGAATAAATTCCCAGGAAACGCCCTGATGTATTAATGCTTTTATTTTATCTGAATCATACTCTCTGTAAATCATATAGGCCGCAACAGAAAGGCTGAAAAGCACAGGAAATAAAACTTTGCCGGCACTAAATAACTTTAAAGGAGACTGAGTTGGTTCATTCATATAAATCACAAAAATTGTCAAGTAATTGTTTTTCAGTTTTTTGAAATAGACAGAACCGATGAAAGAAAAAAAACTTTATGAAAACCGGTTATTTGTTTGGATAATTAAAATAAAGTTCTTAATTTTACTTTCAGATTAGTTCTTTGCAAAATTAAGTAAAATATAATAAAAACCATATATTAATAGTTTAATTAATATTGATTTTTTAAAATATACTCAGACAGCTATCATGACGTTCGTCAAACCTATCAAAAGAAATACTATATTTCCGTAAGCTAGGAGAACCGAGGGCGGGCTACAATACTTTTGTATTATTTTCAGGCTATGCCTGAGAAACAGTAGATTACCGAGATTTCCCTGCTTGCTTAATCCTGTCAGGTGAGGTTTGCATCGCTACCTCTGTGATAATTGTCTGGGTTTTTTGTTTTATAATTAATATGATGAAAAGTCTTTTTTTTATCGCCCTGCTTTCAGGGTTTTTGATACTGAACGCTCAGTCTTCAGTTAAAATTTTGCCGGAATGGTCTTCGGAAGAATACAAAGCCGCAAACACTGCAGTCAACTCTTCTTATCTTACCCCTCAGGAAAAAGACATGATTTTGTTGAATAATCTGGTAAGAATCAACCCTCTGAAGTTCTCTCAAACCTATCTTGAGATTTATCTGCAAGCAAACGAAGCAGAAAATCATACGCATTTTGTAACCTCCCTGAAACAGACGCTTTCTTCCCTTGAACCCATGAATCCACTCAGGCCAAGCAAAAAACTCTCCGCCTGTGCTGCTTTTCATGCAGATGATATGGGAAAAACCGGGCAGATTGGGCACGATGATTCCGACGGCACTTCCATGGAAAAACGATTTTACAGATTCATTCCCAAAGAATATTTTGGGGCACTGTCCGAAAATTGTCAGTATGGATATAAAGACCCGATGAAAATCTTCATGGATTTACTCATAGATGAAGGAATTGACAATCTGGGTCACAGAATTAACCTGCTCGACCCCGACATGGAATTTACAGGAGTAGCCATCAGGCCTCACTCAAAATACAGAATAAATTTCGTTCAGGACTTTGGTGCACAAATGAAATAATCACGATTTTTTATTTTTATGAATATTTTATTAATAGGACTTACGCATTTGGGGGAAATAATTATTTGTTAATAAATCGAAAAGACTTAAGTTGCGGACAAATTTAGAAAGAAACAATAAGATATGCAAATCAATTACGCCAAATATTCAGAATATTT
>JAIBAH010000166.1 GCA_019695295.1 Bacteroidia bacterium | reverse complement strand
AGAGGGAAAATTTTGGGGCGTTGCGGCGGATTTGCGGAGGGACGAAGCAAATCAAGCAGCAAAAGCACCCAAAATTTTCAGGGGGTTTGGGGCACAGCCCCAAAAAATTATAAAAAATTTTGAAAGAAAGTTATCGTTAAAAAAAATAAATTCTTATCTCTATGCAATTCAAACATTTTTCTATTCCGGTAAGCAATGCCGAACCTTTTGAGGAGGAACTCAACCGTTTTTTACGGTCACATAAAGTTTTAGGCGTTGAGAGTAGTGTTATTAACGATAAAAATGGGGCATATTGGGCATATTGCATTAAATATATTGAGAAAGCTTTAAACACTTACAATGGAGATTCTATGGTTATAAAAAAAGATTACAGGACAATTTTGGATGAAGATACATTTCAGAAATTTTCAAAACTTCGAGAAATCCGCAAACAATTTGCAACAGAAGACGCTATTCCCGCTTATGCTGTTTTTACAGATGAAGAACTTGCAGGATTAGCAAAGTTAGAAACCTTTAATGTTAAAAATATGCTGACTATCAAAGGGATAGGACAAAAAAAAGTAGAAAAATATGGGGAGAAGTTTGTCCGGTTATTTATAGAAAATAAACAAGATTAATGAAAAGGATTGGTTATTTGATAGATACAATTACAGACATAGACAACCTCTATTGGGCATATTGGAAGGCAAAACGAGGCAAATCACAAAAGCCGGAGGTAGTAGCATTTGGGGCATCTTTGGATGCAAATCTACAAAACCTGCGAGAGGAGGTTGTTTCCGGAAAGGTGAATGTGGGTGAATACCATTATTTTACTATCTATGACCCCAAAGAGCGTCAGATTTGTGCTGCGAGTTTTAAAGAAAGGGTGTTACATCATGCGTTAATGAATGTTTGTCATCCTTTTTTTGAAAAACAGCAAATTTATGATAGTTACGCCTGTAGGCTGGAAAAAGGCACATATAAAGCCCTGGATAGAGCCAAACGCTTTTCTGCTCAGTATGCTTATTTTGCTAAACTAGATGTAAGAAAATACTTTGAAACCCTGGATCATTCTATTTTAAAAAACTTGCTTTCGCAGATATTTAAAGACAAGCAACTGTTACTGATTTTATTTCAAATCATTGATTCTTACGAAAACGCACCCAATAAAGGAATTCCTATCGGAAACCTGACAAGTCAATATTTTGCGAATCATTTTTTATCAAAAGCAGACCATTTTGTGAAAGAAACCTTAAAGATAAAACCTTATGTTCGTTATATGGACGATATGATATTATGGGGAGAGGATATTGCCCTGCTCAAACAAAAGGTAAAAGCATTACAAAACTACTTAGAAACAGTACTCAAATGCGAGCTAAAGCCCGTAGTAATGAATAAAATAGAGAAAGGCTTGCCTTTTCTTGGGTATGTGATTTGGAAAGAGAAGATAACTCTTGCAAAGCGAAGCAAAACCCGTTTTCGGCAAAAACTGAAACGCTTAGACGCATTACTGGATGCAGAAAAAATAACTCAAACCGAATATCAAAGAAAAATTTTGCCGCTTTTGGCATTTATTCAGAAAGCGAGTTCATTTTTGTTTAGAAAAATCGTAATATTGCCGCTGGAAGATAGCCAAAAAGCTCGAACCGTGTGAATCGCGGCGGCAGTTGGAACAACGACAGGGAGAATGTCCGCCTTACCAACCGCAACAACGACACACCTGCGAATCGGAACAACAATCTGGGGTTTCGGTTCTGTCTTGCTTAGCTCAAAAGAAATAGCTGGATGGCACACTTAGTTGAACAGGTTATTTTTCCACCTTCGGGATAGTTCTTTTTACAATAGCGGTATCAGTAGGTTACGGAGTGATTCGAAAGTTCCGCTATTTTTTATGTTTATTCTCCTTTATTGTAATATACCGGATATGAAAATAATACCGATTCACAAAGACAAACATCTGTTTTACCGTAAAAAAGCAAAAACCAACAAGGACTTGGCAGACATTATAAAGGCTGCTGAAGATACAGAATCTTTAGATATCAGCTACAATCATTTTACACAAATAGAACTAAACACCCCCCTGCCTTCCCTGCGGGTATTAGACATCAGCTACAATGAAACCGTAATAGAAAAAGTATCTGTCAATGGCGATACCCTCCCCGAATTGCAGCATCTGTATTTGTACAAAAGTAAAATCAAGGAGATTGTTTTTACCGGCAGCTTCCCTCACCTCGAAACCCTTCACCTGGCAGAAAATGAACTAAAAGAGTTTTCTTTTATCAATTTCCCCAACCTCAAAACCTTATATTTGTATAAAAATCCTTTGACAAATATCCCGAAGGAGCTATTTGATGAGGAGCGGAAGAATGTGTGGCAGGGGGTGCGGAATCATTTGGTTAGCTTGATAGAAGACGGAGTCATTCCCAATGACCAAATTAAACTGTTGCTTTTGGGGAACAGTACCGCAGGAAAATCTTCTTTGATTGAGTTTTTGACAGAGGGTAAATATGAAAAGGACAAGGTTTCAACTCACGGAATTGAGCACATTGTTTGGCAACCTTACAAAGATGATCTCAAAGCGAGCGAGAAGCAAAGAAATTTGAAAGTAGCAATTTGGGACTTTGGAGGACAGGAATTTTATCACAATACCCATGCTTTGTTTTTTAGTAATAATGCTATTTATGTCGTTGTCTTTGAGGAAAGTACCAACTTTCAAGGCACTGCTCCAACAAAAATATATTTGTACGAAGACGAGGAAAAAGTAAAAAAGGAAATGTACAATGTGGACTTAGAACATTTTGACTATAGTTATTGGTTAGATAATGTAGAACATTTTAATAGAGAGGATAAAGACAATTCCTTGAAACTGTTGGTGCAAAACAAACTGGATATTTCGAAAGAGGTGAAGGTATCAGAAGAATGTAGGGAAAAATACAATCTAAAAAGAGACAACCAAATAGTTCGTATTAGCATAGAAGGAGCCTATGACAAAAATCGTCAATTTGTACATAACTTCTATGGCTTTAAATTGGCTTTGTTAGGCTATATAGAAAGTCACATTGACAAATTTGATAATAGTACGAAAGCCCAAGAAATCAAAAATAAGATTCAAGAAGAGTGGGTGACAGAAAATGTGCTTACTTTTGACGAATATGTAAAAAAATGTCAGTCTGTGAAGCCCACTATTCACGATAAAGCAAATCCAACGGATGAATCTCAGTTAGACAGTTTAACTAAGAGTTTTCATAAGCAAGGGGTTTTACTCCATTTTAGGCATATCGAAGGCTTGGAAAACAAGGTGTTTGTCAATCCAAAATGGTTATTGGATTGTATTTATCGGGTATTACATTACAGTTTGAAAAACAAAAGAGACCCGGGTCAATTTGATGTTGCAGACATCGAAAAAGTGGCTCAAAAAATGGGCAAGATGAGTGCTACGGAAATTGAGCAATTGCTATTACATTTTAACTTGATATTTGAGGTGGAGAAAGGCGGAAAGAAAAGGTTAATTGCACCACAATATTTGTCCGAAAGCTTCTCAACAGATCAACAAGAATTGATAGAAGAATTAGAAACGAGCAGGAATATTCAACCTTCCTTTACGCTTTCCTATCCAGATTTCTTGCCGGTAAGTACGTTTCTTAGATTCTTGGCAGAATACGGCAGTAAACATCACCGATGTTGGTACAATAAAAATGAACTGGTTTTCAAAAAAGACAATAAGTTTGTTTTTGCAAAATGCACCCGTACAAAAGACACCCGCCAAATTTCCATTCGTATAGAGAACAATGACGCTGCATTGAGAAGCGAAATTTTCCATAAACTCTATGAAATTTCGCCCATCCAAAACGTAGAAATTTTGATAGAAGGTAAATCCACAGAAAAATACAGCGACATTATTAATCCTAAAATGCGTCTTTTTGACAATAAAGACTATGATTTTGTAAGGGTTGGAGAATTAGGAGGTCATATTAAAGGGGAAATGAAGGGAGATTATTACCATTATGAGGATGATTTTGATAGAGAAAAAATGAATCAAAAAGAAAACACACTGAAAAATTCCCCTTATTATAAACATGGCTACGCCTTGCTGATAGGCATTAGTTACAAAAACTGGAAGATACATAATAAAAAGCCCTTAAATGGTGCAACAAAAGATATTGAGGATCTGGCAAAACATTTTAAGGACAGGCAAAAAGCGGCTTATCACCCTGATAATGTCATAGAATTGCCGGAAGAAAAAGCAACGGCGGCGGGGATTTTGAATGCCTTAGAGGAGTTGAAACAAAGAACGGAATCTGACAATGAAGCCTCTGTAATTGTGTATTATTCAGGGCATGGAGGGAGTTACAATAACCGGCATTTTCTTGTGCCTTACGATTTTGAATTGCAAAAGTATTGGGATGCAAAAAGTAATAACCTTCCTTTTGATTCCGATAATGTGGTGGACTCTGCCGTTTTCAGGAAAAAATTAGACGCAATCAAAGCCCACAAAATGTTGGTTTTCTTAGATTGCTGCCATTCCGAAGGAATGACAAAGAAGGGCGAAAAAAGCATTGAAGAGCCTTTTTTGAAAGGACTGATGGTAGAGTTAGGCAGTCAGGTTACAGAAAAAGGCATTGCGCAGGATGTACATTCTGGAATTGGGCGCATTATCCTTGCTTCTTGTGAAGCGCATGAAACCTCTCTTGACCTTGAAACGAACGGGTTATTTACAGAGGTTTTACTGGAGTGCTTAAACGGTGTGAAAAATATTGAAAAAGATGGCTGGGTACGCTTTAAGGATATTTTGAATTATGTACAGGGCACTGTTCAAAAAAGAGCCAAAGATAAATACAATCATAACCAAAGCCCTGTATTCAATGAAATCAAAGGATTAAAAGCAGAAGATTTTAAAATTTGTGCCTATAATCTTCCTCAGACCAAAAATTTAGATGCTTCTTCCATTATTCCCCCAAATGAAAACCCCTCTTTTCCTGAGACAAATACCCCCAATCCCATAAGCACTTTACAAAGGTTTAAAGAGGAACTCTTGGACTTTTTAGAGGAAGAACAGCACAATGGTATTGCTGATTTATTGGGTAAAATCAAAAATTCTGGTTACAAATATGATAAAAGTAAATATACCTCCATAGATGATTTACTTACACCGGACGGGCTTGCCAATCATAAAAAATCGCTTATTCAAAGTACAAAGTCATTAATCCACTCTCTCACCGAAAAAAAATCATGACCCTCACCGAATTTCAACAAAAACTATACAAAGAATTAGAAGAGAGGCAGCAGAATGCGATTGCGGATATCCTTATCAAAATCAAAAATTCTCCCTATCAATATAATAAATTAAAGTATCAGGAGATAGAGGATAGTATCACGCCCCTTAGTATGAGCCTGTTAGCCAAACAACTGGTGGAATCTACCAAAATCCTGATCCATACACTTGCCCCTGCACAAGAAGATAAATTGACTGAATATCAACGAATTAGTCATAAAATAAGCCATAATCGGGGGATTGGTACGACGGGGGTATTATTAGATAAAACAGTAGCGGATTTGGAGGAAAGAGAGCTTTTGAGGTTGTTTCAGCAGGAGCGCGTAATCAATGAGTTGGAAAGCAACGGCATAGACCTTTACGATACAACGGTACATCAGCGATTGGTGGCTTTGTCTTTGGCGGATAACGGGCATTTGTTCAAAGGTACTTTCCTTTGTTTGGGTAAAAGAAATCAGGTAAGTAATCTCCATTATACTGCGGGAGAAAGTAAATTTACGCATTACAAGGGCACTGAAAGGAGCTTTATTCTGAGCATGGAAGACGTAAAAGGCTGCCTTATTCAGCAATACGAAAGAATGATGCAACTCCTGCGAACCAATATTCCTTTGAGTCGGGACAGAAACCGAAATGAAGACGAATACGAAATTCCGATGGTAGCTATACGAGAGTTAGTGGCAAATGCTTTTGTTCATCGCGATTATGGACAGGAGGTAAAAAGTTTTATTCAAATCGAACTCTATGACGACCGCCTCGAAATAAAAAGCCCTGGACAACTGCCCGAAGAACTCAACCTTGTCAATATAGAAGGTACATTGCTGATAAATCCTACAATAATGGCGGTCTTTCATTTGTATAAATATGTAGAGAAAAGAGGTTCCGGCATCACGCAAGCGCAAGCCGCTTTGAGAGAAAAAGGACTGGAAATGGCGAAAATTGAAAATATCCCTTCGCCGGCAATCGTAAAAGTTACGATATATCGTAAACAAACTCAAAACCTGCCAAAACTCAGCCCCGAAAAACAGAAACAAATTGCCCAACTACTGCAAAAAAATGAATTGGTTGGATTATTCGCTCTCTTAGATGAAGAAGGAATGAGTGATAATACATACCAAAGGCTAAAAAGCATCTTTATTACGGAACAAATAGACCTTCATTTTATTGCGCAAATTCAGGCATATCTCAAAAATATCCTCCCGAATCCCGAAAATATACAGGTTAACCCCAAATCGCAGGAAGCCTATCATTTCAAAAACCTGATAGTAAAAGGAAAACTACAACAAGCCCTTATAGAACTGCTTGCGGCAACCGAAGGAACCGATTTGCAAAACGCCTTAATCCTGCTGAACAATCGCTACAATAAAAATGAAAAGCAGCAAAACCTAGGCACTATCAGCTTTGCAGAGTATCAGTTAGAACACAATAAAATAGGCGCAGCTTTGCTGCATTTTATTGACGAATACGCAAATTTATAATCTCATTATGCCAAAAACAATAGAATTCCACCTCAAAGACCAGACATTTGAAATGGTCTTTGTAGCAGGTACAGACGAAAACGGCTTTATGATGGGTGGAGAATCCGGGTACAATGATTCCTTACCCGTTCATGCAGTCCGATTATCCTCTTATTGGATAGGGAAATACCCTGTAACGCAAGGCTTATATGAAGCGGTGATGGGTGCTTCGGCTCCGCTCAGCAACCCTTCCCGTTCCCTGAGCGGAGCCGAAGGGAACATTCTGAACCCTTCCCAGTTTCAGGGAGACGAAAACCGACCCGTTGAAAATGTATCCTGGGAGGATATAATGGTATCGGCAAAAAATGAAAACGGAGAAGTACGGGAATGTTTTATGGATAAACTCAATGCCCTCATCCTGTCGGATGCAGAGAATCGGAAAAAAATGGAGGCGATGGCAAAAGAAATGAAAAAAGAAAAAATAAAATTCACCCTCCCGAGCGAGGCGCAGTGGGAGTATGCAGCGAAGGGGGGAAAGGAAGAATGGCGGAAAGACTACTTATACTCCGGCAGCAACGAACTCCAAGAAGTGGCCTGGTACAGAGAAAACAGTCACAATGAAACCAAGCCGGTAGGCTTAAAAAAGCCGAACAGCTTGGGATTGTATGACATGAGCGGGAATGTGTGGGAGTGGTGTATGGATTATTATGACAGCGAGTATTATAAAAGGAGTAAGGTACATCCACCCCTTCTTAATCCTGTCAATCTTGCTCCCGGCTCGCACCGTGTGCGTCGCGGCGGCAGTTGGGACAACGGCAGGGGGTTTGTCCGCCTTCCCAACCGCTTCAACGACTCACCTGCGTTTCGGATCAACCTTCTGGGGTTTCGGTTCTGTCTTGCTTAGTTTAATGAGGAGCCATTCAGCTATTTCTTGAGCTAAAAAAGGGGAGAGGGAAAATTTTGGGGCGTTGCGGCGGATTTGCGGAGGGACGAAGCAAATC
>JAIBAH010000165.1 GCA_019695295.1 Bacteroidia bacterium | reverse complement strand
GAACTGTCTGAAAAACTATGCGTACCAACTAAAAAAAACGGTGTACGAAATCAAACATTCTATTTTAGATTATGCTATTTCAATGGCTTTGAAATATCCAAAGTTTAATTTTGCGTAAGTCCTATTTATTTCTTTTTTTTTGGGGGATTTTAAAAATAAATTACGGTAAAAACAGTCCTGTTCTCCACGTTAAAACCGGTTTTCAGGCAAAGTCCTGTTTATCAACGGACTCAGGCCGTTCTTCGCTGCTTTTAAGAATTATAAATTTACTTTTATAATAAAAAATTGTACGCTTACTGATTTTTTCTTCCGGAATACCCCTGAATATAAAAAAAAACAGATTATATCCCGGAAGAATATAATCTGTTTTTACGATTATCTTTAACAGGAGAAAGAGATTCTCCCGGTTATTATAAATGCCTTTCGGAATGATAACTTGAACGAACCAACGGGCCACTTTCCACATACTTCAGTCCGATTTCCATCCCTACATCATGATAATGCTGAAATAAATCCGGATGAATAAACTCGTGTACAGGAAGGTGCATTTTGGTGGGCTGAAGGTATTGACCGATGGTAAGCACATCACAACCGTGATTTTTTAAATCCTGCATCAGTTCATATACTTCTTCAACAGTTTCACCGAGGCCTACCATAAATCCGGACTTGGTACGTGCGCCCATTTCCTTCGTTCTGAGAATCTGTTCCAGAGAACGTTCGTATTTTGCCTGAGGTCTGACCCTCCTGTAAAGTCTTTTTACCGTTTCCATATTATGAGAGATGATTTCGGGCATTTCCCTTACAATCAACTCCAGCGCGTCCCAGTGTGCCTTGATATCCGGAATCAGGGTTTCAAGGGTAGTCTCAGGGCTTAGTTTTTTGGTTTCGCGTATCGTGGCAGCCCAGATTTCGGCCCCGCTGTCTTTGAGTTCATCCCGGTTTACCGAAGTAATAACGGCATGCTTTACGCCCATTTTGGCAATAGCCTCAGCCACCCTGAAAGGCTCCTGCGTATCAAGGCTTTGAGGTTTACCGGTAGCCACTGCACAAAAAGAACAGGAGCGGGTACATACATTGCCCAAAATCATAAACGTAGCGGTACCTGCGCCCCAGCATTCGCCCATATTCGGGCATCGGGCACTTTCACATACGGTATGAAGCTGATGATTGTCCACTAAAGCCCTTACATCCGTAAAGGTTTTTCCATAAGGAAGTTTCACCCTTAGCCACTGAGGGCGGGGGCCATTTCCTGGTAAATTTTTTGCAGTTAATTCCGGTATAATAACCATAGAATATTGAATTTCATTTTTAACGAAACAGAAGCCTGCTTTGTTTTTATAATCAAAGGATTTCTGATTCGCCCGGGATTTTTTCAGAATAAACAAAAACAGAAGGAAAAAGAGGAATTTATTTTTCCTTTTTCACTTCTTCCTTCTTCACTTTCTCTTTCTTCACTTTTTCTTTCTTCGCTTTTTTAGCCTTTTCGGTTTTTTTGATTTCGTTCCCTTCTGAGTCAAATTCATGCTGACGCTGAATCGCCTCCTCTTCTGTTTTGGGTTTCTGAATAATGACTCCCTCTGTATTGGGTTTCTTTTCTGCTTCCTTTTGTTTTTTTACCTTCTTCTCCTTTTTGGGTTTTTGGGATTCAGGTTCAGGGGTTTTTACCTCTTCCGCTTTTTCCTCTTTAGGAGGCGCAACCACCACTTTCACTTCTTCTTTCGGAGGAGTAGTTGTCTTTTCGTCTTTAGGGATTACCACTTTGATTTCTTTAGGGGCATTCCAGGTTTCCTGACCGGTAATGCTGAGTTTTCCGGTTTTGTCTCCTTCTTTGATGAATACATATCCGTTTCTCAGGTTGCCGGTACACACAGTGTATTTAAAGGGAGTAATATTTTTACCTGAAACATCTATCATTCCCCATTTTCCGTCTTTTTTTACCATCGTCACATCATAATTATCCGGAAAACTCTGAACCACTTCATAAACAAAAGGAATCGCACGCTTACCGGATTTATCTACAAAGCCCGCTTTTTTGTCAATCGAAGCCTGAGCAAGTCCGTGAGAATAAGAGCCGATAAAATCATAGCTCAGCGGAAGTACTTCTTCGCCTTTTTCATTGAACATACCCCATTGTTTCCCGATTTTGGTACGGATCATTCCTTCGTCAAAATATCTTTCTGCATTAAAAAGATAAGGGTCTCCGGGTACTCTTCCCACCTCCGAAAAAATCAGCGGAAGAATTTCATCCCCCTTTGTATTAATCACTCCCCAGCCCGGACCATCTGAAACGGCAATCAGGCTATTGTCCGGCACAAGAATCAAATCGTACTTATGCTCTGTGATTAATTTTCCTTCCGAATTGGCAAGTGCCCATTTCCCTTTTTTTCTGAGGGCAAACAAACTTGGAGAAAACTCCTTGTACTCTTCGTATTCCGGATTTACCTTTACTTCCTGGTCTTTATTGATTCTTCCCCATTTGTCATTTTGAAGGACCCATGCACAGCCATCTTTAAAATCAGTGACTTTTTCATAAATCTGTGGAATCACTACATTCCCGCGACTGTCGCAAAAGCCCCACTGACGTTTGTGAGAGCAGGCATATAATTCGTCTTTGCTGCTTTTTTGCCCAAAAAGAAAAGGAAGGAGGAGGATTTGAATCCATGTAAATAAAACTACTTTTTTCATATTCTGAATGAATTATATTTCCATTTTAAGTTGAATATACCCGAAATGATTCCGGATTAAAGGAATAATCCGGCAAATTTGCAAATCATGTACTGATTTTCAAAACAATCCGGATTAATTTTCATAAATTTACAGTATTTATGTGAAAAACTACCGGAATTTGTATCTTTTCAATTGTAAATACATTATCTTTCTATCAAAAAATTCAATTTATGTTTACCGATTTTCAAAAATGGTTTCAGAAAGACGCAAGGCATTTTCAGATTCTATGCTTATCTGTTTTTTTACTTTACGGGATTCTCGTTCTGGGCTGGGACGCAGACCTTTTTCAGTATCTGACCTTAGGGGTTGTATGCCTTGGGGTTCAGTTTCTTGGAATTCTAACCGATAAAGCACACAAAGACTCCTGGAAAAGTGCATTGATTTCTGCATTAGGGCTTTGTTTACTATTTAAGTCCGACACCTTCTGGGTTTGGGTGCTGGGAGCAGCGCTTACAATCGGCAGCAAATTTATCCTGAAAATCAACGGCAAGCACTTTTTTAATCCTACTAATTTTGGAATCATTATTACCATCCTTCTAACCGGGAAGGCCTATATTTCGCCCGGGCAATGGGGAAATGCCGCTATTTTCTGGGGGTTTATCGGTTTGCTGGGGATGAATGTATTGTTTAAAGTAGGGAGAATCGAAACGAGCATGAGTTTTTTGATTACTTTACTGCTGCTTGAAGGGGGAAGAAATCTGCTCTATCTCGGCTGGCCTGCCGATTACTTCTTTCATCAGTTTACGAGCGGGACGATACTGCTGTTTACTTTTTTTATGATTACGGACCCTGTTTCCACCCCGAATCATAAATGGGGAAGGATTATATGGGCCTCCTTAACAGCAGTACTTTCTTTTATCCTTTCCTCCCGTTTTTTTGTAAATGGGGCTCCGGTATGGGCTTTATTTTATATGTCTTTCCTTACTCCGCTGGTAGATTATCTTCTGAAGGGGAAATTATTTCTCTGGACTTCAAAAGAAGAAACCTCCGGAAACGGAGTCTCCTGACATTTTTTAAATCTGCACTTTTTCTGCGTTCTGATATATCACAAAATCCGATTTTGAAGCACCGGCCAGGACAGCAGCGGTTCTGCCTGATTTGAAGGCCGCCGGAATATCAATCTGGGGGTATGACTCCGCAAGCCTGAAATAAAACCCTACACTAAAGGCAAT
The DNA here is from genome assembly GCA_019695295.1 of Bacteroidia bacterium. GTDB lineage: Bacteria > Bacteroidota > Bacteroidia > J057 > J057 > JAAFHL01. The sequence goes on along the minus strand of JAIBAH010000165.1, from coordinate 3,849 downwards.
GGCAAAGGTATCTTTGATTTTTTGGGTAGTACCGATTACAAAAGGCACATGTTTCGAAATGGCAGAAGCCTGATTTTCAGACCAGCAGGCATTCAGTACTACTGCACTTAAAGAAATTCCTTCCTCCCTGAAATATTCAAACAATACCTCGAGTACGTCAGAAGATAACGTTTCATATCCGTTATGGTCATCATTCTGAACGATAAGCCCTCCGTTGGGGAGGTTCATTTGCGTAAGTTCATTATCTACTGCTTCTCCATGCCCGGAAAAATGAAGAAAGGCAGGCTTTTCCAGATATACTTTTTCACGAAAACTCGTTTTGTCCACGGCTCTTTCCGTTATCAGCGGAAAAACAGCCTGCCTGCCCTGAAGTTTCAACGCAATCTGACTGTGTTCCTTATCGAGATTCAGCTTTGCCGTACCGGCAGGATTTGCCGTAAACATAAGGATTTTTTTCAGGGTATTTTGTGTAGGAGGAGGAGTGGGTGGCTGAGCTCCGGAGTCTGACTCGTCAAACACAAAATTACCATTAGGCTTGTAGTTTTCAAGGGAATACTGTAAGGCACTCCGGATTTTGTTGGACTCCAGCCTGTAATCTTCAGAAGAGATGACCCCCATTTTATTGCTTTTTTCATTGGAATAAAACCGGGCCGAAATTCCGATGATATCGTTATACACGTCGTTTTGTCCGTTTTGCTGAGTGGCTTCCAGTAGCTGCTTTATCACCTTTTCTGTTTCCCCTTTTGCCATCAGGGCCAGCAGATATGTTTTATGATCCATTTTGTATTGAGGGGGTTAAAGGGGACTTTTTCTGAAAATGGGCAGCTTACAAAGGATTATTGGCTCTGCAAACCATGATTCCGGTCTGACTTTTATGACTCATCAGATACTCTGCTAAAGGTTGAGCAGAAATGACCACTTTTTTTTCGTCAGAAGATGCATGCATTAAATGAATTCTGCCTTTACGCTTTATCGCAAAACCTTCATGCGAAATATCCAGTCCTTTTACAGAAGTGGTAATTCCGATGATGTCTCCTTCCTGAATTTCCGGTTCAACGGATTTTACTTTCTCTTTGGGGATATAAAACATTTTCCGCTCATTCATTTGCTGCTCTGTTTGCCGGATTTTTTCCTGAGCATCCGGATTACCGGCGAGGTGCTTATAGAGTTTGGGGTTGGAACTCATAAAACTAACCGGCTTTTGATAGGCTTCCCCTCCTATCCGGGCTGTTACATTTTCGAGGATTCCGTTTTGGGTATTTTCATACAACCAATCTGAAAAATAATGAATCCGGGAAGCGTATCCGTCGATTACGCCTCCATGATACCGGAGTTTCTGAAGCATTTCCGCAAACTTGTCATACTGATTTTTATCCCTGACGGAAACGATTGCCATCGCAAGGACAGATTCCACGTAAGTTGCACAGTCAAATTTATCGAGATTCACGACTAATTGTTCTGTTTCGTTTTCCTCCAGCGTATGGGAAACGTAAGGCACTTCTATAAACGAAGTCCCGTATTCAATTACACAATCCGATACCGATTCGGTTTGGCACAGCTCTATTTTCTTTTTAAAAATTTCTTCCTGTTTATTATTCTGGGAACGGATTGCCAGATATAATCCGGTGAAAGATAAAAATATCAGTAGTACAACTTTTTTACTGTATAAAAAATGAATCATGATGCATGGATTTATTGAACCTATTACGGAAAAACGGAAAGATAGTTTAATCAGGACAGAAAATTAGTACTGGCGCATATTAATGGTTTCAATTCGGGTGATTTTCCACTGCCCGCCTTTATTGGTCAGATGAAAATACTGTTCATAATCCCCGTTTTTATTATAGGGGTCTTCTGCATAATAAAAAGCATACACTTTGGCTTTTTCCACAGATTCATTTTCCACCCTTAGTTTTTTGGCGTCTATCCGGGTGATGCCGCCGTAGGCATTAATGGAACTGAAGTAGGAGAGACTTTTGTAGCTTTTCAGATGGGGCATATCACATTTTGAATACGCTTTGGCAAATTGCTGACCTCCCAGGTCCCGCAGAAAACCTCCTACAAAAGCGTCAGGAGAAGCGGCAGGCTGAGTGAGTACCTGAGGTTCAGCGGGTACAGGTTCAGACTTTTTGGGTACAGATTTAATCTCCCCGAGTTTGGCTTTCTCTGCTTCGAGTGCTTTTTTCTGTTCTTCCAGTTCCTGTTTTTCCTTATTCAGCAGCTCTTGTTCTTTTAGTTTAAGATACTCTTCCTTGTCGGCAAGCTCTCTTTCCCTTGCCGTTTGTCCTGAAGGGTTCATACATCCGGAAACCAATACCAGTAAGCAAAATGAAATTGTGATAATTTTTTTCATACATTCATATCGTTTTGAGTAGTTAAAAAATGGGGTTATGAGAGGCAAAGATAACAACATATTTTACAAAATAAAACATAAAAAAAGTATTTTTTCTGCGGTAATGAAAAAAACAGGGCAGTACTCACTGGTGGATTCGGCTTCGGTTCCCTTCGGAGTATGGAGTTGCCTTCTCCTTACTTTTGTAAGAAGATAACAGGGCTAACGCCTCTGAATTTTGAAAATAAGTAACTGACCCTAAAAAACCTGACACAAAAGGAAGTTCTAAAGAAGCAAGTCCTGTAAGGTTTTTGAAACCTTACAGGACTCAGAATGGATTAACAGAATTTTATCCTGTAAATCTGAATGTCGGTTTTCTTTTGTGCACTTACTTATTACCCTACAAGTATAAATAATAAAAAGAGACTGCCCTTTGGGGACAGCCTCTTCTTTTTTATCATGACTCAATCAAGAATCATTTTACATTTTCACAAACTTGGTGTGGTAAGAACCGGATTTAGTAGTAATTCTCACTAAATAAGTACCAGCGGTTGATTCGTTGGAGAGGTTAATCTCATGGCTCAACAATCCGTTATCTGTACTTACTTCCTGCGTATAAACTACCTGACCCAGCATATTCATTACCTCAATTTTTGCAGTTTCGTCCAAAATGTTTTCTGCGGATACCGTAAACGCACCATTGTTGGGGTTAGGATATACCGAGATAGCAGCTTCAAGAACGATGTCCACATTATTGTTTTCTTCGTCAGTAATCAAATCATCATAATTCTGTGTTTCATCCAGCCTTACTGTGGTAAGTGTTGCATTACCATTCGGCTGAGCACAGGAAGTTACGAGATATACCTGAGAAGGTGCTCCTACCAGATTGCTACATCCCATCGGCTCAACATATACTTTGTAAGTAGTATTGGCTGCTACTGTAAATGTGAGGGTATTGATTGCTGTCTGAGTAGTTGAAGCAACAATATTATAACCACCCGTAGAGCTTGCTGTTTTGGCTCTCACTCTCCATCCTCCCAATGCGGCAGGACCTGTACCAGAAGGAGTCCAGTTTACAGTGATGGTTTTAGCACCAACGGTTGGACAGTTCGTAGTGAATGATGTCGGTGTCACAGTAGGTGCGAGCGGACGAGGGTCATTCACAACCACCTGAACAGGGTTTGAATATACAGAGTACTGATTATTACACATACCGGATACCGTTACCTGATAAGTACCACCAAATCCATTAGTAGGAATGGTAAATACGTGGCTAAGTGTAGATACATAACCCGAAGAAACAACAGGTCCTAAAGTAGGAGATACTCTTTGAATCTGAGCTACCCACTGAGTATAAGGATTGCCATTGATATCCACCAAGTTTCCACCAGACCAGTCAACAAATACCTTATTACAATTGGCAATAGCAGTAGCTGTAGGGGAGTTTCCGCAGAAAGGTACTCCACTCGTAATGAAATATACGATAGAAGTAGTGGCTCCGTTGGCATCCACCGCAT
>JAIBAH010000164.1 GCA_019695295.1 Bacteroidia bacterium | reverse complement strand
TGTGATTACGCCAGTGCTTAATGTCGTTGGTTCAATTACGACAAGGGGTTTGGTCCGGGAAGCCATGATACCCCGCATATTGGGGATTCTCCATTCTGCCATTCCTTTCTGACAACTTACCACTACAGGCAGGGAAGCCTCGATGATTTCTTCTCCACCGTCCATTTCACGGTTAAGAGTAGCTTTTCTGTCTCCGGTCAGGTCCATTTTGGTAGCAAACGATACGAAAGGAAGTCCCAGCATTTCCGCAAGCATTCCCGGCACCATAGAGCCATTGTAATCAATGGATTCTTTTCCGGTAAAGATAATATCGAAGCCTTTGTCTTTTGCATACTCTGCAATTTGCGTGGCCACAAAGTAAGCATCGGAAGGATTGGCATTGATTCTTACGGCGTCGTTGGCTCCGATTGCAAGTGCTTTGCGAAGTGTAGGCTCTACTTCAGGGCCTCCCACACAAACTACGGTTACCGTCTGGGCTTTTCCCTGCTCCTGAAATTCGAGGGCACGTACCAGACCAAACTCATCGTATGGATTAATGATAAAAGTAACTCCTGAAGCATTCAGGGATTTACCATCAGCATTAAATACAATTCTTGTGGTGGTATCCGGAACATGGCTGATACAAACTAATATTTTCATTTTGGTTTTAAATTTATGATGATTTATTAATTTTCTAATTCTTGAAAAACGGCACAAAAATACAACTATCCCTTTGAATTAAAAAAGAAAATGAAAAAAAAGTTATGCAAGCATACTATTTTTTTTCTGGTTCAGGGGAATCCTCCGGATGCCTGCCTCACAGGTCAGGATTTTGCGGTATGTATATGTTTCTGGCATAAGAATTGTTGATAATTTATAATGAAAAGAATAGGGTTGAATTTGTGTTTTAGTCCGGATTAAAATAACAAATTAATGTTTTTTTCGTATAATTGCGAAATGAAATACCATATATTTTGTATTCAAAAAAATATTTCTGTAAAATGATAAAATTAAAGAAAAGTTTATCTGTACTCGTTTTAATCCTGTTGGTAATACCTGTTTTTGCGGACTTTCAGAATGATGCTTTCAACGGACACTGGCTACTGAAGTCTTATGCAGATCAGTTGCTTTTACAAAAATCTACCTATGAAACTCAGGAAAGAACCGGCAGGATGACTGAACTTGTGTTTAGTAAAACCCTGAAAGATACAGTTTGGGTGTGTTATAATAATTCTGAAGGAGCAAAATACAGGGTGAAGTTTTCAGGAAATAATAAGGCGGTTTTTGAGGCTATGAACGAAAAGTATGAATTGGTTCTGGGTGAAAATTCCGGTACCAGACAGCTGACCTGTAAGGGAAAAGACGGATACGAAGAAATATTTATTTTTGTAGATACTCAGGAGGAAGGATTTGCCGCTGTGAATAAATGGGTGAATTTCAATATGTTGTCAGGGGGATATGCGCCATCTATTGAAATGGGTATGCGACTGAGAGGAGAACTCAATACTTCTGTTTGGTTTAAATCAGACGGAACGGTAATGGGGATTCCCGGATTCGATAAATATGAAATTTTAACACATTTTGATGATATAGCGGATTTTGATGTATTAAAGATATACAATTCTCAGTCCGGAAAAATGGAATGGTTAGGCTGGGAGGCAAAAAGCAACCGGTTGATTTTGTATAAACTGATTCCGGCTGATGAGTATCAGTTTAAAAAAGACGAGATTTTTCTTCAGCTGGAGAGAAAAGAATAATATTGTTTGAAATATTTGAAAAAGCGGTAGTAATCAGATTTTATGCTGAAAGCTACCGCTTTTTGTTTTTTATATTATACGAAAAAGCCAGAATATCAGCACAATAGCAATAATCGGCTGAATCAACAGATAGATTTTGAAAGCATCGACAGGCTGAAGCGTCTGGTCCTGATTCAATTTGGGAGCGTTGGGAATCAGGTCATACAGGATAGCAAAATCCGGATTATCGGGATTATAGATAATTCTTTCATTTTTGGGGTCTTCAACCAGGTGATGCTCATGTGTCCTGCCGGTTACAAGGTGCTTTTTTCCATTTACGTTAAATTCATAAGTAAATTTGATTTCAGGGATATTATTTACTTTTACATTGGTGTATTCGGTTTTATTCAGTTTGCCGGAAGTCAGGATTCCGTACTGAAGCAGCTGAAGTGCCTTCATGTTTTTATTAAGCCCGATTACCACAAATATCAGTCCTGTAAGCACAAAGATTGAAGGTCCGATTATTGCCGCAAGTGCATCCGTACCTTCATTGACCAGACTCATAAGAAAAATATTGACAAAGAGTAAGCCGGCATTCATGAAGATTAATCCAAACTGAAGATTAAAACCACCGGTGAGAATGAGTAATTTTGAGAGTAAGGGAAGTTCCCGATAAAGCGTCATGATTCAGTAATTTTAAAGGTTAAATGAAAAAGTGTTTCAAATATACATAAAAAAAAGTATCAATGGATAAAAAATGAATCAGACCGTTATTTTGACGTATTATTTCATCCATAATTGTTCCCAGAATCCTTTTACGGAAACTTCTTTCCACATGGATTCCAGATTGGAGGGGAAAGAAAGCAGCAGTAAAAGAAGGCACAGGAGTTTGCCTGCTTTCCGGAGGATTAATTTTTCCACAAAAGGAAATGCCATAAAGATAAAAACCGGCATAAACGGAAAAAACCATCTTAATCCGATAACATCTCCCCCATAATTATGGGTTCTGAAAATCACGTACAGAATTATACTAAGGATTCCGGCCATGATAGCCAGAAACAATGCAGTCAAAGGCGCAGACTTTGATTTTAACCCGAAATAAAACCCCGGAATGGAGAGCAACAACACCGGACTCATACTGAAAAGTCCATGATGTCCCAGAAAACAATGAAAGGCATAATACCATTTGGGCTCTTGGAGAGCGTCCAGCCCTGAGGGGTTATTCCAGTAACTTCCGGCATAGTGATATAATCCGGAATTCAGGTAAAATGGAATAACGCTCCCGGAAATATGATAAAAAAGGGCTGCGGAAACAGCCACGGGAATCAGGGCTGCTGCGATACTGAGCATTGCTTTTTTGGGATGAAAGTAAAGAAGCGGGAGTATCATTAACACAGAAAAAAGGCCTGCGGTAAGTTCATTGCTGAAGAGAAAACCGGCAATCAGGCCCGTTAGGAAAAAGGAAAAGTTTTGGGTTTTATTTTGCAGGATAATCTCCCACACAAGGTAGAATCCGATGAATATCAGGGAGGCAGATAAGGGATGATTATGAATCGTAACGGATGCTCCGAAGGAAAGAATTCCAAAGCTAAGGGAGAGCAACATAAACTGTCGGGTTAAAGGGGAAACATTCAGCTCTATCATCCACCAAAGCGCGCAAATCAGCATGAGGGAATAAAGTAAAACCTGATTCAAAAGGGTAAGTATCCGGATGTAGGTTTTTTTGTGAAGATAAAAAGCCATTCCGGTTATTTTTTTGATTAAATACACTTCCCCGGCCATTATCAGGGGATAAAGTGGGGGCTTGGAGGAGTAAAAGGAATCACCGATTTTAATTCTGTCAATCGAAAGGGCGAAAGGCGTACTGTCAGTAGGGGAGGAGTGCGCCCAGGTGCCGGCATCCACAAGTCTTTCGACGGTGATGAGTCTGGACATCATCAGGTCTCCGCCATAGTGCCGGTTTTCAAAAGTAAAAAACACAGAAACTGTAAAAGCCAGCGCAATAATCAGGGATTCTGTTCTGTAAGTTCTGATGAACTGAGTAACCGATTTTAACATCAGATTATTTTTTTCGGACGATAGAATAATTCATCAATTCGAGCATTGATGCTCTTGCAGGCGTATCGGGAAATTTCATCAGTATTTCAAAAGCTTCCTGAATATAGTTTTCCATCACCTGAGTGGCGTAGGTAAGTCCGTTATTTTTTGTCACAAAGTCCACTACTTCCTGTACTTTTTGCGGATTGGTATTGTGGTTTTTGATGATATTGATGATTCTTCTTCTTTCAGACCAACCTGACTGATTCAGGACATGAATCAGGGGAAGGGTCATTTTTTTTTCTTTTATATCAATCCCAAGGGGTTTTCCTACATCATCTTTGCCGTAATCAAATAAATCATCCTTTATCTGGAAGGCGATTCCTACTTTTTCTCCAAAAAGACGCATGAGTTCCTGCTGCTCTTTGTCTTCAGTACTGCTTGCAGCTCCGCAATAACAGCAGGCGGCAAAAAGAGAAGCTGTTTTCTGACGGATGATATCAAAATAAACTGCTTCGTCAATGTTGAGTTTGCGGGCTTTTTCCATTTGCAGCAGTTCTCCTTCGCTCATGAGCCTGACTGCATCGGAAACAATTTTAAGAAGTTGAAAATCGTCATGCTCGAGCGACATCAGCAATCCTCTTGAAAGCAGGAAATCCCCGATTAGTACTGCAATTTTATTTTTCCAGAGCGCATTGATAGAGAAAAACCCTCTTCTTTCGTCGGCGTCGTCCACCACGTCATCATGAATTAAGGTAGCGGTATGAAGTAATTCTACCAAAGCGGCTCCCCGATAAGTGGCAGGGGTAATTCCTCCACAAATCTTGGCACTGAGTAACACCATCATCGGGCGAAGTTGCTTGCCTTTTCGTTTCAGGATATACTGAGTAACCTTATCGAGTAAGGGAACTTTGCTTTGCATGGAAGAGCGGAAATATTTGTCGAAATAAATCAGTTCTTCAGCAATCGGATTTTGGATTTTCTCTAAAGTGAGGCTCAAAATGTCTTTTTATATATATAATAGAAATGAGTGAGAATATGATTTTGTTTTAAATAAACAGAGAAAAACGAAGGAGACTTACGCAAAACTATTTGTTTACATAAATTTTACTGTTTACTCCTCTGAGGAAGTATCCCTGATCATTGAATGCTCTTCGGTCCGGGCTTTCCATACAGGATTTGGAGCAGCAGCCTTCCATTTCATGAAAACATTCTTCACAAATGGTGAAGTGCTCATTACAGGAGGCGTTGGCACAATTAATCATTTTTTCGGCAGGTTTGCTGCAAATGCCGCATTTCCCGATTACGGTAGGGTTTACCTGATTTACAGGAACCACTACTCTTTGATCAAAAACATAGCATTGTCCTTCAAAATCTTCCCCTCCGGTTACTTTTCCGTAATTCACAATTCCTCCGTGAAGCTGATAAATTTCCTCCGGATTAAAATGCTCTTTTAACCAGCCGGATACTTTTTCGCATTTGATGCCTCCTGTGCAGTAAGTATAAATTTTCTTTCCCTGAAGTTTTTCAAGCTCTGCTCTTTGCTCCGGTAAGTCTCTGAAATTATCAATGTCAAGCGTTACGGCTCCTTTGAATTTACCCACGCTGTATTCATAGGCAGACCTTGCATCCAGAATGACGATATCCGGATTTTGCTGTGCTTCTTTAACTGCTTTGAGAAACTCTTCGGGGGTTACATGAGGAGTCGTGCCAAACTGATTAACGGCCTCAGGAATATTCAGCCTGACGATTTCATTTTTAACCCTGACATGCAGTTTGAGAAAGGTATGCTTATGATATTCATCTATTTTAAATTCAGTATTTTTAAAAACGGGATGTTGATGTATCCATTCCATATAGGCGTCTGTATCCGCTTTTAGTCCGGACACAGTCCCGTTAAGTCCTTCTTTTGCAATCAGAATCCTCCCTTTCAGGTTAAGAGACTTACATATTTCAAAGTGCTCCTCCCTTGCTTCTTCCGGATTTTCTACCGGAACAAAATTGTAATACAATAAAACATTATAATCCATGGCACAAAATTAAAACAAAAATTAATCACTTACAATTATTTACATTAACTTTGATACTAAGGGTATGGTTTGAAATCAGAAATGCTGATTTATTACTATTTTTTCCAATGAAGAATTTATTGTTGTAATTTTAGGGAGAAATAATAAAAAAACAGCCAGGAAGCCTTTACTTCTCTGGCTGTTTTGCCGGATTAAACGGGGGTTAATCTTTTATTAATTTGAATACTTTGCCTCCGGAATCTGCCTGAAGGAAGTATAGTCCCGAAGGATAATGGCTCAGGTCAGTTTCTGAAAGATTGTCATTATCCTTTAAGATGGTTTCAAGGGTTTGACCCAATGCATTTCTGAGAGTCAGGGATTTACAGTCAGAGCTGCCTGAGAACCGGATATTCAGCAACCCGTTGGTAGGATTCGGGAAAGTAATAAATGATTCAACGTCAGGATTATCAATATCTGTAAGGAGATTTACGGCGTTGAAAGTGGGTGTCATTACTGTGAAATTTCCTGTTCCATTCGGATAGCGTTCGTAAGACATATCAGCGACAGCAGCCGGAAGCGTTACGCTATCTAAAATTGCACCGTTCGTATTGGAAAGGAAGATTTTCTCGCCTCCGCTGGATAATTTGAATGCTGCATGCAACCCGGTTTCAAGAATGTCTTCGTCTGCCCATACGATGAGGAAGCCATTGGCGGGAATCGTAGTATAAAGCGGGAAATACCATTTCTGAAGGTTGGCAGAATTATCTGAGAGATAGATTCCGCTTAAATCTATAGCTGAAGAGGTATTATTATAAAGTTCAATCCAGTCTGCAAATTGTCCTGCGGGGTCCTGAACAGTAGTAAGATTGGTTGCCATCAATTCATTGAGTACAATTTCGTGGTAGTTGACAGGTGCAGCGGCTGCCTGTATTGTATAAAATTCATGCTCAGCCCTTTCCGGGGAGAATATTCCGGCATTTCCATTTTCAGCATACAGGTAATACTGGACAACAGGAGCACTCATTGTAAAACTTCCCCCGTAAATGCCGTCTCCTGCTGCTCCGTCCTGATGTAATCCATCGTCAAACATCTGGGAATAAGTAAATTTATCGGTTAGTTTATAGCGATACCCCAATTGTACATAGGTAGGAGAAGTAACCTGAGCGGTTACAATTACCGTTCCGTTAATCACCGGGCTTGTGGCATTGATATTACTGATTACCGGAGCTGTCTGGCTGAATTCGGTGGTTCCATTCAGGTAGGTAGCTCTTGCATCCATGAGTTTCTGAATTCCCGGAATGGAGAAGCCACCACCACCGCCACCTCCTCCGCCAAGGTCGGTAGAAAGACTGTTCAGGAAATTCTGATAGGTATAAAACTTATAGGGGTCAGATTGAACGGCTGTATCTACAATAGCCATCATTGCCTGAGCCCCCGTCACATAGCTTCCATTCGTGAAATTTTCATTCAGTATAGTTTTCATGTGAGCAATATACATTTTTTTATACATGGGATTGGCCAGTATCTTCTGGATAAGGGGTCTTGCCGCATTGTTTGCCTCCTGTAAAGGGCTCATGGATTGCATTTGGGTTACACTTAAAGGGCTTCCGCTTCCCGGCATGGGAAACCCGCCAAAACTCATATTTAAATCCCATACAATGGAGTTAAACCGGTGATTATTGTCCATTGCCAGATAATAATTCTGTGCAAAAGCGCCCGTATAACTATCCAGATTCACCATTACATTGTTAAAAGCAATCATCCAGATTGCACGGTCAATATCAAGCACTTTATCAAGAGAAGCGGATTGATTGTTGAGGGTATCTGTCAAATGTAACAAATCCAGCCACCCCCAGTCTGATTTAATTTCATACCGATTATAGTATAATGTGCTATCCGTTCCAGGATAGGAAAGATTACTGGTTGAACCGCCCGGGCCGGCATTTTTGGGATTGCATTTTACGATGGTTTTATTACTTACCTGAAAGTGTT
>JAIBAH010000035.1 GCA_019695295.1 Bacteroidia bacterium | reverse complement strand
TTCATTTGGGTGGAAGTAGAGCCGTTACCGAAGTCCCAGAGATAATTTGAGTAGCCTGTATTTTGCACAAAAAACAAGGTGGCATTTCCCGAAGGCAGCCAGGAAAATCCGGCACTCTGAGGAGGAGAGGATACATTATAGCCAGTACTAACCGGCGAAAAAGCATCTTCCATTGTCAGGGTTTGAGGCCCGGAGGTGGCAGGAATAAAGGTATAAACCCCCGTTGAATCCGGCACATTTCCATTCCAGAGATAAGGCGGCACTCCATTCTGAACGGTAGCGGTTACCGGTTCTCCCTCACAAATCGGATTGGATAAAAGTACGTTTGCCGAATAATGAAAGGTACTGTTTACGGTATTGGTAATAATCGGGTCATTAAAATCAAAATAAATCCCTGCCGTATTGGAAATCATCGTTTCCGGCACTAAACCGGGTTTGGGTTTCATCGAAAAACTCACAAAACCCTGACTTCCTGCTAAATCTGTCCCTGAATCCGGAAGGTGAATATTCGCAAAGGTGATAATTAAAGTATCATTGTCATCTATCGCAAAGGTGCAATTATGACTTGAACCTAAATACTGTAAAGTATTAAAATCCAGATTATTGTCTAATTTATCCTTAATGATTACGTACTCAGCGTACCAGGTTCCGGTGTTTTGGAAGTGAACGGTGTATTTCAATGTGGGAGTATTGTAGGGAATGTAGCCGTTTGCAGTAACGCCGAAAGGGGTAACTTCTTTGTAATTGGGGTCGTAGGAGGACAGAATTATATCTTGAACTGTATCCTGATTATTTATCGGATTTAAATCATTCACTACACAATAATAGGAGCAAAAACTAACCGAAGGAGAGTCAGGCGGGGCCAAATAGCTTACAAAGGACTGAATGTTAATGGACTGAATCGTGAGTACGTTTGCCGGATTAAATGTCCATACGGCAGTATGTGTAAGGGGATTATAGGTGTCGGGAGCAATAGAAAATACGGGATTGTAAATCCACGGACTATGCATATAAGTAAGCGTAGAATAAACCGGTAAAGGTGCATGATTGGTAAAAGAAAGTTGAGTGGAATGTAAGAAGCCGGGAATATATACATCTTCATATAGGTTTACTTCTAAATCTGCAACTGAATCTATGGAAACCGGAATATCAAAATCTAAAGAATCAATGCCAAGTTGAGAAAGGACAACGGTTACAGGATTGATGTTTGGGCAGAGAATATTCATGTATTGAGTACTGTAGGGGAAATACGTCAGGACAAAATTTCCGGTGTCCACCATAAACGTAAAACTTCCTGCGGAATCAGTTAGTGCTGCCCCTCCGGGATTCACGTCCACATACGCATAAGGCAACGGAATCTCCCCGCTATCCTGAACACAATTTTGATTGACATCAAAAAATATTTTTCCGCCAATAAGATTATAGCAACCCGGAGGCAAGGGAGCCTGAATGACTGTATGCAAAAAACAGCCGGAAGTATCGGAAATATTCACAAAATAATTTCCGGCAGGAACATTCAACAAAACGGCTACTGTATCTCCCGTATTCCAGTCATAATTGTAAGGCGGATTTCCTCCACTTGCATTTGCAGCAATTATTCCAGTGGGGAAATTACAGCTAATATTACCCACACCCGGATTCGCTGAAATACCATTGGAATTATTGACATAAAACGTTTCGCTGAATACAAAGCCAGTATCATCCGTTACGGTTACAATATATACCCCGGAAAACAAACCGGTTAAATCCTGAGTAGTATCTCCTGTATTCCACAGGTACGAAAAAGGGGGTTGCCCTGTATTTACAGTGATATTAATCGCACCGGAATTGCTTCCACAAGGTGGTTCTGTGATACTGGCAGAAATAGAAGGCAATGCTGTAATGATTTCTATCAGCCTGTATTTGTGGGCATTTACCCAACAATTATCATCAAAAAAGTCCAGCCATAGATAATGAGAGCCACTGTCTGCTATGGAAGGCTGCCATTCAAAATAAATATGTAAACTATCGCCCAGAGTATCAGAAGTCAAAACCCCTCCATTCATAAGCGGATTATGATGAAATCCAAGGGATTGTAAAGTATCGGTATCCGTTACATATACCTCAAAACTTAATAAGGTTCCGGCATCAACAGAGATTTTATTGGGGTTTATAAATGTTCCTCCCAGAAGATTTACAAGGGTATCGGATGGAATGTCGTTAGCCTGACCACTTGCTCCGGTACAGTTAATGACAGAAAGGGGGAAATCCCTGCTGATTTGTCCAATCTGAATTCCATTTCTATATTCTGTTACATAGATACAAACCGGAGCCGAAACAATCCCGCCAGGGTTTGGGATGAAGGTTAATTCTCCTGTTTGGGAATCTAAATTTACTGTCCATGAAGGTCCCAAAGGACTTGATGCACTGAAACCGGTATTGTAAGTTACACTGTTTTGCTGCCCCTGCAAGCAATCTCCTAATGTATAAACGAGAGAGTCTCCATCTATATCAAAGACATTTAATTTTGTTACTGTTGTTTGACCGGCACAAAGATAGGTTAAAGGCGGGCTTTTAAAATAGGGAGAATTATTGCATTGGGAAGCGGTAAAATCAAGGGTCATTTCAGAAAACAAACTCTGTCCGCCCGCCCCTGAACTGTATGCGTATGTTCTGCAACAGGAACTCCAGCTTAAGGTAACCGAACTGCAACCGGTATTACAAATATCATAATCCGCATAATAAGTAACGGCAACAAGTCCAGGAACCGCAGAGGCTGAATCATAACAGTCAGTTCCAATTGCCGGACAAACAGTAGTAATGTCTTCATAATACAAAAAATTCCAGTTTAAAGGATTATTCAGGATACAACTACCCGTAGGGGTAAGAAAGGAACTCAGAGGAATATTTTGAGCATTTAAGCCCGGCGGTAAATACTGTGCTGTTGCCTGACCGCCACAATCATAATAGGTAGTTTGAAATATCCTATACTCACAGGCATTCAAACATTCATACCACATCTCAAATCCTGAAAAATGTGAAGCATAGCTCTTCCCACTTCCTAAAAGAAGGATTACAATAATTATAGAATTGCGAAAGTATTGGAACATATAGTTTTGCGTGATTAAAAGGGAAGGTCATCTTCTTCTATTAATTTATCCTTTTCTATTGTATCTTTTACAAATTTCAAATGTATGTCTGCTTCAGATTTTAAAATATAATTTATTTCCTCATCGGTAAACCTTTGATGATAAAGCTTAGTGATTGAATGCTTTGATTGTTCTCCTGAAAGATAGTATTTCGTTTTATCAAAGTAAATGCTAATTTTATATTCATAATTAAAGGGTTCTACTATATCAGGTCTGTTAAATATATTATGTCGGCAAATAAGTTTGAGAGAAAGGCGTTTATCTCCCAATAGGAATACTTCAATTAAGTCATTTTCTAAATTTGCTATTTTTTCTAAAAAATTTTCTCTGTTAAATTCTTTGGTTTGTGGGGTAATAATTATTCGTAATGGAACCTCATCTTTATCTACTAAGTTAGTCAATAAAAGACTGACTTTTTCTTCTCGATATTCTTGATGCGGTTCATTATCTTCTCCTAAATCTGAATAATCATCTACATACACCAAATTTCCTAATTCATAATAAAATAAACCATAAACTCTATCCACATAAAAATTCTTAAACTTTTCATTTACAGTTATAAATTTCAATACCAAAGGCGGAAGGGTTTTTTCAAACCAATCGCGAAGGGTTTCCTCGCTTTTTATTTTTTCAATTACATCTCCACCTCCATTTAACTTATGTTCCAGTAAAACAATTTCCTTATCCAGGTCATCAGGATCTTCTATATTCTCGCCTTTTATGCCTTTAATCATTATTTCCAGAGAACGAATCACATTTTCAGCAATATAGCCCGCAAAGGGTTCAAACATTCCGGCATCAGCCTGCCGGAGTGCTGCAAAATAATTTTCCTTATCCTCAGATTTAATAATTGCAGGCGGATACCCGGATTGCAGCAGTATAAAATTCATCAATATACGCGCCAATCGCCCGTTCCCATCATCAAAGGGGTGAATCCGAATAAACCTGTAATGAAATTCAGCCGCAAATAATACAGGATTTATCTCTTTATTTTCTTTTTTTTCATTATACCAGTTCAATAAGTCGTTCATTAATGCAGGAGTCTCTTCCGGAGTTGCAAACCGAAAAATTTCACCTGTTTGGGTTCTTACATGATTGGGCTCAGATTTATATACCCCTATTTTTATCCATCTTGTAATTTCTTTATTATCAGGCGTAATTGCTCTTTTTTGATAAGGATTTTTTAAAATAAGTTCATGCAATTGTCTTATAAAAACCTCTGTAAGCTGAACTTGTTTTTTTACAACATCCTCTATCCAAAGTATAGCTTCATCATGCCCTGAGGTTTCCAAATGATCCTGAAGCGGTTTACCCTGAGCTGTAATTCCGAATAAAATAAGCGCTTTTGTTTCTCCATAAGTAAGTTTTCCTCCTTCGAGATGATTAGAGTGATAGTTCCAGTCCAATCTTAGTTTTTGAACAACACGTGCTTCCCTTTCTGCGTCAAATGGCCTGAATTTATCTAACTCTATCTTCATAGACTGAGCCTGATTTAACAAAAAACCTAATTCCATAATTTATCCTGTTTTTTGAACTAAAATGAAAATCTTATCCTTTTTGCAAAATCCGTACATTCAGTACATTACTCTAATTTCAATTCCTGGTAACTTTTTTTTGCAGTCACATTAAACCCATTTCTCTGCAAAAATATAAATCCTTTTTCTTATTTCCAAAAAGCCGCAATGCATACTCTCCCACAAAAATAAGAATAAACAAAACTGAACGGAGAGCTATGCAATCTACTCCCCTACCGTAAACCTCCCGGTAGCCACTTTCTCTCCCCTCAACTCCCAGGTATAAACTCCGGAAGCCAATTTCCCGGTTTCGATTTGGAATTCATGGCCGGATTGGATTTGAGAAGAAATCAGCCTGCCGGTTATATCCCGGATTACAAGAGTATATTCTGATTTTTCCGGATTATCGAAGGTTAATACCGCAATTTGAGAAGCCGGATTTGGATAGAGCTTAACAGATTGCGCAAATGCAGTGCCTTCAAGACCGGTGGTAACAGAAACCGTCATTGTATCTGTAAAGGAGCCACATTCATTGGAAACGGTGAGGATAACGTTGTAATTCCCCGACTGAGCATAGGTCACTGTTGGGGAAGTGAGTGTACTGGTGGTGCCGTTTCCGAAATCCCACTGGTAATCGGGATAACCCGAATTTTGAGGGGTAAATAAAAATGTATTTCCTGCAGAAGTATAATTGAAGTCTGCATTATCCGGAACATCCGTTACAGTATAATTCATACTTACCGGCGCAAAAGCATCTGATAAGGTAATCGTATAATTCCCGGCTTGTCCGGCAGGAAAATAATAAACCCCCGTATTATCCGGAACACTCCCGTTCCACAAATAAGGCGGCACTCCATTCTGAACGGTTGCAGTAACGGCATTTCCTTCACAAATCGGATTGGATAAAACAATTGTGGCCGGAAGATGAAAAGTACTGTTTACCGTATTAGTAATTACCGGAGCATTAAAATCAAAATAAATCCCAGCAGTATTGGAAACAGTCGTTTCAGGCACGAGGCCGGGCTTGGGCTTGAAGGAAAAACGCACAAATCCCTGACTTCCCGCTAAGTCTGTCCCTGAATCCGGAAGGTGAATATTCGCAAAAGTAATAATCAAAGTATCATTGTCATCAATTGCAAAGGTACAGTTATGGCTTGCAGCCAGATATTCCAAAGAAGTAAAATCCAGATTAGCATCTAACTTATCTTTAATGATTACATACTCAGCGTACCACGTTCCGGTATTTTGGAAATGAACGGTATATTCAAGTTTGGGTGTATTATATGGAATATATCCCTGATTGGTAACGCCGGAAGGAGTAACTTCCTTGTAGTTGGGGTCGAGTGATGCAACTACAACTCTATGTGCAGTATCAGTATTATTAGTCATGTCTGCGTCTCCGTTTATCGGCAATATCTGTACATACCCTACGGCAGTATCTCCAATCGTTGCGGTAGTATCTACCTGAGAAAGAATAGAGATTATATGATAATTCGGAGAGTAGGGAATTCCGGTTGGAAAGTTCCAGACAGCGGTTTGGGTAGCCGGAGTATAAGTAGAAGGGGGAAGCGAAAAAGAAGGATTAAATAAAAGCGGGGAATGCTGATAGGTAATCTGTGCAGGGGCTCCCGGGTCAAAGGACATATTTTTATAGTGAATATAAGAGCTCTGATTCGATATACCGGGAGCAATTCCATTGATGGTTAAGGAAACTTTCAGGTCTATGACCGAATCAACAGCGACAGGGATATTAAAATCCGTAGAATCTATCCCCAGCTGAGGGATATGTACATTAAAACTGGCCATAGCCGGACAGGAAATGCTCATATAAGGATTATTGGGAAGAAGATAATTGAGTGCAAAAGTCCCGGTATCTACCAGCACTTCATAATATCCATTGACATCTGAAAACAGAATCCCTCCCGGATTAATATCAATCAGTCCGTAAGGAATAACATTTTCCCCATTGTCTTTTATGCAGTTTCCATTACCATCCGAAAAAAGTATCCCCCCGATTTTAGAGAAACAAGGTGCCGTTGCAATGACAACCGTATGGAGAAAACACCCTAAGGAATCCGTAATATTTACAGAATACCCTCCGGGAGAAAGGTTTCCCAGAACAGGGGTCGTAGCTCCGTTACTCCAGGCATACTGATAAGGCGGGGTTCCACCCGAAACACCCGGGTCTATGGTTCCGCTATTCTGATTACAGGTAAATCCCGAAACCACCGGATTGGTAACCACCCCTCCAAGATTGTTTACATAATAGGTGGCATTAAATACGGCTCCGATACTATCTGTAACTGCAACAGAATAGACCCCACCGGATAAACCACTCAGATCTTCCGTAGTGGCGGCATTGCTCCAGAGGAAAGTAAAGGGAGGCATTCCGGAAAGTACCGTAAGGTCTATTGCGCCGGCATTTACCCCGCACGGAGTAGGCGTTACTATGGCATTCAAAGATGCTTCCTTTACCACAATATCAAGATACCGGGAAGTATGTGCATTAATGACGCAGGCATCATCAAAGACATCTACCCAGACATAGTGATTTCCGGTATCAGCGGCAGAAGGTGTCCAGTCAAAATGTAAGGTTAATGCACTGCTTCCAAATATGGGGGTTAATGAAGCGGTAAGCGGAATATGATTCCGGTGAAAGGAAAGGCTTTGACCGGTATCAGGGTCTGTAAAAACCATATCAAAAGAAATTTGCTGTCCGGCAGATACTTCAATCCGGTTTGCATGAACCATATTTCCTCCGGACATAGCCTGAATCGCTACCTCCGGGGCATCGTTTGCCACCTGAGTAGTACAGTTTACTACATACAAAAGCATATCCCTGCTTACTTGCCCGATTTGTACACCGTTTCTCCACTCATTCACATAAATACAGACCACACCGACGACAATAGGTCCCGATGGATTTGGAGCAAAAGTCATTTCTCCGGAAACGGGATCTAAATTAACTAACCATCCCGGTCCCAAAGGTGAAGCAGGACTATACCCTGCATTGTACGTTACCGGCTGAGTTGCACTTTGGTAACAGGGCCCTAATGAATAGGAAAGCGAATCCCCGTCCAAATCATAAGCAGACTGACTGATAGTTTGCGTTTGTCCTGCACAGATATAAGCAAAAGCGGAGTTTTCAAATACAGGGGAACTATTACAAGAAGAAAGACTTAAATCAATGGTAGTGCTAAAGTAAATCCCATTCCCACTTGCACCTGAGGTAATCGCATAATTTCTACAACAACTTGACCATGATATAGTAACCTCACTACATCCTTGAGCATAAATACATGCATTATAGTCTGAATAATAGGTAACAGCTACTACTCCATTGATAGTTGCACCTGGGGTAGTGCATGCTGTTTGAATGCTTGGACAGACAGGAGTTACCTCTTCAAAATACATCATCTTCCAGGTAAGACTACTGATAGTTGCAGTACAACCTTGTCCCATAGCAGATAAAGGGGAAGATGAAGGTGGATTCGTATTGCTTAATCCTGCTGGCAAATAATTGGCAGCTGAAGCACTTGCACAATCAAAATAAAACGTCTGAAAAATCCGGTATTCACACCCTCCGGGCAGACATTCATACCAAAGGTTTCCTCCTCCAAAGTGAGAGGCATTTAGATTAACAGAAAGTAGCAGAGAAAAGAAAAATAATGCGTTTTTAAATAAAGTGATTTTCATATTTTAATATTTACGATAAATGTGAGTTGCAAAAATAAATTACTTTTCTCAATAAAAAAAATACCTGTGGAAGCCTTCAGTCCCCTTTGTCTGAACGGTTACCATTCATGTATTAAAAAGTACTGAATAGTGTTACTATGTGTCAGTTCAGCCAGAAAAAAAAAATTTTTTTCTCAAAAAAAACCATTTCCCTATGATTTTTGAAAAAAAATAAGGAGGAAACATTCTGTTTTATGCTACTGATTTATTCCCTTTTCCGTTAAGGAGAATATTGCTACCTTTGTGCAGAAATCTTTTAATAAAAACGTATGCAGAGATATTATTTTGGCGGAATATTGCTGATTCTTATGAGTATCATAGGAATAAGTTGCGAAAGGCCGGTTTTTACCGTTGAAAAAGGAACATTACGATTTTCAAATGATACGGTAAAATTCGACACGATTTTCACCACTTTTCAGTCCCCTTCCGAGTGGCTTGCGGTAATCAATCCAACCGGAAACAACATCAAAGTAGCCAGAATTTGGCTGGAATCCGGGGCTTCTTCCGAATTTACCCTCATCATTGACGGCGTAAAAACCCAGGAATCCACAGAAGTGATTATTCCTTCCAAAGACAGTATTTACGTATTTGTCAATATGAAATCTCAGGCCCGGGACGCATTTGTAGAAGATTACCTGAATTTTCAGATTGGAAATGAAACCCAAAGGGTGCTGATACGGGCATTTGTCCTTGATGCTTATTTTTATCCAACCAAAGCAACCATTGACCTCGTGAACGGATTTATCAGTTATGATACTGCGTATTGTGACCTGGTTTTAAAAAATGATAAACCCCATGTAATTTCCGGACCGTTGTATGTCCCCAAAGGATGTAACCTCACCATTGAAGCAGGTGCTCAGGTACACTTCACTCCCTACAAAGTGGAAATAAAGCCCCCTGGAGAACTGCCGTTTTATGCGCTTTACTCCATGCTTCATGTAGCTGGTACGCTCAGGATTCAGGGGCAGGCAGGCAATCCGGCTGTACTTCAGGGCAGCAGGTTACAGACCGGACCTTTTTATAATTACCTGGAACAACCCGATCAGTGGAGAGGAATCCGGCTCGATAATTCCAGTACCAATTCTATCATTGAACACGCTGTCATTAAAAACGCAAGGGTAGGGGTTGAAGTAGATTCTGCTTCTGTCAACGGAATTTCCAAACTCACCATGCGTTACACACAAATCCGGAATATGGCGGCTTACGGTATGTATATTGTCAATTATATAGAATCGGGTGGTGTGGGAAGTGCTCCGGGAGTTGTGGTAGAAAACAGTCAGATATCAGCTTGTACTTCCAATACCCTGTATATAGACCGTGGCGGCTGGAATGAATTCTATAACTGCACTTTTGACAATTCCGGTAGTTTTCAGTCCAAAGACGCTACGGTTGCCGCCCTTAATTATATCAAATACGGGGACCAAATTTATGGACCTTATGATATTCGCACCCAATTTACCAACTGTGCAATTTGGGGAAGCAATGACCACGAGATTTTTCTCGGTATGATAGACGGAAGAACGAAAGAAGTAAATCTGGAAAACTGTCTGGTGAAAATTGATGAAACGGAGTTTAATTATGACGCATATTTTACCAATGTCATCAAAAATCAGAACCCACTCTTTCACAATTCCTATAAATGGGATTATCGTCCGGAGCTGAGCAGCCCGCTTATCAATGCCGGAATCAGTAATCTTCCTTACAATACAGATATCCGGGGAAGAATGGACAGCATGCGTACTGCTCCTTACGATATCGGCGCGTATGAGTATTATCCGATAGAATAGTAGTCTGATAAAAAAACAATAACCCTCCTGAAATTAAAATTTATGAACGCTGACCTTCTTTTCAAACTTGCCAATGCTTTCGTCCTGATTGGATGGATATTGTTAATTTTCTTTCCTCAATGGAATAAATCGGGCTTTATTGTTGAGTGGGGCGTAGCCGGAATCCTTGCGCTTGCCTATACCGTACTTGTACTTTCTGGCCTTGGGCAATTCAATCCGGAAAGTTTCAGCACACTCGCCAGTGTAAAAGCACTTTTTCAGGAAGACTCCGCCGTAGTTGCCGGCTGGATTCATTATTTATGCTTTGACCTGCTCACCGGTTTGTACATCGTCCGAAAAGCGTATCAATCCGGTTTTTCTCACTGGATAGCGGTTCTATGCCTTCCGTTTACCTTTATGTTTGGCCCAATGGGATTCCTTTTATTTTCAATCATCCGGCTGGCAAAAGGGAAGGTAACGGTTTCTGAAAATCTGTAATAGAAAAATCCGGAGAAAACGCAGAGTTTCCGCCGGATTTTTATGGATACATTCCTTTCGGATTATGGGGTTACTTTTGTCCGGGAGCTTTTGTCTGTCCCTGTCCCTGAGGCTGAGGATTCTCCAATTGCTTGATGTTGTTTTTTGCCAATTCAAATTCGGGGAATACTTTCAGTGCTTCATTAAACATCATCTTGGCATCATCCAGTTTATTCATAGACTGAGCAGAATATCCTTTGATGTTAAAAGCGGCTGCTCTTAATGGACATTCCTGGCCCTGCTGCTGATTATAGGCAATGTAAATCTTCTCTTTTTCGGAAGCCGGATTAGAAAGGATTTTATCCAAAGAGATATTACACTCCAGGTATCGCTGCAACTGAAACTCCAATACTGCTGCCTGATACAAATCACTTGGATTCTGGGATAAATCATATAGTTTTTTATAGTGATCCAAAGACTCAACATAAACTCCCAGGTTTTGCTCTGCAAGTGCAAGAATTGCAAGACGTGATTTGTTTTTGGGGTCCAGATCGTGCAGTTCTCTGCCTAAAAGCACAGCACTTACATATTGCTGAGAACCATAGAAAAGATTCAGCAGGGAATCTTTGTAAGAAGCCGTTCCGCCGCCTGTAGGGTCTAAATCAATCAGCGAATACAGCGCATTTTTTGCTGCATTAATATCATTGTATTTAACCGCACTGGCATAAATATTTTTTTGTAACTGAACCATCTCTGTTTTCCATGACACCGGAGGAGTAGCATTACTTGTAGTTGCTGGAGGAGTTGGTTTCCCTTTTTGGGCAAAAAGTGCATTCTGAAACGCGAGTAACAAAAAAACAAGAATAAAAATTTGTGAAATAGGTTTACGCATAACTTTTTAAAATATTAATTTAAATATTTGTGTTAAAAGTACAAAATTAATGAAATTATTGAAACAACCTATCTTCAAAATAAAGTTTCTTAAAAAAAAGAATCCCTGTGAAGATTTATTGAGAAAACTTTAAAATTTAAACTCTCACCAATTGTGTTATGACCAGTATATCGGGTTACCTGAAATCATTGAGGCCTTTGCTGCTTCTTTTAATATCCCTATCCTGTACTCTAAATAAATATCCCAAAATCCTTCCTGTATAATAATTTCAAATTCATACTCCTCTCCCGCCTCCTCTTCGCCTTGAGGATAAAGTTTTTCAGAACACTCATAACTTGCTCCACCTGAATTGTCTATAAATTTGTAAAGATTATCAGATACCCTTTTCTGAATAAAGTCAGAAGAATGAAAAACGACATCATAAACCATTTTATTTTCCTCTTCCCCCTTTTCAAAAATACAGAAACCTCCTTCATCAATCCCATAAACATGCTGATTGTTTTCAGTAAAAAGGAAAAAATATTGAGGTTCAAATTCCAGAAAAGCAATAGAATCACGGGAGGATTTTTCTATCAGCGTGATTCTATTTGCCTTTTCCAGCTCTTTTTCAAGAAGTATAAGCTCCTCAAGTAGTGCCTGAGCCAAATGAACGGGTATAAAGCCATCGTTTGAAGTGGGTAAATGCTCTTTTAAAATCGGCAATAGCTTACCTTCTCCTATACCATTCACAACGTAATGAAGTTCACCCATACCTGAAAGATTGCAAAGATGCTCATTTATCAACTTCATATCTTCGTGCTCACACGCAGTTCGTTTCCATTCCTCAAATTCTTCATCCATTTGATAAGCCTGTTCTTTGTCTTTCATCCTGATTTCGTTGGGTATCTCCAAATAAAAATCCTCCGCATCAAACTTTATATACGATTTGTGTGGTGGTTCAGTAGTTCTCCCTTCTTTATAACAATTGCAATTTACATGAATACCGTATCCCATTTTTTTATTATTTTCTTTATTTATTAAACAGAGGTGATGATTTGAGAAATACTGATTTTCATTTATTTACTTAACTATTTAGTATGCGTATTTCTGTGCTTTTCTTTTGCTGGCGAATCTTTAAAATGAAAATCACACAAAGTGGTTTCCCATCCGTCAATGATTGTGTAACCTCCGCTTTTACCGCATATCTCACACATCTTCTGACTGATTGAATATATGACATCCGTTAACTCTTCAAAATGCACATCTTCTCCTTCATAATCCACGGATAATCCTGCCCACTTTTGAAAAACACATTGTATTTCTATATTTTCCGGCTTATTGTCATACAATATTTCTACCGGATTAATCCATCCGTTGCCGCAAGTTTCATTGATATGAGCAATTGCTTCTTCTTTTGTCATGATAAAATTTCCATTGATTTTTTCAACCCGTTCGGGTCAGGAAAAGCCTGTGTGTTTTGAATTTCGGAAAATGGTTTTAAAATAGTGTTCTTTTTTGGAAAATCAATGAAATTCAGGAATCAAACTTTGAGACATCCCACTCCACCCCTGAAGGAAATAACTCTTTTTGTCTTTTCCTCATTTCGCCGGCAATCAAAGCACTTTTTCCTCCCTCTTCCTCTAATTTCCCGATGATATTCCGGTAGCTTTGTTCATCTCTGTTCTGACTGAGTTTAAATACGTTGTCTATTTTGTTCGCTTTTATCTCAAAACCTACAATTGCAGGCATCATTTTACTTAAAAACGACTCCGGCAGATTATCATAAATTGTCGCAGAGTCTGTATTTCCTTTCTCAAATTTCAGGGTCATTTTCCTCATAAACGCAACGAGTGCCTCATTAGTCATGAAACTCAGTTTTCCGCCAATGTGTACGCTCATATAGTTCCACGTTGAACCAATCTGAGGATTGCTGTACCAGGAAGCACTCACATAACAATCGGGCCCGGTAAATACAAGCAAGGCACTGGGATTTTCTACAAACGCCTTATGATGATCTGTATTTCTCATGATATGCCCCTGCAAATACAATTCGCCCTCCCTTTCTTCCATCAATACCGGAATCTGAGTAGCAACCTGAGCCCCCGACAGGAAACTCCCCGTCAGAAAAGCAAACGGATTCCGGGCTATAAAATCCAGAATGACCTGTTGTTCTTTTTCTTTGAAATAGGAGAAATGATACATTTTGTTATTTTTTATTGATTGAGAAAAAGTAATTTCAATCCTGATTCCTGTTTTGTTTCTCTCAACCTAAATACTCCAGGTCGTAAGCCCCACACTGGAAAACTGAAACGGTTGTGTTCTGCCTCCAAACTGAAGGAGTACGTCTGTAACCTGAAAGCGGGTGGTTCCGGGACAGAAGAAAGTCATAAACCCGCCCCCACCGGCTCCGGAAATTTTACCTCCGGTTGCGCCTGCCCTGAGGGCATTATCATAAATCTGATCAATCAGAGGATTGGAGATATTTTTGGCCATTTGTTTTTTATTTTGCCAGCCAAAATCCAGAATTTGCCCGATTTTCAGGATTTCTCCTCTCAGAATTGCTTCTTTCATCATAAAAGCCTGTTCTTTTACTTTGTGCGTAGCTTCTATGGATTTCCCTTCCTTATTCTGAATATTGCTTTGCTGTGTCTCAATGATAGACGAAGACAAACGGCTTGTTTCCGTATAATACAAGAGTAAATTACATTCCAGTTCATTGATAATATTGGATTTAATCCGGAGTGGATTTACAATTACCTTCTGATTTTCATAAAATTCCATGAAATTGAATCCTCCAAAAGTAGCGGCATACTGATCCTGGGCTCCGCCGGCCATTTTGAGGTCCTGCCTTTCGATTTCATAGGCGAGATGAGCAATATCATATTCTCCCAATGGGAGTTTCAGCCATTCCACAAAAGCCCCGATGATTGCTACTACCAGTGTAGAGGAAGTGCCCAGGCCGGAACCCAGCGGAGCTTCTACAAAAGTAGTGATTTTACAGGGAAGATGTTTATGGGCAAAATCTTTTACAATCCGGTTATATACCCCCTTGAGCAGAATCAGCTCACCGTCTGAAGTATCCAGTTCTTGACCATTCATCAGGGGAATTTCGAGTGTTTTATTTCTGTCTATTGAATTTAAAATCAGTGTGTTCCCCTCAATTGGTTCAATTGCTACCTGAGCATACATATTAATCGTAGCATTTAAAATTGCCCCTCCGTAAGTATCACAATAGGGACTTACATCTGTACCTCCCCCTGCAAGACCGAGGCGTAAAGGTGCTTTACTTCTGTATATCATTGATTTATGGTTATAAAAGTGAATAATTAATAATAATGAATTTTATCATCGGCCTGTTTATATACAGGGAAAATCCAGTTTACAGAAACCCCAAAAAACAAGTCCAGTCGCTTGCGTGTATCCCTTACGCCCGTATCGAAATCCAGAGTCCGGCGGTTTTGAGTGAAGTTCTGGCTAAATTCCAGTCCGATTGAAAAATTATAAAAACTATTATTGGAAAAATTGCGGTATCCGATTCCTTCCGTTACTCCCAAACCATTGGTCAGGCGGTCATATCCTTTCTGATACTCTTTGGTAAGGGCCGGAATCCGGTTTCGGGGTACATTATACCAAATCCGATGCTGAAGAAACTGCGTTCCGAGTTCGGCATAAATTCCTGAATTTTTATTGGGAGCAAAACCCGTATGAAAAACCTTTCCAACGGAGAAAGGTACAATGAATCCGGTTTCAGAAGGGCGAGGTGCTACGAAATTTCCTTCATTATCAACCAGATACCCATCAATTGTAATATTTTTCAGAATAGAATCCTCCCTTATACTTCCCCCAAAAAGCGTATGCAAACCCGCAGATACATAATAGTTTGACTCCCATTTATATCCTACAAGCATACCCGCAGTAGAAGTATAGCCATATCTTTTTGCCATATCGCCTCCGGGAATAAATCCCTTGTATCCCACCTGCAACATCCAGAGTGAAATCGTTGAATCTGCAATATTTACCTGTGCAAAAAGATTTACCCCTGTAAATAAAAATATCATAACTACCAGTTGCTTCATTTTCATATAGTTAGAAAAATGCTATTTTTTTATCCTTTTATTAAATCACAAAATTAATGTAATTTTGCCCGCAAATATAAGCAATTTTACGTTCTTATAATTTGTCAGTACTGATTAAAAAACGCTGCTCAACCGTTATTCCTGCCTTTCAGAGAATCCCGTTTGAGTGCCGTAGCTGAAAAATTAAGGATAAACCCATTCAAATTTAATTATTTAACCAATAAAAAACATCTCATGAATATTAAACTGGTAGATACGATTACGCAATATCACGAAATAAAGGAAAATATAGATTCAGCCATCCTGAATTTACTGGAAAAAGGACAATACATTGGAGGAGAAGCCGTAAAAAACTTTGAAAATCAACTGGCTGAGTATCTGAAAGTAAAACACGTAATCTCATGTGCCAATGGTACCGACGCATTGCAGGTAGCCCTGATGGTGATGGGTGTAGAGCCGGGCGATGAGATTCTGACACCTTCCTTTACCTATATCGCCACGGTAGAAGTAATCGCTTTACTCAGACTAAAGCCGGTTTTTGTGGAGGTGTATCCCGATACATTTAATATTGATACCGAAGATCTGAAACGGAAAATCACTCCCAGAACCAAAGGAATCATTCCGGTTCATCTGTATGGTCAGCCGGCTGATATGGAGGAAATTCTGAAAATTGCAAAGGAAAATAATCTCTTTGTAGTCGAAGATACCGCTCAGGCCATTGGGTCTGAAATTACCTTTTCCAACGGTGCTGTACATAAAGCAGGCACTTTGGGCGAAATCGGCTGTACCTCATTTTATCCCAGCAAAAACCTCGGGGCTTACGGTGACGGAGGCGCAATATTCACTCAGGACGATACCCTGGCAGAAAAAATCCGGATGATTTGTAATCACGGACAGAAAAAAAGGTATTATCATGACAGTATCGGAATCAACAGCCGGTTAGACGCAATTCAGGCTGCCGTACTTTCCGCCAAACTGCCTCACCTTGACCGGTACAATACTTCCAGAAATCAGGCTGCGGATTTGTACAACGAATGCCTGAAAGACACAGAAGGACTCATACTGCCAGCCTGTGCAGATAACGTACAGCACGTTTATCATCAATATACCCTCAAAATTACGGAAGGAAGAGCCAAAAGAGACGCAGTAAAGGCTTATCTTGACGCCAGAAACATTCCAAATATGATTTATTATCCGGTGGCGTCTCATCTTCAGCAGGCATACCAGGAATACGGTTATCATGAAGGAGACCTTCCTGTTACAGAGCAGCTTACTGCCGAAGTACTCAGTTTGCCTATGCACTCAGAATTGCCGGAAGATCAAATCCGGTTTATTTGTGAGCACTTAAAAAATGCATTAAGAGAAACCTCTCTCTGAATTCCTGAGGAGTTCCCGAAAGAAAAATAACGTTTTGTTTTATTCCAAGAACCGGCATGCTTACAGACAATGAACTTCAACGATATCACCGGCACCTGATTCTGAAAGGATTCGGGACGGAGTCTCAGCATAAACTAAAAAAATCCCGCGTACTGGTAATCGGTGCAGGCGGATTAAGTGCGCCTTTGCTACTGTATCTTGCCGCAGCAGGCGTAGGAAAAATCGGAATCATGGAAGATGACATTGTGGATATATCCAATCTTCAGCGTCAGATTTTGTATTCCACCGAAAGCACAGGAAAGCCCAAGGGAGAGGAAGCAGTGAAAAAAATAAAAGCACTTAATCCTCTGACAGAGATATCGTTATATCCATTCAGATGTACATCGGGAAATGCACTGGAAACCATCCGGGAATATGATGTAGTGGCAGATGGTTCTGATAATTTTGCTACCCGTTATCTTGTCAACGACGCCTGCGTACTTTTGGGAAAACCCCTTGTGTATGGGGCAATTCATCAGTTTGAAGGGCAGGTTTCGGTTTTTAATTTTCCTGAGATTGACAATACATTCAGCGCAAATTACCGGGATATTTTTCCTGAGCCGCCTGCACCGGGAAGCATTCCGGATTGTTCCGAAGCGGGAGTACTGGGAGTATTGCCGGGCATAATAGGAAGTATGCAGGCACTGGAAGTAATCAAGGTTATTACCGGAACCGGAGAACCTCTTATTAACCGGCTTTGTATTTTTGACGCTTTGACCTTTCAGATGCATACGCTGACAATAGTCAAAGACCCTGAAAATCCCATCAGCGG
This sequence comes from Bacteroidia bacterium, assembly GCA_019695295.1. Classification (GTDB taxonomy): domain Bacteria; phylum Bacteroidota; class Bacteroidia; order J057; family J057; genus JAAFHL01. The sequence continues at coordinate 19,503 of JAIBAH010000035.1, read as the reverse complement.
AGAAAACCCGGTAATCCGGGAATTACAGGACTATGAATTATTCTGTAATCGCAGCGCAGAACCTTCGTTCTCCTTTTCTCTTTCCGTTCACCGTTTTCTGGAGATTCAGAAGAGTCCGGATAGCTTTATTTTGATTGATATCAGAGAAGATTTTGAGCGGCAGATTGATCATATAGGCGGGGTTCATATTCCACAAAACAAAGCCCATCAGATTATTGAAGCGATAGATAAAGAGAAAATTTGCATTCTTTATTGTCAGTCCGGCAAAAGAAGTGATAATGCCGTTAAAAAACTAAAAGAAAAAGCCCCCAACCTCCCACTTTTCTCCCTCCAGGGCGGACTGAATGCTGTAAGAGAATGGCAGAAAGAAGAGAAAAGTTAAATTCCCGATATTTATTTTGAAAATTGTAGAATATTTCTTTGTTTTACACACGGAAAAATTAAATACTCAATACATGATTTTTATACGAATCTGGATTTTAGCAGGCGTTTTACTCGCTTTCAGTGGTTGTTCCCGCGACAATCTGTACATAGACAATGCCGGTAAATCACTGAGAAAAATCGAAATAGACGGGCAGACTTTTGCCATGGAACCCGGAAGTGCAATGATACTGAAAGCAAACAAAGGTACTCATAAAATTAAAATCATGGATGAAAACAAGACTGTTTTAAAAGACACTGTTTTCACCCTGAATAAAGGCGGACTGATTAACCTCAGCAATTCCCGATACGTAATCTGGAAAGACCTCTACGGAGATCAGATTTACAGAACGACGAAACTCTCCGAAAAACAAATTGAATACGGCAACTGGATATTCAAAGGCGACTTTACAGAGCTGGATTCTACTAAAATTTTTACAGAAAAAACCTGGGACTTTGACCCTGACCAGCCTTTTCCCAAAGACAGAATCGGATGGGATTTGCCCAATGGCGAAAAGTATATCATAAAAAGCAAACTCTACCGGCTGGAGGATTTTGTAAAAGAAGTAAAGAAAAATTAGGTTTAATCCTTGTTTTATCCTTTATATTCTATACTTTTGTACAGAAAATTTTAAAACAGACTACTATTTTTCAATATTTTTAAAAATGAAAATCCAATACAATTCACCCGTAATTCTCACGTTCTCCATCCTTTGTACCGTCATTCTCATATTGAGCAGTTTTATGGGTGACGGATTCAGGATATATTTTACAGTTACACCCGACATGAGTATTTCCAGTCCTTCTACTTATTTCCGGTTGTTTTCTCACGTACTCGGACACGCCAACTGGCATCACTGGCTCGCCAATGCTTCATTATTATTGCTTATTGGTCCGGTGGTGGAAGAAAAATACGGGGGAAGAGACCTCGTAATCATGATTCTTTTCACCGCGTTCATAACCGGTGTCCTTCAGCTTACATTATTCCGTGAAGGTTTACTGGGCGCAAGCGGTATCGTTTTTATGCTTATCCTTTTAAGTTCTTTTACCAATTTCAGTCAGGGTAAAATTCCGCTCACATTTATCATCGTTGCAGCACTTTATATCGGAGGAGAAATCGTAAACAGCATTCAGGCTACAGATCACATTTCGCAGTTTGCGCACATTATCGGAGGCGTTTGTGGTTCAGGGTTTGGTTTCTGGTTAGGTAAAAACGACAGAAAGGGCCGGTAAACCACAATTGCAATCCCAAAGATTCAAACGGTTCCTTTTTTTTAAGGGAGAATCCGGCTTACAGAAAAAACGGCTTCTCTAATAATCCCTGACTGCACAAAGTCGGATTATGGACATTTTCTATAAATAATCATCAAACTTTTCCCGTTTTAAGGCGTTATATTTTCAATCTGTAACAATTTTATACAGAATTTTCAAATCCCCAAAGGGGTTTCATTACGCAAAAAAACAAGAATATGGACAAGGTCATTCCCGGTACCAATTTACCCAGAATTGTCATTATCGGCGGAGGATTTGGAGGCGTTAATCTGGCTAAATCCCTGAAGCATCTTCAGATTCAGATTGTATTATTAGACAAAAACAATTATCATACTTTTCAGCCATTACTCTATCAGGTTGCGACAGGCGGGCTTGAACCGGATTCTATCGCTTTTCCCCTGAGAAAATTATTTGATGATCAGGAGAATATCATTTACCGGAATGCGGAAGTTACGCATCTTTATCCGGATGAAAAATTCATGGAAACCTCTATCGGTGCGATATCCTACGATTATCTGGTGATTGCTACCGGAACACAAACCAATTTCTTCAATCTCCCTGTAGACAATCTGGCGATGAGCATGAAGACGATTCCGGAGGCTCTGGACTTAAGAAGTCTGATTCTTCAGAATTTTGAGCAGGCCAATTACGAATCCAACCCCAAAACCAAAAGTGCGTTGATGAAATTTGTAATTGTGGGAGGCGGACCCACGGGAGTGGAAACAGCGGGCGCTTTGGCTGAGCTAAAAAGATACGTTTTACCTGCAGATTACCCGGAACTGGATATGCGTCAGATGGAAATTCAGCTGATTGAAGCCGGAAACCGTTTACTGAGCGGAATGTCCGATAAATCATCCGTCCATGCGCTGAGTGATCTGGAAAAAATGGGAGTTCATGTTTCTCTCAATACTTTCGTTACCGGGTATGATGGCACTACCGTACAGACCAATCAGGGAGAAACCTTTGAAGCAACCACTTTGATATGGAGTGCAGGCGTAAAAGGCTGTCCAATCAACGGATTAGACCCCGAGGTGGTGCTTCCCAACGGCCGTATCAGGGTAAACGCCTTCAGCCAGGTGGAAACCTATAAAGATATTTTCGCTATCGGAGACATTGCTTATATGACTTCCGATGGAAATTTCCCTCAGGGACATCCTCAGGTAGCTCAGGTAGCCATTCAGATGGGGAAAAATCTGGCCCACAACCTTCAGTATCTGCTGAAAGGGGCTCCTTTGAGGGCATTTGAATACTATGACAAAGGCTCTATGGCTACTATCGGCAGAAATAAAGCAGTAGCGGATCTTGCAAAAGCACACTTCAAGGGAATTATTGCATGGCTGATGTGGATGATGATACACCTGCTTTTCCTGATAGGTTTCCGAAACCGGCTTATCGTTCTGATTAACTGGATTTGGAGTTATATTACCTACGACAAAGGTTCAAGAGTGATTATCCGGAAATTCAAAAGAGTAAAAGGTCTTTCAGACCCGGAAATTCTTGTTAAATAAATGAATAAATCCAATTGACATTTTTTAGCTATTCCCTAATTGCAGATTTCCGGTTTATTTTCCACTCAAAAACCTTCGGTATTTTTTTACGTAAAAACAGATTCTGTCTGAGATTTTAAAAATATGAAATATTACAAAATACTGATTTTCATTCCTTTTATTTTTCCGGGATTTATTGCTCCCCCCAAATTGATAAATGCAGATCTGGACAATCCGTTACCAGATACGATTGTAGTGAATATGGATGGACTGAAATCCCACATCATTCCCCCCAAAACGATGATTACCCTGAAATTAAAAGCAGGAAAACATAGTTTTGACACCAAAATCAAAGGGGTATTTTATCATTCCGGCTATTTTGAATCTTCCCTTGACGGATTAATCAATGTAACCCGTTCAGATTATGTTGTATGGAAGGATTTATACATGAAAGAAGAAAGAGAGGAATATTATGACAATATCCAGGAAAATGTAGTAGTCATTGACAATCAGGAATATATCGGAGACATAAAACTCTATGACGCTACCTCCATTTTTATCCCCAAAGAATGGGATTATGACATCAAAACCTCCTTTCCGGAATTTGTGGATCTGGGAAAACAGCCTTTTGTCGTAAAAAAGAAAATTTTCTATAAAAAGGATTTTATCCGGGAATATAATAATATTTAAGCATTTCATTATTTTGCAAAAAAAAGAAAAAATCAGGACACGAATATCCTGATTTTTTCTTTTATAATTTATTGAAGAATATTAATGGTTATGACCATCGTGATTATGTCCGTCATGATTATCATGTCCGGGCTTTGGAAGTACTTCCCCTGTAAATTTCAGGCTTTTCTGAACCGGTTCTGTATTGGTAGTAATCATTACCGTTTTAGATTGCATTCCGGCTTTTCCGGCTGAATTAAACTCGATTTCCACTATTCCGGTTTTTCCCGGAGCGATTGCTTCTTTTGTCCAGTTGGGACTTGTGCAACCACAGGAAGGCTTGACATTTACAACATAAAGCGGATTTGTGCCGGTATTGGTAACGGTGAAAATATGTTTTACCTTATCCCCTTCGTTCATTTTACCAAAATCAAAGGTTTCAGAATCCCATGCTAAAGTAGTAGCAGGGTAAGATTTCGCTTTGGTTACGAAGTCTTCCGGAGCAACTGCCGGAGGCGCAGGAGGAGTAAAAGAAGAAGTGGCAGGAGCCTGTACCTTTGTTTCATTTCCCGCAACGGGTGCGACCTTAGTCTCAGGGGTAACCGTTACAGAAGGCGAAGTGGTAATAATTTTGGGGGCTGTAGCAGGCGCTTTCTCGGTTGCACCGGCGACGACTCCGGATTTATTTACGGCTTCCTGTAAGGTAAGCTCCCTTTTGGCGGACTCCAGCAACTTTTTCCGGGACTCAAGTGGAAGTTGCTTCATGGTCATACGCATTTCTTTTGTAATTTTACGGGCTTCCTGTGCAAATCCGGAAACCGCAAACATGGAAAGAAGGCAAAGAATAACTGTACTTTTTTTCATATTATAACTGATTTTATTGAATGAAAATTTTGATAAATAAATAATTTGAAACAAATTTACGCAAAATTACAAGTCCTGAATAAACTTTAATAAGGATTTAACATTTTTTTGAGTAAATTAACGGATTAGTGCGTTTTTATTCTTAAAAAACAGAAAATATGGCTGAAAACCTTCTGTTGCATAACGAAATGGATACCCTCATAAGGGGTGCTCTGGCTTTTGTCATGCTGGGAGTTGGGCTTTCGCTTACCTGGAAAGACATTCTGAATATTTTTCTGTATCCCAGGGCCATCATCAGCGGTCTTATTCTTCAGTCCCTGATTATTCCAATTATTGCTTTTGGAATTATCTCTTTTTTTGACGTTCCGAAAGAATGGAAAATCGGGTTTATCATTCTGGCTGCCTGTCCCGGAGGTACTACCACCAATTTTATCACTTACTGGTTTAAGGGAAATCTCGCACTTTCCGTCGCACTGACCAATCTGAACGCCGTTTTATCCTTGTTTACCATTCCGTTTATCACCAATCTGGCGATTCAGCTTTTTACCCATCAGCATGCAATCATCCGTTTACCTTTTGGAGAAACAGTACTGCAAATTTTCTGGGTAACAATTCTGCCTGCTGCTGTCGGAATGTTTTTGCGGTATCGTTTCGAAAATCTCTCAAAAAAGCTCGAATCTATCCTGAAATACCTTACAATTATTCTTTTGGGGACAGTATTTGCCCTGAAATTTTTTCGGGGAGGAACAAGTGTAGTGTCTGTGACAGATATGTACCGTTTATTTCCGGTTACATTTTTGTTAAATCTTGCTGGGTTTTTATTGGGATATCTTTCCTCCAGAGTACTCAAACTCCCCTTTAAAGATGGATTAACCCTGGGAGTAGAACTCGGAATTCATAATACGACCCTTGCATTTCTCGTAGGAAGTACCCTTTTGAAAAATGATATATTAATCGAACCCGCCTTAGTATATTCCCTTTTTAGTTTTTGGACGGCGGTAATTTTCAGCTACCTTATGTCTGGCTTACATAAGCGTCAAAATCCGGGTAAATCAGTATAAAGTAAAAAAATCAGGAAGTAAAATTTTTATTCTGAATCCGGATTAACTGTATAAAATGACAAGAAATTCAAGGCCGTTTCTACCCTAAAAATTTCTTTTTTTGATAATTCTTTTATAAATATTCTGTATATTTGCCAAAAAAATACAGATTCAAGTATGGTATTTGCGGAAATTATTCTTCCTTTGGCGGTACAGTCCAATTATACTTACCGGCTGACAGAGACTCAGATTCCTGAAGCGGCTCCGGGCAAAAGGGTTTATGTTCAGTTTGGTAAAAATAAAATCTATACGGGAATCATCAAAAGTATCAGGGAGTCTCATTCCGAAAACACAGAAAGGATGAAGTTCGTGGAAGAAATCCTTGATGAACATCCGATTATTTTTGAAGCCCAGTTCCGGATGATGGAATGGATGGCTTTTTATTATATGTGCACAGAAGGAGAAGTGCTTAAAGCCGCTTTACCTATCGGACTAAAACCCAAAAGCGATTTTTATGTATGCCTGAGGGAGGAAGATATGAAGTGGGAAGAATATGTAACCGATGATAAAGAGTATCTTCTGTTTGAAGCATTGCAATCGAATCCTGAGTTAAATGTTACTGAAATTGCGGATATATGGAATATCCAGAGCCCGATGGCAAAACTCAAAAAAATAGAGGAAAAAGGCTGGATAAAAATCAATCAGAAAATAGAAAGCAGTTATCAGGCAAAAACCAAAACGTATTTATTTTTACCGGAAATCTATCAGAAAAATGAACACCTTCTGGAAGAACCGCTCAACGCTCTTTCCCGTGCTCCCCAACAGGAAAATCTGCTGCTTTATGTGATATCAGCGCATTTACAAGGTCAGTTGTGCCCCAAATCAGAAACCCTGAAACACCTGAATATTTCGGCTGGAGTGGTAAGTAGTCTGGTGGAAAAAGGATACATTATCGAGAAATCCGTTGAAGTGGACAGAGTCCCTGACCTTCCCGTAGCAGTAAATGAAAAATTTCTGGTAATGAATCCTGCCCAGGAAAATGTGTATCAGGATATCAAAAAATCCTTTACGCTCAATCCCTCAACTCCAGTGTTATTAAACGGAATCACCGGAAGTGGAAAAACCCTGATTTATGTCCATCTCATAAGGGACGCAATCAAGTCCGGAAAACAGGTGCTGTATCTTCTTCCCGAAATCTCTATTACTCAGCAAATCATTGACCGCGTAAAAAGAGAACTGGGAAACCGGGTGGGCGTATATCATTCCCGTTTCAGTAATAACGAAAGGGTGGAAATATGGCAAAAAATATGTGGGAATCAATATGATGTTGTAATTGGCGTTCGCTCTGCTATTTTTCTTCCTTTCGAAAATCTGGGACTGATTATTATTGATGAAGAACATGACCGCTCATTTAAACAGGACGAACCCGCTCCGAGGTATAACGCAAGAGATGTAGCAATATGGATGGGAAATCAGCAGCAGATTCCTGTTTTATTAGGCTCTGCTACCCCTTCTTTTGAAACGTTCATGAATGCACTCAAAAGCAAATATCATTATACCGAATTAAAAGAAAGAGCTATTCCAACAGCCAAACTACCGGTAATTGAAGTGGTGGATATGCGGGAAGCGGTAAAAGCCAAAAAGGTGAAAGGGGTATTTTCAGAAACCCTGATTGAAAATATGACGGCGACACTTCAGAGAGGGGAACAGGTAATCCTGTTTCAGAACCGGAGAGGATATTCTCCCTATCTGATTTGTACAAGTTGTGGCCACGTTCCGGAATGTATTAACTGTGATATTTCCCTTACTTATCACAAACAGAAAGACTTTGCCCGCTGTCATTATTGCGGACATACTGAATACCTCAATGATAAATGTCCCGGCTGCGGAAATTTTACCCTGAAAAAACAGGGCATCGGAACGGAAAAAATAGAGGAAGAAGTGAAAGCCCTCTTCCCTACCCTGAATATTGAAAGAATGGATCTGGATACTACTAGGGGAAAAACCCGGTTTCAGCGGCTGATTTCAAGGCTGGAAGCAAGGGAAATAGATGTGCTTGTAGGAACTCAGATGGTATCCAAAGGGCTGGATTTTGAGAATGTTACCCTCGTTGGCGTAGTCAGTGCCGACAATCTGCTTACTTACCCGGATTTCAGGGTACATGAATATGCCTATCAGATGCTCACTCAGGTAAGCGGACGGGCAGGCAGAAGTACAAAACAAGGAAAAGTCATCATCCAGTCCTTTCAACCTTCCAATCAGGTACTCACACTTCTCCAATCGGATTATTCCTTGTTTTATGAGGCTACCGTATATCACCGTCAGGAGCTTTTGTATCCGCCGTTTACCCGATTGATTGAAATTGAAATTCATCATCCCCTCCAGTCTTTTATTGAAACCGAAGCCCTCCGACTCAACACCTTTCTGAAACCCATTTTCGGCGATATGCTACTCGGCCCTGATTATGCTACAGTTCCAAGGGTAAGAAACACTTACCGCATGCAATTCCTGCTGAAACTTCATAAAACCTTTTCCCTGACTAAAGTACGGCATTTTATCCTTCAGGCCATTGACCAGTATTATCAGTCAGCCCCCAATAAAACACTGAGAGTACTGATTAATGTAGACCCTGCGTAGTTTTTAAAAACGTTACAAGGGTAAAACCTTACGAGGGTATGGAAACCGATCGTAAGGTCTTGCCCTAGCTTGTGCAAGCCCCTTTTCAAGCGTCCGCTTGAATTTTTTATTCAAACGGACACCTGAACCCCTAGCTTGCGCAAGCGTCCGCTTGTGCTATCCCATCCTCAAGCGTCCGCTTGAGAAAAGTACCCCCTGAACCATCAAAGTCCTGACACAAATACAGACATTCTTTTTAGGAGCAGGTTAGATTTACAGACGTTCCAGACTTCAAAAATCTGGAATGTCTGCAAGAACCCTCAACAGCCCTTCTCTGGGTCAAAGATTTTTTCAAAAAAGGTTATCCCTTTTTCAGTAAAACTACAAATTCCATTGGATGTACCGACCCATAAATTACCTTTATTATCTTCACAGATGCTAAATACCCTGTTGCCGGGCAGGCCTTCTTTTTCGGTGAAGCAAGTCCAGGATTTGCCGTCATAGCGACACAAGCCACCGCCAAAACCATGAAAATCATACAGTCCGAACCAGATATTGCCTTTGGAGTCTTCATATACTGTCCAGACGGCCTGTTGTGACTGCTCTTTGCCATTTAAAGATAAATGACTGACTTTTTTTCCATCGTAAGAGAATAACCCTTCCTGACTCCCAAACCAGATGACACCCTTTTTATCCTCAACAATACCACGCACTACCTGATAATTGCTACCATCCGCTTTTGTAAAAGAATGAAAACCCTGATTGTCATGATAAAATATTCCCTCATCTCCTCCAAACCAGATTTTTCCGGATTTATCGGCTGTAATTTTGTAAATACTTTTTTGAGTCAGCTTTTCTCTTTCACTGATATTGATAAAACTTTTACCATCATACATACAGACGCCCGCAGCCGTACCAATCCAGATATTTCCTTCTTTATCCTGATAAAAACTATGTATATAATTGTCATTGAGTCCGTCTTTTTGGGTAAAATTCTGAAAGGAAGTCCCATCATAGATATGTACACCGTTCTGCCATGTTCCCATCCAGAGTTTACCGGACTTATCCTCAAATAAAGTATGAACATGCCTTCCCATTTCGTTCACTTTCTCATACTCCTTAAAATCACTGAAATCGTATGAGTTCAGCCCGCTTTCCCATCCGCCAAACCAAATCTTACCAGACTTGTCCTGTAAAATAGCATGCACAAATGCCGGAGGAGCTTCTTTATGACGCTCAGTACCCGAGACTTTTGCTTCCGGAGGAGTAAATGAGCAGGCAATAACAGATTCATTGGGTCTGATTGCAGATAACTGAGACTGATTTTGTCCTGCGCAGGCAGCGAGCAACAGTATCAGAGCGTAAAAATAAAAATGTTGATTTTTCATAAAACGATTCATAAATAATTGAAATGATTGTATAATTATTACGGACAGATTTTTAGTGTCCCTGAATTTCAAAAATATTTTTTGACTTCAAAACCACTGAAGTCAGGTAGCCACTATTTCCATTTTATACCCGATTCCATGCACAGCCACCAACTGAACATCAGGGTCATCCTTCAGCATTTTACGGAGACGGGAAACAAACATATCGATACTCCTTCCCACCACAATTCCTTCATCCTCCCACACATTTTCCAAAATAAAATTCCTTTCCAGAACCTGATTGGCCTGCTGCACAAAAAAGTGAAGCAATTTCGCTTCTCTGTACGTCAGCCGGTGGCATATTTCCCCGCATTTAAGCTCAAGATTCGATACATCCAGGCTCGAATTTGCAAACCGAAGGGCAGGCTTAACGGGAATATTGATACGTTCTTCTGCTTCCGGTGACAATAAACCTGAATCTGTTTCTCCGGAAGAAAACGGCAAATCTTTCCGGGAATTACGGTATATCCCCACAAAATACACAACCGCAATGACCGACAATACAACTGAAGAAAACGCACTGACAATCCGGGCAATTAGCATAAAAGAATGCTCTTTTTTCATTTCCGGCAAAAGCGTAAGCCGGATATCATAGCAATCCTTCTCCATAATACGGTTTGTACAGGGGGCCTTTTGTCCATTCGCAATATCCCCAAAACTATATCCTTTCACTAAGGTCGTGTCACTGCATTTAAAAATAGCTACATTATATTTACAACGGATTTGGTGAATATTCAATGAACTTTGCAAAAAATAAGGTAAACTATCATACTGAAAATACTCAGGCAATCTTAACTCCCACACATTTTGACTCACTTGCTTTACAGGCGGAATCTGTGTAGTGCTATCGCCAGACTGTTTCAGAATTAAATGTCCGGTACGGCGCAGGGCAAGATTTACTTTTTCCGCAGCAATGACAGTTTCTGCTTTTTGTGCAGGAGGATTATACCACACAAATTGCATCAACAGAACACTGATTATTAAAGCAGCAAGCAAAATTCCTGATCTTTTCATACTTTATGATTTGCATACAAATTTACGGTAAAAAACAGAAAAGAGTTCTTTTAATCTGTAAAACGATGTAAATGAAATGTAAAAGTTAGGATTTTTTTTATATATAATTAATAATCAGCTTATTAAAAAATAAAAATTTTAGAAAATTATTCTCTTTTGATGGGAAAAAATAGATTTTTTCTATGTATTTTTAGTAGCTAAGTTTTTTACCATTTAAAGATTTTAAGGGGATTTAAGGTTTTTTTACCATCTAAGGCTTTTAAGGGGATTTAAGATTTTTCTACCATTTAAGGATTTTAAGGGGATTTAAGGTTTTTTACCATCTAAGGCTTTTAAGGAGAAATAAATGGTAGGGACATACAGATACATATCCCTCCCAGAAAAATCATCAAAAATTTCCTAGTACATAGGTGATGGATAGTTTCGTTAAAAACAGGGAAACCAAGCAATTTATAAACAATATTATTGATATTTCAGAATGATTCATATCCGACACCCAATAAACTTCGCTGTATTTTTAATAATAGAAAAAATTCCGGACCTTGTACTAAAGAAGATCCGGAATGAATTCAAAATTAAATAACCTCCTTTTTAATGATTGGAAATCACCATTTTTTTCGTTTCAAATACTTTACCTTCAATGATTAAGCTATAGAAATAAGTACCCCAGCTAAGATTTCCGGTTTTTATTTCTGTACTGCTTGTGCCCCTTTCTGTAATTTCAGTACTTTGTATTACCGTTCCATTTACATCTGTAATTTGCAAGAAAGCAGATTTCACATTTTGAGGAATATAATACTGAATCATTGTGGATTTTGTAAAGGGATTGGGGACATTTTGCTCAAGCACAGGACTTTCACCGGAAAGAATCAATACACTTTTGGTATTTGTAGCACCGGTTTCGTTTGATTTTAGGCAGCAGGATTGTAAATCCTTTCCAAATTGAGTGATAATTGCTTCCAGATTTTCAATTCTTGCCTCCTGAGCAATATTTTGCGCTTTCAATTCCTCATTTTGCGCCTTTAACGTTGCAATCTGTACGTCCTGAGTCTGATTTTGTCCGTTTACTTCCTGAACTGCTTTTACCAAAGGCACAGTCAGTTCTGCATAACGGATTCCCATATACTCACCATTTTTATCTACACCCGAGAAAGTACCTTTGGCTGCTTCATCCACTTCCTGAGCAATCAGTCCGGTATAACGGATTCCTTTCTGACCTTCAGCCGTGTATTCGTAGGTTACAGGGTTCAGTTGATTGATAAACTCCAGACCCAGTTCTGAGGGGCGGATGTCAGTTTTCAGTCTTCTGTCAGAGAATGTAGTCCAGCCTACCTGACCGCCGATAGAGGTAACTGAGGTGTTTCCTACTACTACTTTATTGCTTGCATTTACACTTGCTCCATTTCCGATAGCGGTGGCATTGGTAAGTGCAGCTACAGTAGCATCTGCCAACTGACCTACGAATGTACAGCCGGTATAATCATTTCTCAATGCTCCTGCTCTTCTTCCTACTGCTACATTTCCGATGCCGGCAAGATTAGCGGTAAGGGAAGAATCCCCAATAGCAGTATTTCTTCCGCCGGTAGTCATCGCTCTCATGGAATAAGTACCCAAAGCCACGTTATTTGCGCCGGAGGTATTAGCGTTCATGCTGTTTTGACCCATACTTACGTTGTTGATACCGTCAATTGTGTTTTGCTGTGACTGATAGCCAACTGCTATATTACGAAAGCCAACAGTCTGAGACCTCAATGCCTGACCGCCCACAGCCACGCTTGTTCCTCCGGTAGTATTGGCTGTAAGTGCAGACTCACCTACCGCAACGTTATTTCCTCCGGTTTGATTTTGCTTCAATGAATTAGCCCCTACCGCAACATTATTTACCCCTGTAGTATTCATTTGCATGGAAGTATAACCCATTGCTACATTCAACCCTGCGGTAGTATTATTTTGTAATGCACGGAAACCAATTGCCATATTATTGGAGCCGGAAGTATTAGACTGCATTGCCTGATAGCCCATTGCCATATTGTTGGAAGTGGTATTATTCAATAATGCCTGATAACCAAAAGCCATATTTAAACTCCCCACTAAATTAGAAGAAAGAGCCTGATATCCAAGTGCAAGGTTACTGTTTCCAGTAGTATTGGATCTTAAAGCCTCATAGCCCATAGCGGTATTACTCGCTCCTGTAGAATTAGAATACAAAGCATTGGTTCCAATTGCCATATTGAGGTTTCCGGTAGTATTGCTTTTTAATGCCGCCTTTCCGATTGCGATAGCAAAATTAGGAGTAGTCAGGTTAAAAGCGGCGGAGTCTCCGATTGCCACGTTCCAACTTCCGGTAGTAATGCCTCTCATTGCCATTCTACCTACTGATACATTATTGCTTCCAGTAGTAACAGAATACATTGCGCTATCACCGATTGCTGTATTACCTCTTCCGGTACCTCCAAGTATATCTCCAAAACCACTATAAGCACCTAGATAAGTATTACCATACCCTGTAATACTGTAATATCCGGAATAACTCCCCAAATAAGCATTCAAAACGCCTGTTGTTCCAGAATATCCGGAAAGGTTTCCAACGTAAGTATTATTGCTTGCAGTTGTATTATTCTGCCCGGACTGATTTCCGATAAAGGTATTATCATTCCCTGTAGTATTATTTCTGCCTGACCAGTCACCAAAGAAGCTATTTTCGTACCCTGAAGTAGTACTAAACCCAGCCTCCTGACCTACCATAGTATTGTAAGATCCTGCTGTATTAGCAAAGCCTGCATTTTGACCAACGAATACCCCATAAGAGCCGGTATTATTAAAATTGGCTGCCCTCTCTCCAATTGCGACATTGTAAGCACCGGTGGTGTTGCTAAATCCAGATTTAGAACCCATAAAAGTATTCCCAAAACCGGAAGTGTTACTATAACCTGAAGAATCTCCTATTACTACTGAAGAATAACCTGTGGTATTAGCTACAAGAGTAGCAGTCCCAACAGAAATATTGTTGTTTCCTGTAGTAGAAGCATATTGAGAGTAACTTCCTATTGCAATATTATTGTTAGAGTTATTATTGGCAAATAATGAATAAAAGCCCATAGAAATGTTTCTGCTTCCGGTTACAATCCCCAACCCTGCACCAGCTCCCACACCTATATTTTCCGAACCAGTAGTTAGATTAGCTAAGGCTGAGTTACCGAATCCGTCATTGGGAGTCCCAGTAGTAACATCTTCTAATGCATAAGCACCAATAGCAGTATTCCAGAGGGCTGATGTATTATTTACAAGTGCTCTATGTCCTAATGCAGTTATTCCAAACCCTCCAGTATTGTTTCTACCGGCATAAGCACCTACCAACGTATTGGCGTAAGTTATAGCATTTTCTCGTGCTGCCTGATAGCCTATACTTACATTTTCTGAAGCAGAAGTATTTTTACGTCCGGCTTCATAGCCTATCGCTACAGTATTAGAGCCGGTAGTATTACCATAAGCAGCCTTCGCTCCGATTATCACATTATTGGTTACATCATTTCCCGAGAAAGGACTGTACATAGCGGAGTCACCGATGATAGTATTATAGATTGCACCTGTTCCCTGACCAATATAGTAGCCGGCTGCATGCCCTACCCCAATATTGCGATTACCCGTACCCATCCAATATAAAGCACGAGGTCCCACGGCTGTATTATATGCCCCGGTTGTAATAAACCAACCATTATAAGCCCCTAATGCGACATTATAATCTGCACCGGTTGTTTGAGCATTATCTAAAGCGTTATATCCAATCCCTACATTATAACCATTTGTACCTGCATTTCCTCTCATAGCATGTTGTCCAAGAGCAACATTCCCCGCTCCTGCATTTCCTCCATTATTGGTATTTACACCGATATTGGTGTAATCAAACCCCGTAGTACCTGAACCGACACCAAGGTTAAGCTGTGCCAAAAGGCTTCCTGATGTAGCAAGTCCCGCAAACAATAAAAATATTATTTTTTTCATAAAAATTTTGCTTAAGATTGTTAAATTAGTAGTAAAATAAATGATAAAACCATCACCATTTCTTTCATTTTAATGTTGAAATAATGATAGATAAGATGAATTAAAAAAAAAATTAATCGGTAAACTCAAATAATTCCGCATGTTTCATAATCTCTTGTTGTTTTTCAGCAGGCATTTTTTGGAAGTCTGCATTGGAAATCTTAGTCTTTACAGATGTAGCCTCCATCTTAGGTACTTCAACAGAAGCCCTGCTTGGATTACATGAAGGGCTTTTGGGGTCTGTAACAGGTACAACAATAGGAGTAGTAGCAACAGCTACTGGATCTGCTACAATCGTAAACTCTTCCGGATGAGTCTGAATGTACTCCTTTTTTTGAGGAGACATCTGAGTTAGCTGAGAAGTGTAGATAACTGAAACCGGAGGTTTTGGTTTTGCTGGAGTTGTACTCTGCTGTGCGTGTGCATAAAAACCCAAAAACAAGAATAGCACCATTAATAAAATGGATTTTCTGTGAATAAAGTGACTGTTTTGATACATAAAAAATAATTGATTAAAGGTAAACACTGAACTATATTAACTGCAAATATAAACATTATTTCGCATTCAAACACAAAATTATTAAAAAAAAACACAAACTAAAGATTTGATTATTATTTGGATTTAAATATCCTAAAAATCAAATACTTACTATTTTTCAGGGAGGACTTCTCCCAAATGATACACAATTATTAATTTAATAGAGTTACTCTATATTGATAATCAATCTATTGATAAATTTTGTCATGTTTCGCTATCGCTCAACATGACACATTACCTGTAAATGGGGTGTGATGGTTGCCTAACGGCGAGAGAAGTTCGTTACTCAGCATGACAAAGTACTAATAATCAACTATAAGCAAGTCTAATTTAAAAAAATATGATATCCTGATAAACCAAACTTACTTTCTGCAAACAATTGATATTTGATAAACTCCTCCCCTTGAATTGTTATCTACCCGAAGGTTGAACACTATTCAAGGGGAGGAAATAATCAGTTTGAAAATACTACTGATTTGATATTATCATTTTTCTGGTCTGAAATATCTTTCCATCTAAAATCAAAGAATAGTAATACGTCCCCCAACTTAATTCACCCGTTTTGATTTCTGTACTTTCCACCCCTCTTGTTTGGATTTCGACAGTTTGAAGGATATCTCCATTAACACTCTGAATTTGAAGAATGGCTGATTTTACGTTTTGAGGAATATAATATTGAATTGTTGTGGATTTGGTAAATGGGTTGGGTACATTTTGCTCCAAATAAGGGTTTTCTCCGGTTAAAACGATAGCCTGAGACGTTTTAGCATTGGTTTCTTTCAGACAACAAGATTGTAAATCAGTGCTGAGTTGAGAGAGCATTAAAGTCAGGTTTTGAATTTGAGATTCAAGACTCTGAATTTGGGATTGCTGATTTTCAATAATCTGATTTTGTTCCTTTACTGCACTTACCAAAGGCACAGTTAGTTCTGCATACCGGATTCCCCAGTATTCTCCGTTTTTATCCACACCGGAGAAAGTACCTTTAGCGGCTTCATCTACTTCTTGAGCTATCAGCCCTGTGTAACGGATACCTTTTTGACCTTCGGCGGTGTATTCGTAGGTTACGGGATTGAGTTGATTGATGAATTCCAAGCCCAATTCAGAAGGACGGATGTTGGTTTTCAATCTTCTGTCAGAGAATGTTGTCCAGCCCACTTGACCGCCGATAGAAGTCACTGAGGTATTTCCTACTATTACTTTGTTGCTGGAGTTTACAACTGCACCATTCCCTAAAGCCATTGCATTGGAAAATCCGGCTGTACTTGCGTCGGCATTCTGCCCTAAAAAAGTACAGTTTGTATAATCGCTTCTTAATGCCCCAGCCCTTCTTCCTACTCCTACATTTCCCACTCCGGCAAGATTAGCGGCTAAGGAAGAATCTCCAATTGCAGTATTTCTTCCGCCCGTAGTCATTGCTCTCATCGAATAAGTACCCAAGGCTACGTTATTGGAGCCGGAAGTATTGGCATTCATGCTGTTTTGACCCATACTTACATTATTGTTTCCATTTACCGTTGCCTGTTGAGACTGATAGCCCACTGCTATATTGCGCACCCCTACTGTTTGGGCTTTCAAAGCCTGCCCACCAACGGCAACACTAGTACTTCCTGTGGTATTGGCTGTAAGTGCAGACTCTCCAATGGCTACATTGTTTCCTCCTGTAGTATTTCCCTTGAGTGTATTGGCTCCCACACCAACATTATTAGCTCCTGTTGTATTCATTTGCATAGATGAATATCCCATTGCCACATTCAGTCCTGCTGTGGTATTATTCTGGAGAGCCCGAAAACCTATCGCCATATTATTGGAGCCGGAGGTATTTACCTGCATTGCCTGATATCCAATTGCCATATTGTTGGAAGTAGTATTGGCATTGAGTGCCTGATATCCAATAGCCATATTATTGCTGCCTACAAGGTTAGCAGCAAGTGCCTGATACCCAAAAGCCTGATTTCCAGATCCGGTAGAGTTATTCATCAGTGCCTGAAACCCGATTCCTGTATTTCCGTTACCGGTAGAGTTGGAGGTTAATACATAACTTCCCAATGCAAGATTGTTGGTTCCTGTAGTGTTTCCTTTCAAAGCAGATTTTCCGATTGCAACTGTATTCGCAGAAGTAGTCAGAGAAAACAGGGCGGAATCTCCAAGAGCAACATTATTTCTTCCAGTAGTAAGATTCCTCATTGTCATGCGCCCTATTGAGGTGTTAAAGCTTCCGGTAGAGCCTGAAGCCGCAAATAATGCAGAATCTCCCAAGGCTACATTTCCGCTGCCTTTGGCATTATAGCCTGCACTAAAACCTACATGTGTATTTCCATAACTGTTTACCGCAGCGTAAGTAGCCATATTCCCTATACTTACATTATTTTTCCCGGAAGTATTGCTTCTCAGTGCATTACTTCCCACCGCCACATTATTGAGACCGGAAGTATTGGATTTCAGAGAATTATACCCAAAACTGCTATTATGATTACCGGAAATACTGGACTTCAAACTATTAAAACCAAAAGCACTATTATAATCCCCTGAAGTATTACTCACAAAACTACTATCTCCATAATTAGTGTTATGGTCATTGTTTCCAGAACTGCATACACCAAACTCCAGATATTTACTTCTGACTGCTGTATTACTGATTCCAAAATAAGGATTATTTACAATGACACTTCCATACGGCGTAAGAGAACTAAAATTCCCGTTTGTAGTTACCTGACGGTTAGGACAACCGTCGTTATCCCAAGACCAGGCACACCATCCGATATTAAACTCCTGACACATACTCAATACTGGACGATAATTTAGATTGTACTGACAAAGCACCTGATCATCTTGCTGATTGGCTACCTCCCCGAATATAAAGGGGAAATTAGCATTGACAGCATTGGTAATTTTCGTTCTCATCGTCAAGGAATCATTATTTGCATAACCGTACCAATAAGCATGTGCACTAAATATCAGATTATGCTGAGGGTCATTGGTCTGTAAGGTAGATGCTACAGCCGACAATACATCCAGATTAGTGCCACAATCCGGACCATCTATCATCAGAGGTACCTGAATACCGGCATTTCTGAGGTTGTTCACAATCGTTGTATAAGTATTGGTAAAAGTGGTCTGAGCGGTAGCTGGATTTCCAGTCCACGCAACAAATAATGCCTCATTGGCAACATTAATGATTAAAGAATGCCTGTACTTGTTTTCTAGTGCAAGAAATGAGGGTTGTGTCCACCAATTCGTCATGGTTGTAAGGGCAGCAGGGTCATTCTGACAGGTTTGATCATGCAAATCAAGAATCGGAATCATATCATATTGAATACATTTGGAAAGCGCACTATCCAGTTTCACCCAGTCTGCATATAAAGCCGGACTTCCGCTTGCGTACCAGGGTATTCTTACGGCGTTTGCTCCAGTTTGCGCAATCTGGTCAAATCGGATTTGAGTGGGGGAATAACCCCAGTTATACACAGCATAATTTACTCCTCTGAGTACAATTGTATCCCCGCAATTTCCCAGAAGATACTTTCCATTAACCGTCAAATGAGTGGTTTGTGCCCACATACTCAGACTATAAAAAAGGCAAGCTAAAAAAAACAGATTTTTCATATTATTTTTTAAAATTTAGAATGATAGTATGTATTGATGAGGTCTTATACTGTAAAAGTAACGAAGAAAAATTAAAAAACCAGTATCTAATGTAGGAACAGCAGTAATTATCTGACGAAATGCAGTTGTGGATGAATCTGTGTAAATTTCTGTTATCCCAATATTACTCATTTTATCCGGATATCTCTCCTGACAACCCTTTTTCAGGAAAGAATCTCATGGGATAAAATTATGAAATAAACTCCTGAATGCAAGATTTTTATTATAATTATCACAAAGACAGTACAAGCTATCGTTTTTTTCCGTAATTTTGCACCCAAATTCGACAGAATAAACTTAACTTATTGATTTTCAATGGAAATTAGAAATGTAGCAATTATTGCGCACGTTGACCACGGTAAAACCACACTTGTGGACAAGATTTTACATCATTGTAAGCTGTTCAGGGACAATCAGGAAACCGGAGAGCTTATCCTTGACAACAACGACCTCGAAAGAGAAAGGGGAAT
>JAIBAH010000163.1 GCA_019695295.1 Bacteroidia bacterium | reverse complement strand
TCGTTTTTGGGATATTAGGCGCAAAACTCTTTCACGCCTTTGAATACTGGTCTGACTTTGTGAAAGACCCGGTAGGAATGCTGGCTTCTTTTGACGGGCTTACCTTTTACGGGGGGCTCTTGTGTGCCGCGATTGCAATTATTTTTTATGTACGAAGCAAAAATCATGATGTATTGGCAGTAGCAGACGCGACTACGCCGGTTTTATTGCTTTCATACGGAATTGGCCGGCTGGGTTGTCATTTCTCTGGTGACGGTGACTGGGGAATTGTAAACCCCAATCCCAATCCTGGATTGCCGGCTTGGTTGTGGTCCTATACTTATCCAAACAATGTGGTAGGCGATGGTACTGTGAGAATTCCGGGATGTGTGGGAGAGCATTGCATGGAATTGGCAGAAGGAGTATATCCAACCTCCGTGTATGAGGCAGCAATGGGAATTGGTCTTTTTATTGTTCTCTGGGCAATCAGAAAGAAAACCCCTTTTCTGGGTCAGCTTTCAGGATTATATTTGATATTCAACGGACTGGAGCGTTTTCTGATTGAAAAAATCAGGGTAAACGTAAAAACGGATTTTTTGGGAATGCAACTGACTCAGGCCGAAATCATTTCCTTTACTTTAATGTTACTTGGCGGAATACTGTTTGCGCTCTCTACTTTTTACTGGAAAAACCCCAATAAAGAATCCGTAGCAATAAAAAAATAAAAAATGCTTTTTAATTTAACTCAAGTAGGAAAAACGAGCAATTCAAAATGAAATTAGATGTATTAGTTTTTGGTGCACATCCCGATGATGTAGAAATGTCCTGCGGGGGTACAATCGCCAAAATGGTGAGCGAGGGTATAAAAGTGGGAATTGTGGATTTGACAAGAGGTGAAATGGGCACGAGGGGAACACCCGAAATTCGGGATAAGGAGGGACAAGCCGCTGCCCTTATTCTGGGAATAGAGGTCAGAGAAAATCTGGCTTTCAGGGATTGTTTTTTCACAGAAGATGAAGAGCATATAGCCGAAGTAGTAAGAATCATCCGGAAATATCAGCCTGATATCGTGATTGCCAATGCAGTACACGACAAACATCCTGACCACGGACGCGGCTCAAAACTTGTCAGAAATGCAGCCCATATGAGTGGATTCGTAAAGCTGAAAACCTATCAAGATGGAGTACTTCAAGAACGCTGGAGACCCAAACGAACTTTCTTTTATATTCAGGATATGGACATAAAACCCGACTTCATAGTGGACGTTACAGGGTTTTTTAAAGTAAAAATTGCCTCAATCCGCGCCCACAAATCTCAATTTTACAATCCGGAAAGTGACGAGCCGGAAACCTATATTTCTACTCAGGACTTTTGGGATTCCTTTGAATACAGAATGCGTGCCATGGGACATATTGCAGGAGTTAGATATGCAGAAGGATTTACTTCGGAAACACCTCCTAAAATCAATCTGATTACGGACTTACTATAAGGAAGCTTTTCCTGAAAACGCCTGAAAAGTGGCCGGACTCCAAACTTAATCCATCCTTTTCTCTTTCGCATGAAAAAAATCAATATCACTGACGGGGTTTTTCTGGGTTTATCGCTCATAGCGGTTTATCTGAGTACATTCCTGCTCGCCGATTTTACTCAGCCTCCCATCGAGGATGCCGCAATGCTTATGCGTTATGCGAAGCATTTGGGAGAGGGATACGGTATTGTATGGAATAAAGGCGAAAAACCCGTGGACGGAGCGACTGATTTTTTATTTATGTGTGCCGTGGCGTTTTTGTATAAAACCGGCTTTTCCATAGAAGGAGCCGTCAGAGCACTGACTTTATCTGCCCATCTGCTCACCGTTCTCTTTGTATATCTCTATAACCGGTTCAGAAACAAGACCTCTGTATTCTGGGCCGGGATGCTTACCTTATATCTGATACTCAATCCCGGGATCTATTTTACAGCGGTTTACTTCGGGACTCCTTTTTTTGCATTCTGGGTAGTACTGACGGCTGCATTCCTTCAGGAAATTGTGCTTTCTGAATCTTATTCTGTCCCGAATATTGCGGGCTTTTCCGTATTTGGACTGATAGCAAGCCTGACAAGGCCGGAAGGGATTATTTGGGTTGCCTGTGGGTTGGGGATGATTGTATGGGTAAACCGAAAAACACTGACAACAGAATCTGGCATTGCGTATTTCAAAAAATCCGGAATCTACTTCTTTTTACTGTATTTCCTTCCGGCATTGCTGTACTTTCTCTGGCATTGGTACTATTTCGGCTATCCTCTGCCCAATCCGCTTTACCGTAAAGGCGGTGGTACTCTCTATCCCATGAGCCTGATAATTTCTGTTTATCTCACCGGCATGTTGATGCTGCCCCTCATTCCTGTGTTTTTATGGGAATTCTTTTCAGGCAGTACGCCCAAAATATCGGTTTATACAGTGATTCCTGTCGGGGTCTTTACCGTAGCTTTTTTCTTTCTTTCCAATGAAATGAATTATGGTGCGAGGTTTCAGTACTGCGTGCTGCCGGTGATTCTGATTTCGCCTTTGTGGAAAAAAGAGAAGGAGTTCCGCCACTTTATCATGGGAAAACTCAAAGAGTATAACCGTATTCTTCCGGATGTAAATCTGCTTTTTTATGCTTTGGTGATTTTTGGGTTTCTGATTTATCCATATGTACGCTATTCCCGGAAACTCCCTGTACTGAAAGACGGAAAGTACGAAGCCGCTACCATCATGGCCACTCTGGAATCCCGGAACTATACCCTTGCTACCACAGAAGCAGGCATTCTCCCTTTTTATTCCCGGTGGAGGGCAATAGATACCTGGGGATTAAATGATAAGGAAATTGCACATTCCGGGCAGGTTACCGCAGCCTATCTGGATACCTACCGTCCCGAAGTAATCATGATAGACGGGGCTATTCTGGAGGAAAAGGAAAAACAATGGGGCGCAATGCTCGACACGCTGTATCGGTACGCACAGTCCCGGCATTACACGCTTGCAACGCACTTTTATGAGGAAGACCCTGAATTCAATCATTATTATTACGTCAGAGACAGCTTTCCTGACCGTCAGTTTCTGATAAATTCCTTCCGGGGAATGAAATATGAAGGCGTGAAAAAGAAATGGTGAAACTTTTCTTTCGAAATAACAAACAACCCTGTTTTCTTCCTTTAAGAACTATGAATTATCCCTTCATCGGTACTTCCATCAGCAAAATCTCCGCATCTGATTCTGTATGAAATGAGACCTTATCCGTTTCCCAAATCCCGAATCCGTCACGGGGCTCAAGCTGCTGATTATTTACCGTAACGGTTCCCCGGATGACAAACACATACAATCCGTTTTCCTTGCTTTTCATCTCATATTCAGCTTCTTTTTCCTGCTCAAAAGAACCCAGATGAAACCAGGCATTCTGATGAATCCAAACACCTTCATCCTCAGAATCAGGAGAAAGTATTTGCTGAAACCGGTTTTTTCTCTTCTCGGGGTCAAGCGTAATCTGGTCATAACGGGGCTTCACATTCTTTTGATTGGGGAAAATCCATATCTGTAAAAATTTTACTTCTTTGTCTCTGTTTTTATTGTGCTCACTGTGAAAAATCCCCGTCCCTGCACTCATAACCTGAATATCTCCGCTTCGGATTACTGCCACATTTCCCATACTGTCCTTATGCTCCAGATCGCCTTCCAGCGGAATTGAGATAATCTCCATATTCTCATGCGGATGCCTCCCAAATCCCATTCCGGCTGCCACGGTATCGTCATTCAGTACCCTTAAAACGCCGAAGTTCATCCTTTCAGGATTATAGTAACCGGCAAAACTAAAAGTATGATAGCTCTGTAACCATCCATGATTTGCATTTCCTCTTGTGCCGGCTTTATGTAATATAGTTTTTGACATACAGTAAACTTTTTAGGGTTGAATTACAGCGACAACAAAATTACCGGCCTTATGTTTAGGGATGAAATATAATTTCAGAACATTTTTTATTCTAAGTGAAAATCCATTATATTTGTGGCGGAAACAAACACATCTAAAAAATAGTATTTACTTAAATAAGCGATTAATTTTATGAAGAAATTTAATGACATTCGTTTTTCCTATATTCTAATCATGGCTCTCCTGGTTAGTTTTAGTGGTTGTTACAAAATGTGTGGCAAACCGAAGGGAGAAGGGGACAATCCTGTGGTTCAGGACGATTCCACTACCAACACGAATACCAACACAGACAACCGGAGTGAAAAAGAAGAAAATACTCCTCCCCCTAAAAGCAACACTACTTTCTCCTATAATCCTCCCGCACCTCAGGAAGGAAAACTGAAAGGCGTAGTGGAATTAGGTGCTTCCGGCTTCAACTCCTTTATCATCAACGTAGATGCCAACAAAAGATGGGAATTAAAAAAGGCGGAATTCGGTGCAAGTCTTGTGTATGAGCATATGGCAAGTGATGAAGATCTGAAAAACGGATTAAAGAAATACATCGCCGGAATGCTCGATTATGGGGTGAAAGGAAATGCCATTCACTTCGTGGTAAGCTCTGCTGCAATCCGGGACGAAAAAGTAAAAAAAGTAGTTGCTTCCCTCAAATCCATGGGGTATATCGCCAATCCGGTTACGGCAGAAGAAGAAGGAAAATATGCAGCCAAAGTAGTATTACCGGCAGAGTTTGAAGGAAATTCCTTTGTTGTGGATATCGGGTCAGGAAATACCAAAATTTCATGGTCTGAAAATGGTCAGCTCAAAGCATTTGAAACCTATGGCTCAAAATATTATGACAGAGGAATTTCCGATGACCAGGTTTATAAAGAAGTATCTGCAATTGCTTCCAAAGTGCCCGCTTCCAAACGTTCCAAGTGTTTTATTATAGGTGGTGCACCCTATGAAATGGCAAAACAGGTAAGAAACGGAAAAGAAAGATATACGGTTTTATCCTCTCCCAATCAATACAAACCGGATGGAGCAAAGATGAAAAGCGGTGTAAATATCTACAGAGCGCTTTCCGATGCCACTCAGTGCGAAACTTTTGTTTTTGACTGGGACAGTAATTTCACCATCGGATTCCTGCTCGGCCTAAAATATTAATCCAATAAAAACAATGCCAAAGGAAATCATTTATCTTGAATATTCGGAAGATGTCGGCTCTTCCCATAAGTTTTATGAAGTAACGATTGAAGATACTTCTCTTACCATTCGTTACGGGAGGATCGGAGAACCCGGAACGAGCAGTTCTTCTTCATTTGCTTCATTTGAAGACGCCAAAAAAGCAGGCGAAAAGAAAGCAAACGAAAAGCGTAAAAAAGGATATACTGACGCAGTAATGGGAGTGCGTCTGAAAAAATCCAGAACGATTACCCGCCGTCCGGTGGTAAGTTTCAGTACGGGCAGCAGTAGCAGCAGTGGAGGCAGTGGAAAAAGTAAAAGTAGCTCTCCTTCCGGGAAAGCCCCTGTTTTATGGAAGTTCGGCACCCCTTCCGCTGCTTTCGGAATCTTTGTAAACGAACACGGCTGTTGGATGGGCAATCAGGACGGAAGTATTTTTGCGCTGGATCATTCCGGAAATGTAATCAATCAGTTTCGTTTACCGGAAGGGGTAAAATGCCTCGTTTCCGATCAGCGGTGGATTTATGCTGGCTGCGATGACGGAAATGTATATGACCTTACGGGAAAAATTCCGAGAATCGCTTACGAAGTCAATGAAGACGTGGATATTTACTGGCTCGATATTGCCAATGCGTATCTTGGCGTTTCGGATGCATCAGGAAATGTACTTATCGTAAACTACGAGGACGAAAGCCACTGGCATAAAAAAAGCAAAGGCGCAGGCGGATGGATGGTAAGATGTGATGACACCGCTGTATATCACGGACATTCTGACGGGGTTACCTGCTACAATCTCTCTGATGGCACAACGCTCTGGCATGAAGAAACCGGCGGAGGCGTTCTCTTCGGATGGCAGGAGAAAAGCAAAGTATTTGCAGGTTGTGGTAATTCCGCTGTTTATTCCTTTGAAAAAAACGGAAAAAAGGATAAAGTATATAAATGCGATGCAACGATTTATTCCTGTGCTGCAGCAGAAGACGGAAAATATGTTTTTGCGGGGGACAATTACTCCAATATTTACTGTTTCAATGAATCCGGAGAAAGACTCTGGAAACTCGCTACGGGTTGCGGCTCAGCCCTTTCCATGCAGTATTTTCAGGAAAGACTTTTTGTCGTTACGACCGAAGGCGCACTGGCCTGCATTGAGGTTACTGATACTGCAATAGAAAATGCCAAGCAAGGGAAAGTAAGCGCAGCCGTAAATCTGAAAGCACCTGCACCGGTTACTGTATCGAATTCTGCTCACCTCGATACCACTTCTGATACCTCAACGGGCATCATTCTGAAATGTATCAAGGATGGGACAAAACTGAGAGTAAAAGTAGAAACTCCCGGCTATCATTCGGACTGGAACGTGCAATTCCCCAAAGACATCCGTAAAGATGGGGAAAGATACCGCGTAGAGGAAATTGTGGAATCAGCCGGCGGGGGATTTTACAGAATTATCGGTGACATTCAAAAAGTGCTGTAATCATGACTACTTCCGCTTTGATTACCTGGCTTTTTTCCTGTGGATTCATTACGGCTTTTACTGTTTACTATCTCAGAAAAGCACTGAAAAAGAAAAATCAGGAATGAATAAATTCAGCCTTTCAGGTTTTTTTACAAAAAAATATCAATTGAACAATAAGTACAAGTGCCTATTTTTCAATACTTTAAACAGGTAAAATTATTCTATCCACATTTTTTAATAAATTTTGTTAAAAATATTTAAAAAAAATTGTGACTTTATTTGTATCTTTGCGTCTCATTAATAATGAAAGCGCCTTGCTTTCATCGTTTTTCATAGATAAGGGTAAAAAAGAGTTAAAAAGAAAAGAGCCATTCGGTGTGACGCTGGAATGGTTTTTTGTTTTATAAGCATTGTGGGAACTCTTTTTACCCTGAAGAACTTCTCTCATAATAGTTTTTTTCTGTAAACCATTTTCTGAATTTTGTATTTCAAAACGCTTACCTTTGTACTCAGTAATTACGTTAAATCGATTTGGAACAGCAGGAAAAATATCAGCAATTGCTAAGGCTTACCGCACTATGGGCGTTGGTCGAATCCGGCCTGGGTGGGATGATGCATGCTTTTCATCTTCCGTTTACAGGACTGGTATTGGGAGGATTTTCCATACTGATTCTTTCTCTCATTGCCCGCGGCAGTCAGCACGTATTCGGCCGGGTGATAAAAGCCACGCTCATCGTGATTGCAGTAAAGGCAGCGGTCAATCCCTTCACGTCTCCTATGGCATATATTGCGGTGGGATTTCAGGGGGTATGTGCCGCTTTGCTTTTTTCTATCAGTATCAACAGCCGGATTCTTTTTATGGTATTTGGAGCAATTACTATGATGGAATCTGCCGTACAAAAACTCCTCGTGCTGACCCTTATTTTCGGACAAACCTGGTGGAAGGCATTAAACGCATGGGCTGAGAGTGTTACTCAGCTTTTCGGGGTTGTTACCCAATCGGAAGGAAGTACTTATATTATTGGCGGATATCTTGGATTATTTATCGTTTGGGGGCTCATTCTGGGAAACTGGATGTATTATTTACCGCGTCAGATACGGGAAAGAGAACAAAAGTACGCTCACATTGTTCCTGAACCCTCCATCGAAACCCCTCTCAAAACCGGAAAAAAAACAACAATAACAGTTTTCATTCTGTTCATTTTTCTGGCTTCCGGTTTATGGCTGAGTACAGAAAAAGGCGCACTCAGTGCTTTTATGCTTCTGGTCCGTACTGTGGTGGTAGTGATATTATGGATTTACCTT
>JAIBAH010000162.1 GCA_019695295.1 Bacteroidia bacterium | reverse complement strand
GGCAGGAAATAATCCGTATCGCAAATACCCAAAAAATTATCACCACAACCGGAAATAATACTTCCGGAGAAACCATCCAGATTAGAAGATGCTCAGAACCCGACGAAAAACTCAAAAGCATCTATCATGCCCTCAAATACAAAAGCTACCCCTTCGTCCGAAAAAAATCCGTAGTGCCCAAACCGATAATCAAAAAAAATCAAAATCCCGAGTCTCAACAGATTAAAGATGGATAGCTGCAACTTGGGCTAACTTTAATCTAACTTCAAAACGGCGTGGAATGCACTTTGGGGCACTTCCACAGAGCCAATCTGACGCATTTTCTTTTTCCCCTGCTTTTGTTTTTCCAGCAGTTTTCGTTTACGGGAGATATCCCCACCATAACATTTTGCCGTAACGTCTTTTCTCAGTGCCTTAATCGTTTCCCTTGCGATTACTTTCGTACCAATCGCAGCCTGAATCGGAATTTCGAATTGCTGACGGGGAATCAACTCCTTCAGTTTTTCACAAATTCTTTTTCCCCAATAATAGGCTTTATCTCTGTGAATAATCGTACCCAAAGCGTCCACCGATTTGGCATTCAGCAGGATTTCCAGCTTTACCAAATCCGACTCCCGGAAGCCAATCAATTCATA
The DNA here is from genome assembly GCA_019695295.1 of Bacteroidia bacterium. Classification (GTDB taxonomy): domain Bacteria; phylum Bacteroidota; class Bacteroidia; order J057; family J057; genus JAAFHL01. Next base: position 7,284 of record JAIBAH010000162.1, on the reverse strand, counting down.
ATCGAAAGACGCGTATCCTCTGGAAACGGTTTTTAATTTATCAAAAAAGTCGAATACTACTTCAGCGAGCGGCATTTCAAAGATGATTTCCACCCTTTCCGGAGTCAGATAAGACTGACTGATAAACAACCCTCTTTTCTCAATACACAACTCCATAATTCGCCCGATATACTCCGATTTGGTAATGATTTGGGCTCTGATGAATGGCTCTTCCATATAATCAAGTCGGTTTCCTTCCGGCATTTCCGAAGGGCCATTTACATCTATCATTTCTCCGTTGGTGAGTTTTGCTTTAAATCCTACTCCCGGAACAGTAGTAATCACCGCCATATTAAACTCTCTGTCGAGACGCTCCTGAACAATCTCCATATGAAGCATTCCCAAAAAGCCGGCACGGAAACCAAAGCCCAATGCCGCAGAAGTTTCCGGAGTATATACCAAAGCGGCATCATTGAGGTGCAGTTTTTCGAGTGCGTCCCTCAACTCTTCAAACTCTTCGGAATCCACCGGATATAAACCCGCATATACCATGGGCTTTACCTCCTGAAATCCCTGAATAGCCACTTCAGCCTGACGGGCTACATGCGTAATCGTATCCCCTACTTTTACATCTCTCAGGCTTTTAATCCCCGCCACCATATATCCCACACTTCCCGTTTTAATGGTTTGCTGCGGCACTTTCTTTAGCCGCAGAATCCCGATTTCGTCCACCTCCCAGTTGGTTTCGGTAGCCATAAAACGGATTTGGTCTTTTACACTGATTTCTCCGTCTATTACCCTGAAATATACAATTACTCCCCGGTATGGGTCAAAGATGGAATCAAAAACCAGCGCTTTCAGTGGAGCGTCCGGATTGCCTTTGGGGGCAGGAACGCGCTCAATGACTGCGTCAAGAATATCAGCAATCCCGATTCCTTCCTTCGCGCTCGCCAGAATCACATCCTCTCTTTTACAGCCAATCATCTGTACAATCTCGTCTGTAACCTCTTCTATTCTCGCGCTTGGCAGGTCAATTTTGTTTAAAACAGGGATAATTTCAAGGTCATGCCCGATTGCAAGGTAGAGATTGGAGATAGTCTGGGCTTCGATTCCCTGAGCAGCGTCCACTACCAGCAGTGCTCCTTCGCAGGCTGCGATAGAACGGGATACCTCGTATGAAAAATCCACATGGCCGGGAGTATCTATCAGGTTGAGTGTATAAATATCTCCGTTCTTGGGGTAAGTCATCTGTATCGCATGACTCTTAATCGTGATGCCTTTCTCCCTTTCCAAATCCATACTGTCCAGAACCTGCGCCATCATTTCCCGGTTGGTGAGGGTTTTGGTTTCTTCCAGCAAACGGTCTGCGAGCGTACTTTTACCGTGGTCAATGTGTGCAATAATGCAAAAATTCCGTATATGCTTCATATAAAGCGAATCGTCTTTGTTAATTCAGGGCGCAAAGTTCGGAAAAATCCCCGAATAAATTACATGTTTTTTAGGATTTACTTTTATTCTTTTGAAAATCACCGCTTAAGCGTCATTTGAAGGGGGTTGACCCTGACATTATAAACAAAAAGCCATTGCTTAACCCTTCTTTTGTAGAAAAATCCGGATGCGGTTTAGGGGAAGTTAGTGTGAATCGCCGGTTTTTCCTTACCTTTGTCCTCCGGAATTCAAATCTAAAGCCCATCCCCGAAAATTGGTTGTTTTATTAAGTAAAAAACGATAATGAATAAAATATTTTTCACAGCCGGACCCTCACAACTCTATCCCACTTACCAGAGCCATTTTCAGCAGGCAATGGAAGAAAATATTGGTTCTATCTCTCACAGGAGTACTTTCTATAAGGAGTTTCATCAGAGTACAGTAGAAAACCTGAAATTACTCATGGGGATTCCGGAAACTCATACTATTTTGTTTTTTTCCTCTGCCAATGAAATATGGGAGCGTTTGATTCAAAATTGCGTGGAGACGGGTAGTTTTCACTTTGTAAACGGGGCTTTTTCTAACCGGTTTTCTCAGATTACGCAGGAGTTAATGTATCCCTGTACGATTCATGAAACCGAAAAAGGAAAGGGATTTACGTATATCCCCGACCTGATTCCGGCTACCACTGACCTGATTAATTTTACACATAACGAATCTTCAACCGGCGTTATTCAGCCTTTGGAGGCAGTGTATGAATATAAGAGAAATCATCCTGAGGCGCTGATTACACTGGACATCGTTTCCTCGGCTCCTTTTCCCGAACTGGATTATTCCCTGATAGATGGTGCTTATTTTTCAGTACAGAAAGGAATGGGCATGCCCGCAGGCCTGGGGGTATTGATTGCCGGAGAAAAGCTGAAAGACAGGGCAGAATCCATCCTGAATAAAGGAAAATCTATCGGGAGCTATCACCGCTTTACCGATATGTGGACGAAAGCAGTGAATTATCAGACAATGGAAACCCCCAACATCCTCAGTATCTATCTGCTCGGAAAAGTACTGGGAGATATGCTGAAAAAAGGAATCGGAGAAATCAGAAGAGAAACCCTGCTGAAAATGGAAATCCTTACGGAAGTTGTGAATAAATCCCCTCATTTTTCTTTTTTTGTCAAAGAAAAGGCCTTTCGTTCCCCTACCGTTATCACAATCGAAACCCGGGACGAAGCCGCATTGTATCTAAAAGCGCTGGAGGATGAGGGGCTGATTGTCGGTTCAGGGTACGGAACACTTAAACCGAATCAGGTACGAATCGCCAATTTCCCTGCACATTCTGTTTCTGACTTTGAACAACTGGCCCGGAGGCTGAGTCAGTTTTAAAGACGACAATGGATTATTTCAGAAGAGTTCTCAGTTCTTCCGTTGTCCACTCTACCCCTTTATCCCATTGTTTTATCACCTTATCATCCCGGAATACATAGGTCTGAGGAATATGCCATACTCCATAGTTTTTGAAGTTTTTTTCGAGCCGATACATCTCAAAGGAAGGGATTTCCCTGTTTTCTATAAAATATTGTATTCTTTCTGTTTCTTCATCTGAAAGAAAAACGATGGCAATCTGCTCTTTTTCATGGGGTTCGAGTCCGTTCCAGGCTTTGGTTAAAGAGGGTAATTCTACAAGACAATCTTTGCACCACGTAGCCCAAAAATGCAGCACCAGTGTTTTACCGTTAAAGGTTTTCCAGTTTACGGCTTCTCCGGATAATTTTCTTGCAGGGTACTTTGCTATGTCTGAGGAAGGCACACATCCGGAAATTCCCATGACAATTAATAAAAAAAACAAGCAATTTTTCATATATTTCTACTCATTTTAGCCATATAAAACCCGTCAAATCCTTCTCTTGAAGCAAGCATATGACGAGCCTCCTTCAACGTAAAAGCCATATTTTCGTTCAGAAAAGATTTTACCTGCTGCTCATTCTCAGAAGGAAGAATGCTGCATGTTGCATAGATTACGTTGCCTTCTCTTGCCGTCATTCGGGTGTAGGAGTGAAGAATTTCTCTTTGTTTTTCTCTTACTTCCCCGATAAATTCCGGAGAAAGTTTCCATTTTGCGTCAGGATTCCGGCGAATCACACCCGTTCCGGAACAGGGGACGTCCAGTAGAAGGCAATCTGCGGAGTCATAGAGTCTTTTGAGGGTTTTGGTGCTCTCTATTTTCCGGGTTTCAATGATGGAAATTCCGGCTCTGCTTGCTCTTTTTCTTAACTCCTGCAATTTGTATTCCTCTACATCCATTGCGATGATTTTACCTTTATTTTCCATCAGCGCCGCAAGATGAAGGGTTTTGCCACCGGCACCGGCACAGGCATCAATGACCCGCATACCCGGCTCCACCCCCGTAAACCGGCCAACACTCTGTGAGGAAGCATCCTGAATTTCGAAAAATCCGGCCTGAAACAGAGGATGACGAAAAATATTGATTCTTTTAGTCAGTAATAATGCGTCGGGATAGCCAGGGATTTTTTCAGTATAAATACTTTCTTCCTTTAATTTTTTCTGAAGCTGAGCCACAGTGGTTTTCAGGGTATTAACTCTCATTACTACTTCCGCCGGTAAATTCAGGGCTTTCATCTCTTCATTCCAGAGGGCTTCTCCCAATTCTGCTTTTGCCATCTCATTGAGCCAGTCCGGATAGGATTCCCATATTTCCGGCTGACTTTGCAATCTTGCAAAAGAAACTTTATCCGCAGGTTTACTTCTTTGAAATTCTTTCCAGTCCGGCAGAGGATATCCTTTTGAGACCCAGTAAAGTCCAAAAATCTGCCATAGCGCAGAGGCGTGATATACCGGATTCATACCGGCCATTGCCCAGTATCTTCTCTGATACCGTACGATTTCATAGATAGACTCTGCGATAAATGCCCGGTCTCTTGCCCCCCATTTGGCATTGGATTTCAGTAAAGACTCTATTACCTTGTCAGCATATTTTCCCTGAGCAAATATTTCTGTCAGTCCATGAATGACGGCTTGTATTAAGAGCGGATGTAATTTCAATTTTATTTAGTTAGATATGTTTTGCCGGTCTTTCCTGTCAGGAAATTTCAGGCAGTTTTAATAAGGTTAATGCGATACCTGCTACAGCACCGGATAAAAAAGTACGGATTGCCGGATAGGAAAAACGAAATAGTTTCAGTAAAAGAAACAGAATTCCGCTTACGATTGCAATAATGAGAATTTGCCCGGCTTCCAGCCCCAGATTAAAAGCGAGCAAAGGCTGAACAATGGATACTTCCTTGCCGAGCAATGCCCTGAGATAATTGGAGAAACCCAGCCCGTGAATCAGTCCGAAAACCAGCGTAATGAGATAGTTTGCCGGGATTTTCCTTCCAGTATGTATGGGTTCTGACGTCCTCAGGTTAATCAGTGCAGAAAGAATGATGGTAATTGGAATACAAAATTCCACCCAATCTGCCGGGATGAGCACGATTTTTAAAACCGATAAAGCCAGTGTCACCGAGTGCCCGATGGTAAAAGCAGTTATCAGTATCAGTAATTTTTTCCATTCCTGAACGGGATGCGAAAGGCACAATGTCACCACAAACAGAATATGGTCGTATGCATGAATATCTGCTATATGATTAAATCCAAGCTGTAAGTACAATCCAAACTCTGTCATACTTACCGGCTTAGGATATCCATCATTCTCAATAATCCCGGATTAATTTCCTGATGATGTTTTACGGCCTTTTCCATGGGGGTAAGAGCTACTTCTCCGTTCTTTACGCCTACCATAACGCCTTTTCCTCCGGCGAGCAGGGTCTCAACGGCCCCCATTCCCATCTTTGCAGCCAGCACTCTGTCTTTGCAGGAAGGGGCTCCCCCTCTCTGAACGTGTCCAAGCACTACCACTCTTGTATCAAAGTCCACTTTCCCTTTTACCTGTTCCGCAATCGTAAAAGCATTTCCGGCCTCATCTCCCTCACCCACTATGACGATACTGGATGTTTTTTTTCGTCTTTTTCCATCTTCCAGACGGCTGATAATATTGTCAATACTGGTTGGCGTTTCAGGAATCAGAATCGCTTCTGCTCCGGCTGCAAGACCTGCATTAAGTGCAATAAAACCGGCATCCCGACCCATTACCTCTACAAAAAATAACCGGTTATGAGAGTCAGCGGTGTCCCGGATTCTGTCTATCGCTTCTACAACGGTATTGAGGGCGGTATCGAATCCGAGGGTGTAATCTGTACCAAAAAGGTCATTGTCAATCGTTCCGGGAATGCCTACATAATTAATATCCGGATATTCACTCATGAATACTCTCGCTCCCGAAAAGGTGCCATCCCCTCCGATTGCAACTACGCCGTTGATTCCCTGGCTTTTGAGGCTTTCGTATGCTTTCTTCCGCCCTTCGGGAGTCATAAATTCTTTGCTTCTTGCTGTCTGAAGAATCGTGCCACCCCGTTGAATAATGTTTCCGACAGAATGTGCGTAGAGAGGGATAATATCATTTTCTATCATTCCCTGATATCCCCTTTTGACTCCATACACTTCTTTTCCGTAGTATAAGGTCGTACGTACTACTGCCCGGATACATGCATTCATTCCCGGAGAGTCTCCTCCTGAGGTGAAAACTGCAATTTTATTCATTTCGACCATGATTTTCTGTATTAGTTTGAAACTGTAACGCCAGATTTTGTATAATCTGCCTGCAAAGATACACTTTTTATAAAAAACAAAAAGCGGAAAGAAAATCTAAAATTTCCTTTCCGCTTAATCAAGACATTGTTTCCGTAGAGGATTAGTTCTGAATCATCAGTTTGTGATTGCTTACTTTGCCTTCAGAAGCAATGTTTACGATGTATAAACCATTGGCGATATTGCCTAAGTTTACATTTTTGGTAAGACTTCCGGAAGCGAAGTTCAGGTTTTCAGTATATACTACCTGACCTTGGATGTTGCTAACGGTCATCACTGCGTTTTTCGCTTCAGCATTTCTTACTTCAAGAGAGAAGGTTCCTGTAGTCGGGTTAGGGAACAAAGAGAATTGTCCACCCAATACACCGTCATTAATGCTCACAGCCTCAGTACAAAGGAATCTGAAAACGAGGTGAGACATGTTAAGGCCCCAGCTGCTGGAACTGCTGTAAGCATACCAGTTTCCGTCACTCCATTTTTCCCATGCAGTTCCGGGATTAGTGTTGCCGTTTTTGTTGGTAACGATAGCTACAGTATCTCCGTTGGCATACCCAAATTCAATGCCTACATAGAAAGAACCGGTTACTGCAACGGGAGTAGGGAACATTACGATGGTACTTCTGGATGAATCCACGTCTTCTTTTACCTGAGCATAAGTGATAGGTGCAGAAGCCAATTCCGTTCCTACTGTACCTGCATTGTCACTCCATACTTTTACGTTAAGCGTATTGCTGGCTGCACCCGCCTTTCCTATTGCAAAGGTAATTGCTACACCCGGAATTGTTGCAGGAGCTCCTGTATAGTTGAAGTATTCTGCTTTTGCTACGTCTCCGTATCCATTGTGTCCGGATACGTAACCACCTCCGTTTGCTGCCGCTACTGTATAAAAAGTAAGTGTGTCATTGCTTCCGTCTATATTGGTTACTGTGTCACAAACTGTTGTTTGCACTTTCTCCAATCCTGCGATGTTGATAGAGGCAGCATTTAGAATCGGTCCGTTTTGACTTGCTTTCTGTCCAAATACAAAAGTCATGGACAATAATGTAAGAAATGTTAATGTAATTTTTTGCATGTTTGATGTTTGAATTAAATACAATAATAAACTTTAGATAAATATTACGCAAAGTAAATCATTTTATTTGAAATTTTAATATTAAATCCAAAAAAAAATGTAAG
>JAIBAH010000034.1 GCA_019695295.1 Bacteroidia bacterium | reverse complement strand
TTTAGCGAATCGACCTCAGCCCTTGCTCTTGTTTTAAAAACCGAGGGACTCAAACTAATTTAGCGAATCAACCTCAGCCCTTGCTCTTGTTTTAAAAACCGAGGGACTCAAACTAATTTAGCGAATCAACCTCAGCCCTTGCTCTTGTTTGTATAATAACGATATCAAATATCGAATTATTTTACAAATATAAAGGGTAATATTTATAATTAAAAATAAAATTTATTGAATTGTCTTTTTTGGAGATTTAATGGGCAATTTTAATACTTTTTTGAAAAATAAAAAGGTAAGAAATAGAATTCTATTGTTTTATTTAATAATCATAAATAACTAATAATCATTTTTATATATTATAAATAATTATAATATATAATTATTTTATTAAATATTAAGAGTAAGAATTGATATTTTTATAAAATTTTAAAAAAAATTAAAAAAAAATATTTTACTCAAAAATAAGGATAAAATAAGGGTATAAATATGAATTATTTCTTCTTTTTTACCCAATAAAAATATCGTTCATCCAGGCCATAAGGCGGCTTTCTGTGAGTGAGCACTACCCCTGAGATACTTTATAAATACAGAAATTTATCTTAATGAATAATAAAATAAATTTTGTTTAAAAAAAATGAAGAAAAAGTTAAACAAATATAGATTCAAATGCGTTAAGTAGTTGTTTTCATGAAATTTCAACATTTTTTTCCACAAGATACTATACATATTAATTAACTTTCTTTTCAAGAAATGAAGCAGTTATCACTTATTACATTATTAATCATACTTGGACTTAGCAGCCGGTTGCTGGCGCAGACAGGTATTATTCAGGGGCGGGTAGAAAACGAGACGAACAATCAGGCGATTGCATTTGCCACAGTTTTTGTACAGAATACAGAGCTGGGAGCTTATGCGGACAGTGCTGGAAACTTTGAGATATCCGGTCTTTCTCCTGGACTTTTTAATCTTGAGGTGAGTGCCGTAGGGTTCGAGACCCGCATTTATTATGAAATTCAGGTTACCAACAATAAACCGGTCTATATGGACCTTAGCCTGAAAGAAGACAACAAAGGCAGTGACTCTGTATTTATAGTAGCTTCTCCCTTCAAAAAATCAGAAGAAGCGCCTGTGTCACTCAGAACGATTGGAACCAATGAAATACAGCGTAATCCGGGCGGAAACAGAGATATTTCAAAAGTAATACAGTCATTACCGGGAGTGGGAAGTACCGTTAGCTTTCGGAATGACATCTTAATCAGAGGGGGAGCACCGAACGAAAACCGTTTTTATCTGGATGACATTGAAGTCCCCAATATCAATCACTTTGCTACACAGGGAGGATCCGGAGGGCCTGTGGGGATGATTAATGTGGATTTTATCAATGAAGTAGATTTTTATTCAGGAGCATTTCCTGCTAACCGGGGGAACTCCTTAAGTTCTGTATTTCAGTTCAGACAAAGAGAGGCAAGAAAAGACCGTACCGGATTTACGGCTACACTGGGAGCAAGTGACCTTGCGCTTACGGTAGAAGGTCCTTCCGGCAAAAATTCTTCCTATCTGCTTTCCGTTCGCCGCTCTTATCTTCAGTTGCTTTTTAAAGCCCTGGAATTGCCGTTTTTGCCTACTTATCATGACTGGCAATACAAACACAAGTTTAAATTAGGGAAAAGAAGCGAGCTGAATTTAATGAGTCTGGGTTCTTATGATTTATTCAAGCTGAATCTGGAAGATGATTCTACCGAATTTCAAAAATATGTATTGGGATATCTTCCTGTTCAGACTCAGTGGAGTTATACAGTGGGGTCAAGTTATAAATATTTTGGTGACAAAGGATTCTGGACTGTAGCCCTCAGCCGGAATATGATTAACTTCCGTGCTTTTAAATACAAAAACAACGACGAGAGCCAGACAAAATTACTGGATTATACTTCTCAGGAAAGTGAGAATAAACTCCGGGTTGAGCATACTGCGAGATATGGAAACTGGAAAATCAATTTCGGAGCCGGAGGAGAATATGACCGCTATCTCAGCGATACCTATAATCAACTTCCTTTTGGACTGGTAGATTTTGAATCCAGACTCCGGTTTTTCCGGTACGGAGCTTTTGGTCAGGTGAGTAATACTGTGCTGAATAACCGGCTTACGCTCTCGGCAGGAGCAAGAATCGATGGTAGCAGCTACTCTTCCAAAATGAGTAATCCTTTCAAACAGTTTTCGCCCCGTTTCTCAGCTTCATGGGCCTTTAATGAGAAACTGACAGCAAACTTCAATACAGGAATCTATTATCAGCTGCCAACCTATACAGTAATGGGATACAGAAAAACGGAAGATAAAACGCTGGAAAACAAAGATCGTCTGGAGTATATCCGGAATAATCATATCGTAGGAGGATTTGCCTATGTAACCCCTACCAATTCCAAAATTTCTATCGAAGGCTTTTACAAAGGCTATCAGAACTATCCTTTTCTGCTGAGAGATTCCCTGAGCCTGGCAAATTTTGGAGGAGACTTTGGAATCGTAGGGAATGAGCCCGCAAACTCCGATTCAAAGGGCAGAACGTATGGATTGGAAGTACTTGCGCAGCAGCGTTTGTTTAAAGGCTTTTATGGAATTGTGGCATATACGCTGGTTTGGAGTGAGTTTACGGATAAGAGAGGAAATTATGTTCCTTCTGCCTGGGATAGCAGACACATTGTGACCCTCACTGCCGGGAAAAAATTCGCGAAAAACTGGGAGCTGGGTGCAAAATGGCGTTTTCAGACAGGGGCTCCTTTTACTCCTACCGACAGCCTGACTTCAAGCCTCACTTCTGTATGGAATTCGGTTCAGCAGGGAGTTCCCAATTATGATTTGCTCAATACTCAACGTCTTAAATCCTTTCACAGGCTGGATTTGAGAGTAGATAAAAAATGGTTTTTCACCAAATGGAATCTGAACCTGTATTTTGATATGCAGAATGTATATAACTATAAAATTCCGGCACCGTCTATCCTGAATGTAAGAAGGGACAGTGACGGGCAACCTTTGGTAAATCCGGATAACCCGGCCTTTTATCAGACCTACTTTATTCCAAATGATTTAGGCATTATTCAGCCTACCGTTGGGATTGTAGTTTCGTATTAAAAAATCAAAGAAGTCATAATAATCCTTTTGCAAAAATAAAATTAGTATTAAGTGGTAAAAGCTGTAAGGCCATCCGTGACGGGTGGTCTTATGGTATTTTATATGCTTTCTGTTTCACGCAAAGCCGCGGTGACCGCAAAGAGATAGAAGTTTTACCCCCCTTAGCTTCTTAGCGACTCTTCGAGAGATTCTACAACCCAAGCCCCTCAGCAACTTAGCGTGAATAATCCGTGTCATTTTTTTTGGAATATTAAAAAAAAGTAGTATCTTTGTGTCCTGAATGCATCCTGTTATTTCAATCTGCATTCACTTAATTTTTATTACAAAAAGAGAATGAACATTCTATTCTTCTTCTTTTCCTGCCGCAATTGTTGTACCCCACAGGGGGTATAATATTTTATTTCACACAAATTCATTAAGTATTATTAATTTTGCACCGTTTTTGAAGTAAAACAGGGGTTACCTATTTTTATAATAGCTTCTTTCCTGCTGTTTTTTTATTATTTATCTTGACACTAAAAATCTATAAACATGTTAAATCTTTTTGTTTACAATACATTAACCCGTCAAAAAGAAAAATTCGAGCCCCTGCATCCGCCTTTTACCGGAATGTATCTGTGCGGACCTACGGTATATGGAGATGCACATCTTGGGCACGCCCGCCCGGCAATCACGTTTGATATTGTCTATCGTTATCTTACTTATATGGGTATGAAAGTACGGTATGTAAGGAATATCACGGATGTGGGACATCTTACCGGAGACAGCGACGATGGGGAAGACAAACTTCAGAAGAAAGCCAAGGCCGACCGCCTGGAGCCAATGGAGATAGCACAGCGATACACCGATAGTTATCATTTTGACATGGATGCACTGAATGTACTGCGTCCAAGCATAGAACCCCGGGCTACGGGACATATTCCGGAACAAATTGAAATGATTGAAAAAATCCTTGCGAATGGGTTTGCCTATATCATCAACGGCTCCGTTTATTTTGATACGCTCAAATACAATGAAGTATTCGGATACGGAGAATTGTCCGGCAGAAACCTCGAGGAAATCGTTTCGGGATACAGGGAAAACCTGGAAGGGCAGGACGAAAAAAGACATCCTGCAGATTTTGCCCTGTGGAAAAAAGCGGACGAATCTCATTTGATGAAATGGAGTTCTCCGTGGAGCACAGGCTTTCCGGGCTGGCATATCGAATGTAGTGCTATGAGCACCAAATATCTGGGCGAAAAATATGATATTCACGGAGGCGGACTGGACTTGATTTTTCCGCATCATGAAGCTGAAATCGCTCAGTCCAATGCGTGCAATCATGCTCCCGGATTCGATCATTACGGAGAGGCGAAATACTGGCTTCACTGTAATATGATTACGCTCGAAGGGCAGAAAATGGCAAAATCACTGGGGAACGGAATCAATCTGAAGGAACTTTATACCGGTAAACATCCTTTGCTGGAACAGGCTTACTCTCCCATGACGATTCGTTTCTATATCCTTCAGGCTCACTACAGAAGCACGATTGATTTTTCCAATGTATCGCTTCAGTCAGCGGAAAAAGCACTCAAAAGAATCACTGACGCCCTCAAACGATTGAGAGAAATCAAGGGGGAAAACCGATTGGTTGCGCTGAATGAGGACATGGAGAAAAACCTGAAAACGTTCCGTGAAGACGCTGAGAGTTTTATGAATGATGATTTTAATACTGCTAAAACCATCGCCCGGTTTTTTGAGGTGGTTCCGGTGATTAATCAGCTTTATGCTGACAGAAGCGGGCCGTTAGCGGTGTCTGCCGAAACGCTGATGCAGTTCTCCAAAGAATTTGAAACCTTTTTCTTCGATATTTTAGGACTCAAAACGGAAGAAGATTCAGCCGGAGGAGAAAGTGACGGAATGGTTCAGGGTCTGATGAACGTCATTACAAGTATCCGAAGCGACGCACGAAAAGACAAAAACTTTAAGGTTTCTGACTTTATCCGGGATGAGCTTATCAAAATGAACATCAAATTAAAAGATACCCCTCAGGGTACAGAATGGATAAAAGAATAAGCTAAAATTTCTACACAGCGCAGTTTCAAAAGCTGCGCTGTTTTTTTTCAGGTGGTTACCATCGTGATAAAGGTATAGGCATACTCATTTTTTTCATCTGCCTGATTGGCTTCCACGCCCACAATTTTCCAGTGATTTTTATCCGGAATTTCAAAAAAAGTATCTCCTTCTGTTTCGGCATGAACGAGGGTAAAATATATCTTATCCACTATTTTTTCTTCAAAGGCTGTTTTGAAAATTTGTGCACCTCCAATCAGAAACACCTCGGCTTCCCCTTCACATAATTTCAGTGCAGCGTTAAGATTGGGGGCTACTTCGATTCCTTCTACCTCCGTAAACAGAGAGGAGACAACGATGTTTCGGCGGTTGGGCAGGGGTTTTCCCAGTGATTCATAGGTTTTTCTCCCCATAATCACTGTTTTTCCGGAGGTAATCCGTTTGAAATACTTCAAGTCTCCGGATAACCGCCAGGGTAACTGATTTTTGTAACCAATTACATGATTTTCTGAAGCCGCAAAAATGACTGATATCGTTTGCATTTTTAAAGTATTGCTGTTAAAGGTTTACCGGTATATACCGTTATCTGATTTCCATTTCCAAATGTACACTGCTTTCATAAAACCTCCAATTCCCGTATTTGTTTTTTCGGGACTGTTCAAAATGTGTATCCATAAAAACATTGTCCTCCCTGCTTCGGATTCGTAATCTATAAGTCCACAAATCGCTTACCAAGAAGTAAAAAACATCATTTAATGGTATTATGACACAAAAACAATCCATTTTGCGTAATCTATTGAAAAAAATGAGTAGTTTTGTAAACGATTTTCAGGAACGGGAAAATTTAATATGAACTTTTTCGTTACTAAGAATCTGTCTAAAAAATTATCTTATAATTTTTATTCATTCAGGCATATATTCATAATGAAAAAACTAATTGCTTCTATTCCTCTGTTAATGTTATTTGTTCTTTCCGGATACAGTCAGACTACACCGATAGAAACTGACTGGAAAGAACTTTTTAAAAACGAAGATGCAGCCAACTTAAGGGCTGCCCGGACTACAGCCTACAAAATCCTTCAGAAAGCAAAAGAGCAGAACAAAACCCAGGATTGGGTAAATGCGGTATTTTATATTATGAAATATCAGGGAGCAATAGAAGAAGCCGCTACTGTGGACTCGCTCAACATTGATTTTTTGAAAGAAGAAATCGGCAAAGCTAACTTCCCTGTAAATGCCATTTTGCAAAATACACTTGCGAATACCTACAACGATATCCTCAACAGACAATACTGGATTATCAACAACATCAATGAGAACAATACGCCCATGAGCGATAATTATCATACGTGGGACTTAAAGCGTTTTTATAAAGAAATCACTGGTCTGTATGTCAATTCTATTTCCAACAAAAATGGGTTGAAAGGATTAAGTGTAGTGGAATATTCGGGGATTTTACTTCAGAACCCTGAGTCAAAGGCGCTTTCTTTTCAGTATCGTCCTACGATTTATGATGTAATGACACATCATGCACTGGAGTTTTTTCAAAATGACAGGATTAGCCCGGATCCGGTACCCAGTCCTTTTGTGTTAAAACCGGAGGCTGCTCTTTCTGATATCCGTACTTACCTCACAACGAATTTTACTACTCCGGATACAAGCGCAGCCCATAAAATTGCCACGGATATTTATCAGAATCTGCTGAATCTTCATATTTCCCGCAAGGATACCTTTGCGCTCATTCTTGCCGACCTGGAAAGGCTGGATTTTGGCAGAAGTGTTGCTCCATACGGCAGCAAATCCGCCGATTCCTTATACATTGCCTCTTTACAGAAGTTAGCCAAGCTCAACAATGAACATCCCGCCGTTACCGATGTGTATTCTTTCATGGCAAAGTTCTATGCTAACCGCGGGCTGAACTATATGTACAGCGACAATAAAAATGACTCTCTTTATTTCCAGGATTTTATAAAAGCCAACCGGATATGTGAAGAAGCCATAAAGCGTTATCCCACCTCTCACGGAGCGATGGTGTGTAAACAAATTCAGCAGGATTTAAGTGCAAAAAGCATGGATTTATCCTTTCCGGAAGTAAACCCCTCCATGACCCCGATTCCGGTATTGGTCAGACAACGGAATGCCGGACAGATATGGTTTCGTCTCTATCCTTTTAATGCGACTACCGCCAGTGTCAAACCGGAAGGATTTGCCAAGCTCACTGCGGTACAATCCTGGGATGAAACCTTTGAATCCTCAGATTATCGTTATCACACCAAAGAAATCAAAATACCGGCTATCTCAGAAGGGGAATACTGGCTTGCAATGTCGGACAATGCCGGTTTTAACGCCAAAACAGGGACGGTTCAGGCAGTACATTTTTATGTAAACGATATTGCCTTTTATTATGTAGATGACCCTATGTATTATAAATTGTATTTTGCCGACCGTAAAACCGGTAAACCCCTCGATGGAATGCAGGCGGTACGTTATTATTTCCCCGACGAAAAAGCCATTGATTTTGTGCAGGACAGTACTTACAGTACGGATAGTAAAGGGCATTTTGATTTTGTGAAGCCGCTGTATTCAGGCGATTCCTATCTCCGGTATATGTTTGCATTCCGAAACGGGACTGAGACAATGGCCAATACTTTAACCATTTCCGAAAGCGATTATGTTTCATGGAATCTGGTTTCCGATATGAATCTTACTCCGGATAAAAAGAAAAAAAATACCCCCAAAAAAGAAGAAGTGAAACCGGTTCCGATTGATTCCGGGCCTGTAATAATGGAACTTGACGAAAAAATCGACCCTTATACCTACGATTACGGAGGAGAAATACTCGAGCAGGGGGTATTGATGTTCTCTGACCGCAAAATTTACCGCCCGGGACAAACGGTGTATATAAAAGCCATTCCCTATAACCGGGGCAGTAATACTTTTATCCCCATTAAAGAAGATACCTTCAGGATTACTTATGGTGAAAAACTGGCAGAACACACCCTGATAACCAACCGCTACGGAAGTTTCAGTGACTCCCTTATTTTACCCAAAACCTCCTCAGGCGAAATAGAAGTAATTGTAGAATGGATTCAAAACAATCAGCCCTCCCGCAAGTATTTCGGAAGACTTATCCTGAAAATAGAAGAATATAAAAGACCGAAATTCTGGGTGGAAACGCTTCCTGTAAAGAATGAAGTCGAAATCGGAGACAGTGTAACCCTCAGAGGAAAAGCCATTTATTATGCCGGTGTACCGCTGAGAGGGGCAAAAGTAGAGGTAAAGGTTGAATACCGGCATTATACAGGCAATTACTGGGAATCCAACAATCTGATTTCTTCTTTTAATAAAGTAACAGAAACCGATTTGAAAGGAGAGTTCAATGTAATCGTTCCTCCCGTCAAAACAGATTCCCTTAAAAACCTGACTTCCCTGTACATTCTAATGACAGCAAAAGTATCCGAAGCTTCCGGTGAGTTTTATGAACTGGATCAAACGGTAGTACTTACGAAGGAAAGTGTTCGCCCTTACGCAAGTTTTCCTGAGTTCATGAATAAATCCGGACTCAAACCCGTTGAGTTACATATCAACAATGTGGACAATCAGAACGTACCCAGAGGAGGAACACTTGCTTTTTATCTGATTCCTGCTGATAAGGATTTTTATGGAGTGGATATCAAAAGCCTTTCCAAAACCGGAGAAATGCCTTTTTCTGCGGCGGATACCGTAAATTTTATCCCTACTGTATTAAGTACACAACAAGTAGGAAGATATTATTACACTATGAATGTGGTGGACAAAACAGGTGACACGGCAACCTTTAACGGTAGTT
Organism: Bacteroidia bacterium; assembly: GCA_019695295.1. Lineage (GTDB taxonomy): Bacteria > Bacteroidota > Bacteroidia > J057 > J057 > JAAFHL01. Next base: position 28,945 of record JAIBAH010000034.1, on the reverse strand, counting down.
TTACCCTGTGGGATTCTACCTCGAATGAATCTCCTTTTACCACTACTTTATGGTCACACATTGCCAATCCGGAAATCATTGCCGGCAATACGCTGACACATTATCTGTATTCCCAGAATGAAATGCTCTACCTGAACTATCTCGTCGTAAAAGACAAACGAGTAGTATATTCTACCCTGAAAGAAATCCGGGGCGGAAAAAATATAGTTGAAGTGCCGGTAGATGGAAGCTGGGAAGGAAATTATCAGATTGTAATGGTTACCATCAAAAACAATCAGTATCTGACTTTTGAAGATAATTTTACCGTAAAATCCGAAAATCATAAACTAAAGGTAAAATGGATGAGTTTCCGCAACAAGCTTGTGCCGGGAGCCAGAGAGGAATGGAAACTGAACGTTACGGCACTGAATGGCGGAAGCCCTGTTTCTGCGGAATTGCTTGCGCTTATGTATGACAAATCCCTGGACGCCATCTTCTATAATTCCTGGTACGTTCCGTCTTTCAGCAATCAGAATTCTAATCCCTACCGCTATTATTATAATCCGGTAGTAAGTCAGGGTTCAGGGTTTGACGTTATCTCGCCTTCCTTCTATTTTATCAACCGGACACCCAGAGTTCCCAATGCAGATATTTCTTTTGCGGAGCTGAATTATTATGCTCAAAAACAAAAAGCAGCCGGGTTTAAACCCAAATCCGGCAAAAAAGGAGAAGCACCAGAAGCAAGTATGGCAGTAATGGATAGTATGGGACAATCGAAAGATTCAGGGACAGGATATGCTGCTTTTGCTGTTAGTCCCGACACTCAAAAACTGGTAAGCGAAGAGTCAGATGCGGATGGCATTCCGGATTTAGCCGACAAAGAACCCGATACTCCGGAGGGAGCGAAACAGGATGCCAAATCGACTGTAAGTGGTCAGGCGGTGGAAATGAAAAAAGAAAAATTCGTAAGAACCAATCTGAAGGAAACAGCTTTCTTCCTCCCTCACCTTGAAACCAATGCAGAAGGAGATGTTCTGGTGAATTTTACCAGTCCTGAAGCGTTAACCCAATGGAAATTTGCTGCATTTGCTCATACTGAAGATGGAAAATCCGGAGAGATTACTTCTTCTGATATCTTTACGCAAAAGCCAATGATGATTCTGCCGAATAACCCCCGTTTTGTACGAATGGGAGATAATATGAAGTTTGCTGCTACGGTAATTAATCAGACCGGAAAAGAATTAACGGGAAAAGCGCAGATTCAGTTTACAGATATCATTTCCGGACAGGATGTGACTGCTAAAATGCTCAACGGCGGCAGCCCGGAAGTAACGTTTAGTGCGCCAATGAATCAGAATGCTTCTTTGACATGGAGTATTTCTGTGCCCAAAGATGTTTCGGCACTTACTTACAGAGTAATTGCACAATCCGGAGAGTTTGCGGACGGGGAGGAAAACGCACTTCCTGTACTCACTGACGATGTCCTGATTACCGAAAGCCTGCCTTTGTATGTAAAAAGTAAGGAAACAAAAACTTTTATAATGCCCGGGCTCAGGGAGTCTTTCTCTATGAACAGAGGAATCCGTAACTCTTTGTTTACCATGGAGTTTTCGGAAAATCCGGCCTGGTACGCCTTGCAATCCATGCCTTACCTGATGGAGTTCCCTCATGAATGTTCTGAACAGTTATTCAGCCGGTATTATGCCAATGCCATCAGCAATCATGTACTGAACAGTACTCCCGCCGTAAAATCAGTACTGGAAAAATGGACTAAAAGCTCCGAAAACAAGGAGGGAATCTTAGATATGCTTTCCAAAAATGAAGAATTGAAGTCGGCTATGCTGGAAGAAACGCCCTGGATACTGAATGCAAAACAGGATGACTGGAAAAAAAGAATCGGGACACTGATGGATATGGAGCGTATGGCTTCTGAGATGGATAAAGCCGAAAAAACGCTTTGGGATCGTCAGAACAGTGACGGAAGTTTCAGTTGGTTCCCCGGCGGTGGTGCAAGTAATTATATCACCCGTCTCTTGCTCGAAGGCTTCGGACATCTGAATAAACTTGGAGTGAAAGCCAGTGAAACCGTAAAGGAAAAAATGGAAAAAGCGGTCAGATATTCTGATGATGAAATTCAGAAAGTGTATAAGGACGCCAAAAAAGAAGATAGAAAAGAGGAATATATTGCAAGTATTTCGGATATTCAGGCGCTCTATACCCGTTCTTTTTATCCGGAGGTAAAAATGTCTGAACCCGAAGAAAAGGCTTATACCTTCTTTGCAGAAAGTGCGGTGAAAAATATCGGTAAATACACTCCTTTTGGTCAGGCAATGCTCGCGCTTGCACTGCACAGAAGAGGGGAAACGGCCCGAGCCAAAACGATTCTTGACGCACTCAAAAATTCTGCTGTAAGAGATAAGGAAGACGGAGTGTCATGGAATGAAAAGGGGGGATATTTCTGGTACGAGTCCGCAGTGGAAACTCAGGCTTTGGTCGCTGAGGCTTTTGATGAAATTTATGATGACCAGGAAATCGTAAATCAGGTGAAAAACTGGATGCTCCGCAAAAAACGGAATCGCTCCTGGGAAACGACTACTGCAACTGTGGCCGCCTGCAATCTGCTTTTCCTTACAGGAGAAAATATGCTCGAAAGCTCCAATCAAACCGACTATAAATTCGGCGGTCAGTTCTTCAGTCCTTCCGATAAAGGCGTGGAAGAGGATGGTACAGGATACGTAAAAGTAAGCTGGAAACCGGAAGAAATCAAACCTGAAATGGCAGAATGGACTATCACCAAAAACAGTATTGGGAATGGTTACGGAGCTTTATACTGGCAGTATTTCCAGCCGATTTATGCGGTATCCAACGCTACAAGTGGCTTGTCTTTAAAGAAAACCTATTATGTGGAAAGATATGGCAATAAAATGCCGGTATCAGACGGAATGAGTCTGCAGGCAGGAGATAAGATTTTTGTAAAACTCGAATTTTCTACCGGAAGAGATATGGAATATGTACACCTGAAAGATTTGAGAGCAGGTTGTTTTGAGCCGGTGGAACAAATCTCTACCTATAAATCCAATGGAAAAATCGGATATTATCAGAGTAACCGGGATGTGGCTACGCATTTCTTCATAGATAATCTCCCAAAAGGCGACCACATTATCGAATACGAACTGAAAACGTATTACAAAGGCTCTTTCTCTTCCGGTATTGCTACGATTCAGAGCATGTACGCACCTGAATTTAATGCACATACTTCCGGCGGAATGATCCGGGTGGAGTAAGCCGTAAATAGATTTGCGCTATTAACAGCAACCCAAAAACTAACCCTTCGGAGAATATTTTTCCGAAGGGTTGGTTTTTTTTACGCGGAGTTTTTTTTGTTTCACGCAAAGCCGCGGAAGCCGCAAAGAGAGGAGTTTTTTACACGCAGAGTTTTATTTCGCCCATTCAGGTGTTTTCCACCTGAATGTATCCTGAGCAATTAGGTTGTTGGTGGTCTTCGACACACCAGCAACGGCAAATGGTATTTATCCATAAAGCCCGATATTTATTATCAATACTTTTTAAATCAATGATTTTTGCCGCACTTTCATAAAACCCCTGTTAATCCATTACCTTCTTTCAGTAATATTTGTCAGGTTTTTCAGGGTCAGACGCTTAGTACTCCCTGTACACCGTATCCGAAACGGAGTATCCTCCAAAGGCGCCAATTCCGTTTTGTATATTGGAGCGGAGGAGGGTAGGCTCTGTAAACGGGTCACTTCCGTTATTGCTTTGAGAGTTGACTGATTCAAGGTAGTTACCTAATCCGTAGGAAAGGCGCTGGATAAAAATTTTGAGTTTTGTGATATCTGTGCTCCCCGGGTACGAATTGTACACACTCGCTGTGAGCTCCTGTCCATCCTCTACTTCCGGTACCATATAGTAATTCGTACTGGAGAAATAAATGGTATCATCAAATTGCCCTGTATTGGGATTCCATTGCGCATAAGAATTGGTAGTAATTACTCCAACCCGGTAGTAATCTTTTTGGCCCTTAGCGTCGTCGAATATCACACTTGCCTGAAAAAGCTGACCAGAAAAAGGGTCATTAATGGTTTCCTCCTTTATGGATTTTACCTGTACCGGAGCAGCAATTTCCATTTCAGAAGTCACCGTACGGTTATTATGAACGACTTCCAGCTCATATTTTTGTCCTTCAGCCAGCGGGGTCGTGCCGGTATAATAATATACCTCCACGGAATCCCTTCCGGAGCCGCCCCACCAATCGGGGACAGTATCGAAGCGGGTAGCAGGAGTAAGCGTTTGGGAAGAGCCTGCGGTACGGAGAATCACCGTAGCGTCCTTTAAAAACTTGAAGCTATTCTGTATTTCGAGATAGCCATAATAAGACTGGGATTCGGTAAGGTAAATCTCCGGAAACCTGCCGGAGGCATTTTCACTAAATACAACCACTTTTTTCTCGTAATCATTCAAATCAATGTGAATCGTTTTTTGGCAGGCAGTAAAGAACAGAGCCGAAGCGGCCATCCATAAGAAAAAGGAAATAATATTCTTATTCATATTTAATGAAGGTTAAAAGCTGAAATTATAGGAAACAGAAGGAATAACCGGAAGTAAAGAAATTTGCTTTGCCACGAATTTTGTCCCATTGGAGCGGGAATCTCTTTCCTGAGTCATATAGACGAAAAAAGGATTTCTGCGGTTATATACATTGTAAATATCAATATGAATTTCGGACCGGAGTTTTTTCCCGGCTTTGTACCTTAACCCAATATCCAGACGATTATAGGCCTTGAGACGGTAACCATTTTTCTCAGTATAATCATTATACCAGGAGTAATTATTCGTCCATCCATATACCGGGACAAACAATCTTCCCTCAGGTAAGGTGAGTGCGCTTCCTGTCTGATACACAAATACAGAAGAAAACGACCATCTTTTATTGAAATTATAAATGGCCACAAGCGAAAGATTATGTCTCCGGTCATATTTAAATGCGAAAGGCTTGCCGTCATTCAGGTCATCAAACTGTCTTCTGCTCCATGCAAGGGTATAACTCAGCCATCCGGTAAACCTCCCGGAACGTTTTCTCAGATAAAACTCCCCTCCGTAAGACCAGCCATTTCCAAAGACAAGTGCTCCCTGATAATTACTGTTAAAAAAGAAATTGGTGCCTTCCTTATAATCTACCTGATTGGTCATATATTTATAATACGCTTCAAAACTTGCTTCGTACTTGTCCTCAAAGAAATTTTTGAAAAGCCCGATTGCTCCCTGATGCGCTGTCTGAGGCTTGACAGTATCTGTTGCCGGCACCCATAAGTCAAAAGGAAGAGAGATAGACGAACTGCTAATCTGAGTTACAAACTGCTTCATCATCGTATAACTTCCTTTGATAGAAGTGTTTTTATCCAGAATATAATTCAGCGTAAAGCGAGGCTCAAGTCCGAAATACTGCGTTTTTTTATATACAAAAAAAGGTGCCCTGAAACCCAGATTCATATTGAGTTTTTCGTTGAAAATATATTCATCATTGATATATACCGCACTCTCATGAACGAATTTTTGCTGAATGTTGGTAAAATCCAGAGAATCAATCGCTGATGTTTTGAATTTCACCGACGAAGGAGTAAAAGTATGATAAGTATAATTCGCCCCGAACTTGATTTTATGTCTCAGATTGGGGAAATAATCAAAATCTATTTTTCCGTTTATGTCTTTGATTCCCGACATCAGGCGAATGGAAAAACCCTGAAGCGTAAAATCATTGTTATAAAGATAATCATTATAGACAAAAGTCGTATTGGAAAATAATTTATCATTGTACAGATGATTCCATCTTGCCGTCATCGTTTTATTGCCCCAGTACACCCCGAATTTTGTTGTATCCGTAGGGGTAAAAAGATTGGTATATAACTTATCTCTTCCATAATATCCGCTCAGATAAACGCGGTCTTTTTTGCTGATATTCCAGTTCCATTTTCCGTTTAAATCATGAAAAAAATACCCTACATCAGTACCTTTGGGTAAAAAAGGCCGAATCAGCAGGTCCAGATACGTTCTTCTTGCAGAAACCATCAGGGACATTTTTTCTTTGATAATCGGGCCTTCTACCAGAATCCGGGAGGTTACAGAGCCAATGCCGCCTTCTGCAGCCCATTTCTGATTGTTTCCCTCCTTCATCGAAATATCCAGAATAGAAGAAAGCCTGCCGCCATACTGAGCCGGGAAACTCCCCTTGTAAAGGGTAACGTTACGGATTCCGTCGGTATTAAAAGTACTCATGTATCCGCCCAGGTGAAAAGGATTGTACACTAAGGCTTCATCCAGCAAAATGAGGTTTTGGTCTCCCTGACCGCCCCTCACATAAAAGTTGGCGGAAGCTTCAGACCCTCCCTGAACCCCCGGAAGCAATTGCAGGGCTTTGAGCAAATCTTTTTCTCCGCCGATATAGGGCAGCATTTCCACCTGTTCAATGGACATCTCAATTACGCCCATCGTGGGTTTTTCTACATTCTGACGGGCTTTGTTCTCCGTAATCACTACTGCGTCGGTAGAGACATCTGCAATTTCCATTTTGATATCCAGCGATACATCCGACCTCATGGCCACTTTAAGGTATTTATCCGCATAGCCAAGGTAGGAAAAAATCACAACGAGAGAATCTGTTTCCCTGACCGTCAGAGAATAAAACCCGTACCCGTTGGTATAGGTGCCGGATTCCAGTTCAGGGAGAGCCACCGTTGCTCCCAGCAGGGATTCGCCGGTTTTGGCATCTTTCACATATCCGCTGAGCGTTACATTTTTCTGCGTAAACCCGGTGAGAGCAAGCAGTATCAGCAAAGAAAATAAGAAATATTGTTTTTTCGTCATGATTAAAAGCGACTCTGTTCAATGAATGAAACGAATTATTATGCAAAGTAACGGATTTTATCCCGTTTTGTACCGAAGGGCATAAATTTTATCTTTTTTTCACGAAAAGGCCGGGTACGAATCAAAGCACACTTCCGGATATTTCCCGCACTTCTCCGGGCTGCATAGTTCCAAGTTCTGCTTTACCCATTTTTACCCTCACAAGCCTGAGTGTAGGAAACCCGACCTTTGCCGTCATCAACCGTACCTGACGATTTTTTCCTTCATTCAGGGTAATTGAAATCCAGGAAGTGGGAATCTCTTTCCGGAATCTGACCGGAGGATTTCTTTCCGGTAAAACGGGGGGCAAAAGCAATTTCTGTACTTTTGCCTTACGGGTTACATACGGCTTTTTGTTCACTTTAATTTCCACTCCCTGCGCAAGTGTCCCGATAGCCTCAGGCGTAATATCATTGTCCAATTGCACCCAATAGGTTTTTTCGTGCCCGTCGCCGGGATTAAGCAGGCGGGTTTTCAATTCATTGTCGTTGGTCAGAATCAGTAATCCCTCGCTGTCTGCGTCTAATCTCCCTACGGGATACACATCCTTCGGAAATGGATATCCGAGATGCTTCAGCGTAATTTGTCCTTCTGCTTCTTCCGTAAACTGACTGAGCATTCCGTAGGGTTTATAGATTGCAAAATACTGATACTTCATTGTTTGAGAAAGTGAGTGAAAATATAGTGTAACCTTTTTTGAAAAAAAATCAACGTTGGAAGAAATCAGATGTTTTCCGTTTTCCCCCATCCGGCGATTGCCTCCCAAAAATCCGGAAAAGATTTTTTGACAACGCCGGGATTATGGATTGTCAGGGTATTTTGTATCATTATCAAAGGAGCAAAAGCCATCGCCATCCGGTGGTCTTTGTAGGTTTCTACGGCTACCTCAATGGGTTTAAAAGTACCACTCAGACCGAAAACGCCCTTTTCTTTTTCATAAAGGGAAACGCCGGCTTTAATCAACTCCGTTTGCAGGGCAGAGATTCTGTCGGTTTCTTTGATTCTCAGGCTTTCCATTCCGGTAAATTCCACATTTGCTCCGGTAGCGGCGGCTACCACTATCACCGTCTGAGCCAAGTCAGGGCTTTGTTTACAATCGAACCGGATATCCTGAGGGATTTTGGATTTTGTCTTTTTGACGCGTACTCCTTTTTGGGTAAAGCGGGTTTCGACGCCCCAGTGTTCCATGAGTTCGGCTATTTTTGAATCTCCCTGAAGGCTTTCTTTCCTGAGTTTGGGTAAAAAAATACTGGCTTTTTCGGACAGTGCCGCAAAACTATAGATATAGCTCGCCGCCGACCAGTCCGATTCTACTTCAAAAAGCTTCATATAATATTGCTGAGGGGGAATTTTGTATCCGTTGGGAATCGTTTCATACAATATACAAAAGTGCTCCATCATCTTAAGCGTCATCCGGATATAGGGAAATGAATACACCTCTCCTTCTGAAAAGACAATTTCCAGCCCCTGAGGCAGTAAAGGTGCAATCATCAGCAAAGCAGAGATATACTGACTGGAAATATCAGCCCGAATAGTAATCCGGGATTGTTTCTGAACGAAATTTTTTCCGTTGATGTACAAAGGAATAAAGCCTTCTTTTTCAAGATACTGAATTTCAAACCCTATTTCTTTCAATGCTTCTGTCAGGAGCAGAACCGGACGTTCTTTCATTCTCTCTGAACCGGTAATCCGCACGGCTCTGCCGGTGATTGTAGCGAAAGCTGTCAGGAAGCGGCAGGCTGTACCGGCGTCTTCAACGTTCCATTCGCTTCTCCATAACTCTTTGAGGCAGGACTGCATTACAATCGTATCATTAGCCGTAGAAAGATTGCTGAACAGTTTTTCGGGAAAACTGCATCGATGCTGCTCTTTCGCAAGGGCACGCATAATGAGTGCGCGGTTGCTTTCGCTTTTGGATGCCGGCAGCAGGATTTCTCCTGTAAGGTTCCGGGTAACTGTATGGAGTGTGACTAAATTCATTTTTTATTTTACTAAACTAATGGATACGGAAAAAGGATTGTTTAAGAACCCCGGTTTTCATTTTCCCTGTTTATTCCTGAATAAATTGCCGAAATGGAATGCCGATTAAAAAAAGTAAAACACTTTGGACTTTTATAAGTATGTTTGCAATAAGTTGTCATTTGGGACCTGAACACAAGCGAAATGACGGTGATACCTTTTAAAAACAATCCTTATGCATTTCCGATTATTTTTACAGATTCTGACAGTACTTTTTATCCTTACTTCCGTTAGCGGCTGCGGAAAGACGGAAACCCGGACCGGCAGCGAACAGTCAGAAACGGCAACAACTATTCAAAACAATAAACCTTCGGGAAAATCCACCTGCGGGGGAATACAAACCGGAAATTATGTTCTGGTCAACGACCCCAAAATCAGAATGACCATTGCCGAAAGAGGGGAAAAATTTCTGGTAATTGTATTCATTGACAATAAAGAATATCAGGACAATCTCTACGTATGCGACAGTGAAATGCTGGTTTCCATCAATCAGCTGATTTGTATCAGAAATGTAGGCGGTAATAAAATCAAAACCGGTAATCACTTCACGGGCGAGAGCTTCTTTTATACAAAAGTGGACTCTATGTAGTGGAAAAAGGAATCCAATGTGACAGGAGAAAACGTTCTGATTGCGACGCTATTTGCAGCCGCAGGCTTGTTTGCACTCTTCTTCGGTATCAAAGGGAACTACTCCCGCACAGCCTCCGTAAATGAATTCTTTGCACTTTTTTTCGTCCTGATCATAGTAATACTTGGGGATATAAGCCTCACAGGGCCCCGGATCCGGTATCCACATACACCGCTCATTGGTCAACGTACTCTTTTTGCACTGAGATAAAAAAATCAGGCAGAAAGCGAAAAATAAAAGAGAATAAATATTTTTTTTCATTTTTTGAATGTGTTTATTTAAAAAAATAGCGCAAAACCCAAGTCCTGCGCTATCTGTAACCGAAAACTAACTATGAAAATTTATTTTTTTAAGACAGATTTTTAGTTCACAGAAGCGATTTTTACTTCGCCCTTACCCGTAACTTCGATGGTGATGGTAATATTATAATGCGTATGATCTTCCTTCATATCCATGTCGTGATGACGGGGACCGCGGGGGCCAAAAAGAGGAGGACGACCTCCACCTGCGTGCTCACCGGTACTGCATTCAATTATATCAGGATTATGCTCGTTGGAAATAACCACAACATCTGTTCCTGTAAATCCGGCCTGAGGCACATATACATATACAGATTCTCCGTTGGTATTGGTGGTAAGTTCGCTTCTCTGATGATTTACGGTTTGAGTTACGATAGCGAAAGGGTCGTCACCGATATCTGTCGGTAATGTATAGGAATAAGTCTCTCCCAATTTAATCGCAGCGGACTCTGTTTTGGTAACCAGATTAATCTCTTTCCCGATTTTTTCTCTTTGGCAGGATTGTAAAAAGAACATCCCTAAAAGCATAGCAACAAAAAACATTGATTTCTTCATAAAGAATAAATAATTTTAAATTATTAAAATGAATTTTAACACGGATTGAGAAACTTTAACCGGTTTGCTTATTTCCTCAATTTACAACCATTACGCTCAGGATTTGGAAAGGGTGGGTTCATGCATGAAAAAATATTTATTTTATTTTTTAACCCACCGTTCCTTCCTTGCTTACGTATTAAGTGTATAATCTCAAAAAAAAAACGACTTCATTTGACTTACAGCGTATTCCATAGCAGCAATGAGCCAAAACTCAAAGAGATTCTTGAGGGATGTCTGGCTAACAGGCAAGACGCTCAAAAACAGCTTTTTAAGCTGTATTATGGTTATGCAAAAAGTATTTGTATGCGGTATTGTCCGGACAAAAAACACGCCGAGGAAGTACTGAACAGTGGTTTCCTGAAAATATTTCAAAACCTCAGCAGTTTTAATCCTGAAAACTCTTTCAGGGCATGGATAAAAGTGATTATGATTCATACCGCAATTGATTCCTTGAGAAAAGAGCAAAAATATAAGGATACTATTCCGCTCAATGAAACCTACGACGCTCCTTTTGATGATGATATTCTGGATAAAATTTCAGCGGAGGAAATTCTGGAGCAGGTAAGGCAACTGCCTGCTTCCTACCGGACGGTCTTTGTACTTTATGTGATTGAGGGCTATAATCACAGGGAGATTGGGGAACTTCTCGGTATTTCAGAAGGTACTTCCAAATCCAATCTTTCCATTGCCCGGGCAAAACTAAAAACCAAACTGCTAAATATCAACCCTAATGTTCGTTTTATGTATAATGTTTCAGACTAAAAAGTAAAAAATCAATGAATAACGATAACTTCGATAATAAAATACGCAAAAAAGTGCTCGATTTTGAGCCTGACTACGAAGAAGTAGCCTGGCAAAAATTTAGCCCGCAACTTGCGCCCGGCTATAAGGCTCCCGCTGGCCTGAATCTCAAAAAATGGGGTTTTTATAGCGGGATTGCGGCGGCGGCTGTTTTAATTGTTTTTCTGTCTTTCCAGAATTATCAATTATCGCATCCCCAAAAACCGGAATCGGTTGCTGAAGTGAAAAAGGAAACTATTCAGAAAAATTCCTCTGCGGAGAAAGTAAGTCCACCGGTAGCGGTACCCCCCGATTCCCCCTCAGCAAAAGAGAAAACAAAAACGTCTCCTTCTTTAGTGGGGGGTACGAAAGAAAATGTCAGTACAAAGACAACTTCTTCCGCTGCTTTTACGCCCAAACCGCAAATCAAACCCCCAGTTAAGGAGGAAATATTTTTGGCTCAGCCCGGTGAAGAGAGGAAAAACAATAATTATTCTCCTGAAATGAACAATACTCCCCCTTCTTTCCCCTTCAAAGAGGAGAAAAAGACCATGATTACGGAAAATTCTTCGGTACAGGAGCCTTACTCTCCCAAAATGAATGAGAGTTATCAGTCTGTCGTTTCTGAAACCGAGAAAAATACAGTAAAACCGGAAAAATCGTCAGAGAAAAAATCACTGGCTATAAAAAATCCGATTCGCCGTATTCAGTCTGAGTATATCACGAATCTGAAGGTGAATTCCGCTTCAAAGGATATCGCTTTGGAGAATAATGGACCGATTTTGCCTTCCCGTAAACCGCTGGTCAGAATAAAGCCTTCCTGTTCCGCAGGGATTTCCTATGCCTATATGGAGGACAAATCCCTTGTGGGAATCGCCGGAAATATCGGTATCACGCCCAGGCTCAGCATGAATATTGGCATTGATTATAACCTGATTCCACCCAAAGTTTATGCAGATGAGCTGGAGTATAATATTAAAAATGATACTCAGTTCAGTGCGATTGTTCCAACAGACGTGCAAATGGGAGCAAGCTATTCTGCTATCAGAGAGGATAAAAGACAGTGGGACGCAGTTATTTCAGTTCAGTACCGTCAGCCGGTGTGGAGACAGTTGAGCATTGTGGCAAATCTCGGAAAAAGAGTCTTGCTGAATTCCCGTGACCGGTTTTCCTACAAATATCAGTCTATGGCTGCCGGAGGCCCGCCTGAGCCCAAAGAAGAAAGCTTTTACCTTTCGCCTCAGAACCATGGAAAGAGGAATGCTCCCGTATGGGCAGGCATAGGACTTCAGTATGACTGGAAAAGGGTTCAATTTGGGGTAATGCCTCAACTAATGCTCTCAGACCCGAAAGTCATTTCTTCTCAGAACAGAGACCCGAATTTAAGTGCGTCCATACAGGTAAAAACAGCCTTCCGGATTTTCTAGCAACTTTTTCGGCTAAAAGCCGAAGTACCTGGCAGTAATTTTTCTGCCTGTAAATGAAATTCAGAGAGGTATAATTGAGTAAAATATCAGAAAACCCAACTGTTTTCTGACAGAATCCCTTGTTCTACCTAAAAAAAATCTTCTCTCTCAATCGCAGGAAACAATAAATAGTCTGGTATCTGATTATCAGTCCTTTCTGAGTGTTTTTCCGCTGCAAAAAAAAGGAAAGTATCAGGGGAAGCAGCACTTTCTCCCTGATATTTTTGTTTCCGTTTCCCGCCTGAAAAAAAATGTTGAATTATTTTTTAACTGCGCAGTTTGATTGCGTAGTACTATTTTATCTTTGCAGCGTATTTGATTAATCTCGTAAATATGAACAGGGAACTATTAAAAAAAATGATTGAAGAGGAGTTTATCAAGGTGCAGAAACACCCTGAGGCAGAGTTGTATATTTACAATTATTCCCCCAAAACCCAGTACGAAAGAGAGTGGAATGAATGTACGCTTGCCTGCCGGGGATTGATTACTGACGGAGAGATGAGAATTGTGGCGCGTCCTTTTCAGAAGTTTTTTAACCTGGAAGAACTGGAAAATTTTCAGCCGGAGATTTCCTCCTTTGAGGTATATGAAAAATTAGACGGCTCACTGGGGATTCTCTACTGGAGGGAGGGAAATCCGTATATTGCTACAAGAGGGTCATTTTCGAGTGAGCAGGCTTTGGCGGCCAATGAGATGCTGTATAGTCAGTATGCGCATGCAATCGCCCGCCTCAATCCGGATTATACCTACCTTTTTGAAATCATTTATCCGGAAAACCGAATCGTAGTAAATTATGATGACGAAAAATCCCTTACTTTGCTGGCGGTAATTGAAACTCAAACCGGAAGGGATTTACCGCTTGAGCCAATCGGGTTTCCGCTGGTAAAAAAATATGACGGGATAACGGATGTATGGATTCTGAAGCAACTGGAGGAAAATAACCGGGAAGGGTTCGTGGTGAAATTTCCCGACGGATTCCGCCTGAAGGTAAAGTTCGGGGAGTATCAGCGGATTCACCGGATCGTAACGCAGGTCTCGAGCCTAACAATATGGGAGTACCTGAAAGACCAGAAACCGATGAACGGAATACTCGAAAGGGTTCCGGATGAATTTTATGACTGGGTAAGACGGGTACATCTGGAATTGCTGACCGAATTTCAGCGGATAGAAGCAGAGGCCAATGCTGAGTTCCGGATTATGAATGACCGGAAAGAAGCAGCAATGTATTATCTTTCCTGCAAGCACCCCAAAATTCTGTTTAGTATGCTGGATCAAAGAGATTATGCTCAGATTATCTGGAAAATGGTAAGACCGAAATTTGAGAAGCCCTTTGCAAAATACGAAACAGAATAATATACTTCACTTTGCTCTCTGAAAAAAACACTATTCTTTTTTAATTTTATACAAACAATAAAACACAAAAAATATGAAAAAAGTAATCATCATGAAAGGACTTCCCGGAAGCGGAAAATCTACTTTTGCAAAGCAACTTGTAGCAGACAACCCGGGTATGTACAAACGATTGAATAAAGACGAGCTTCGGGAAATGCTGGATGCCAGACATTATACCCCCGAAAATGAAAAATTCGTGGAAAAAGTCCGGGATTTGATGCTCTGTGAAGCACTGGCCGCCGGGAAGCACGTAATCATAGACGACACCAACCTCGCAGAAAGAGCCACAGAAAGAATACAGAATGTAATCAAAACCTACTGTGCAGAAACCGGAGAGAAGGTGGCTGTGGAAATCAGAGTGATAGATACTCCGCTGGAGGAATGTATCAAAAGAGATGCAAAGCGGGAAGAACCCGTTGGAAAAAAAGTAATTATGAAAATGTACAAACAACATGTTTTAAAAAATGAAAGAGGACCCCACTACCAAAAACAGGACGAGACCCTGACCCCGGCCATTCTGTGTGACCTGGACGGAACCCTTGCAATTCTGAATGGACGAAGCCCGTACAATGGGACGGAATGCGAAAATGACCTGCTGAACGAACCGGTTGCAGAGGTTCTGAGAACTTATGCCCATAATGATACCCGGGTTATTCTGCTTTCCGGTAGGGAAGACGACGCCCGTACACAAACCGAAAACTGGCTTGCAAAGCATCAGATTCCGTACGACGCGTTATTTATGCGTGAAGCCGGAGACAAACGAAGAGACGCTATCGTCAAAAAAGAGTTGTACGAACTGCATATTCTTAACCGGTACTTCATCCGCTTTGTGCTCGATGACAGAGACCAGGTGGTGGATTTATGGCGGCTTGACCTGGGGCTTCCCTGCCTTCAGGTAAACTATGGAGATTTTTAAAATGAAAAAGAGGCAGCCTTAAAAACTGCCTCTTTTCTTATTTCTGTACTTCATCCGGAGTGTTTTCCGGATTCGGTTCTTTTTTCTTTTCCGTTATCGGTTTCATTCTGAATACAAGCAGGCACAGCCCAAAGTAAACCGTCAGCAGCAGCAATCTTGAGCCATTGACAAACCTTCTTTTGGCTCTGAGAAATTGAATTTTTTTATGCGCAGCCTCAATTTTTTTAAAGACTTCAGGTTTATTCCGGGTTTTGTATAAAAGCGTAAGCGTATCCTCCATTTTCAGAATCTCAGACCGGAGATTTTTATGATAGATTCGGGAAATAATTGCATTATCATCCATCGCCCACATTTTTCCCCTTGAGACCGAATCCAGCGCCCTCGCCCACTCATTGGAATTGGCAAGCGTATCGCGTTTTACAATGGTATCATTTTTATATGCCTTAAACCGGACTATTTCCTTTCCTTTTACGGTATCTTTCCAGAACAATGTGTCCTTTTTAATGACGTCAAAATGCGTAATGATTTTGCCTTCCTTATACTCAGGCTGGACAAAACTTGCCGCAAGGAATAATATCAGGAGGAAAGGCGTAATGTATTTTATGGTGTATTTAAAAAATACCGGCACTTTGATTTCAGTCCCTTCAAGAATCTCTGCCCATCCTTTTTCAATCCCGAAAATCCATCCAAACAATATCGTTTCAAAAATGGCAAAAATCACCAAAGCAACCGTTCCCGCCCAGTAGTCAAACTCATCGAATACCCCATATTTAAAATAGAGTACAACCGGAAGCCCTAAAGCCAGAACCACCCCTCCAAAAATCAGGGAGGCATTTTTCCTGCTTACAGAGAGGCTTTCCTCTACGAAGGCCGTAACCGGTAGCCCCATTGCAAGCGAGGAGGTGATTCCTGCAAAAAACAGGAGCGAAAACCACATCGTCCCGGCAATAATGGAAAGGATTGTACCCCAGTTAGCAAAAAGAGAAGGCAGGGTTTTGAATCCCAGTCCGATTCCCCCACTTTGGGCAATAATGGCATTCACCCCGTCAATCCCCAGATAGCCAATCGCAATCGGGATTACAATTCCGCCTCCGATGATTACCTCCACAAACTCATTGAGCCAGCCGGCAGCCATTGCATTGAGGGCGATATCTTCCTTCTCCCTGACATAAGAAGCGTAGCACTGAACCGCTCCCATCCCGACCGAAAGCGTAAAAAAAATCTGACCTGCTGCTGCAAGCCATACTTTCGGGGACCAGATGGTAGAAAAATCCGGTTTCCACAGATAATTCAATCCGAATAATCCATCAAAAACGGCTCCGCTTTCTCCTCCCCCTTTCAGAAAAACAGCCTTCACCGCAAGCAAAAGTCCGAAAAATATCAACAAAGGCATTGCGATTTTTGCGACGGTTTCTATTCCGTCCTTTATCCCTTTACTGATAATCCACACGTTCAGCCCCAGGCACAAAATCCACACAAGGATAGAAAGCGGCATTCCTGCAATTGTAACCTCTCCCGCCACATAAAGGTCAAAAAAAGAAGCGATTTCCTCCGGATTTTTTCCGTTAAAATAGCCGAAAAAAGAATATAATGAATAGGAAAGCGTCCATGATTCCACGTAGATATAATACGCTGCAACGGCGATATTGATAAACAAACCGAATGCTCCCACATATTTCCAGAAAGCCCGTTTTTTGTCTAAAGAATGAAGAATAAAAGGGGTATGATGATGATTTTCCTTCCCTCCGAAACGTCCTATTGCCCACTCCATCCAAAGCATCGGAATCCCAAGAAGAACGAAGCACACAAGATACGGAATCATGAATGCACCTCCTCCATTCTGTACAGCCTGAACCGGAAAACGAAGCAGATTTCCCAATCCTACTGCATTTCCTGCCATTGCCAGAATCAACCCAAGCCGGGTCCCCCAGGATTCTTTTGGTAATATAGAAGACATTTACTGTTGAGTGGTTTGTAAGATAAATCCTTGTGTATTATGCAACTCCGGCAGGTCCGCCACCAAACATAGGCGGAATATTATTTTTGTCGTCGGGCATTTCTATCTCACCATGTATTTTTTCGAACTTCTCGATATTATCTTTCAGCGCCATCAAAACCTGCTTGGCGTGTACGGGAGCCATAATAATTCTGGATTTTACAGTGGGTTTTACAGGTCCCGGACCAGGAAGCATCTGGATAAAGTCAAGAATAAACTCAGCATGAGAATGTGCAATTGCGGCTACGTTGCAATATACTCCGGAGGCTACTTCTTCCGGTAATTCAATCTGAAATGGGGGATTTGGATTATTATTTGCCATAAATAAATATTTTTTTGCAAAGATATAAGTATTTTTTCAATTTAACCGATAAAATTCCCGTTGGGTATACTGAGGATTTTTTCGTGACTTATTTTTACGAAGAAGAGTAAAAATTGATGCATATCAATATTTCTTCGTATTTTTGGTACTTAATTCATCTAAAAACTAAATTTCTTTATGAAAAAAATTTTTACATTTCTATTATTAGGTATTTCATTCTCTGGTTTTTCTCAGGATATTAACCTTCGTTTGGATGATACAGAGTGGCAGCAAGGCTCATGTGGTTCAGGATTGCCCAATTACGAAGATCCTACCCCCACCAATTACTGGACTACGCTGAATAATTTGTGTTCTTTAGGAAATTCCATAGTAACAGTAAAAAAAACGACAGACGCCTATCTGGGAACTGCCGCAAAACTACGCTCCGATATCTTAGGTATCGCCAATGCGGATAGTACTCCCGGCTTGTTTGCAAGGCTGATTCCCGGCCTTATCAATTCCGGTACGCTCGACCCCGGTAACTTTACCAACCCGCTTCAGCAGGGAAAGCCTTACTCTGGTCGTCCTTCCTGTTTTCAGGGATACTATAAATACCTTCCTGTATTCGGGGATTCAGCAGCGATTTATGCCCGTCTTACAAAGGGCGGTGCTACTGTGGGCGAAGCGTCTATGGTCGTGAAAACTACGGTGAATTCCTATACAATGTTTCAGATTCCTTTTACCTATCTGAACAATGACACCCCGGATTCTATTAATATTGTACTTACTTCCAGCGCCGGCTCCGAAACCAATGCAGGAAGAAAAGGAAGTACGCTTTATATTGATGAAGTAGCCGTATTAATGACCTGCAGTCAGTCTTCTTTCATGCCGGTGAGTATCTTCTCTGAGGTATTTCCAAACCCCGCAACCGATAAACTGAATGTTCGTTTACATGAGAATATTGCGTTTGCCAAAATGGAGATTTTCAATCTTACCGGACAAAAAACAGGTACTTACAATCTGAACCACGCAAACACCGAAATCAATACCGCTGACTTCCCTGAGGGATTGTATTTCTATCGCCTTGAAAATGAGTCCGGAAACATTCAGACCGGAAACATTTCCGTTACTAAATAAAAAATATCCTCTGTAAAAGCCCCATTCTTTGGATTCAGTGAGTTCAGGGAATGGGCTTTTTATATAAAATCAACGGATGAGCATTTCGCTCTTTTGAATCTGACGGTTCATAAAAATCTCCATTTGTTTGATTGCGTCCCGGGCTTCAGGAATATATTGCCAGAACATTTGCCATACATGAATGAGGCCTTTCCATTTTTGAAGCTCTACCTCTACGCCTGCCTCACGGGCTTTCCATGCAAAACGAACGGCGTCATCTCTCAGCATTTCGTCTTCACTTACCTGAATCAGGATAGGAGGAAGCCCTTCGAGGTCGCCAAAAAGGGGGGAAATCAAAGGATGCTGAGGGTCATAATCGCTATAATACATTTTGGCCCAGGAAGGGATATCAAAATGCTGAATCATGGTATCCTTTGTTTTATTTTCAATGATTGACTGCCCGCTTACTGTTAAATCTGTCCACGGCGCGAGGCATACGGCAGCCAAAGGAAGCGGTTTTTTCATTTTTTTGAGGGCAAGCATCGTAGCAAGCGCAAGTCCTCCTCCGGCAGAATCTCCGCCAATGAGTATCTGAGAAGGATCAAACTTCATCTCCTCTATCAGCCAGAAATACGCTTCGAGGGCGTCGTCGAGAGAAGAAGGAAAGGGGTTTTCCGGCGCAAGACGGTAATCTACAGACAATGCCCTGATTCCGCATTCGTTGGCAAGTTTTGCGATAAATGCCCTGTGAGTTTTGGCGGACCCCAAAACATAGCCTCCTCCATGTAAATAGAGCAGAATAAAATCTTTTCTTGCTCCGGCGGGACGAATCAGTTCAGCAGAAAATTTTTCAAATGCAATATCTTTGATACTTGTACCCAAAGGAATCGGAATTTTTGCGGTTACGCTGTCTCCTACCCTGCGTACAAAAGGAATGTCTGATTGTCTGATTTGCAAACCCTGAATTAGCCTTCGAACCGCTTCCCGGGTTAATGTATGCTGAAAACTTGCCATATTTCTTGTCTGAATTTGAACCGCAGTTTTTCTCTTCTTTAAATTTTTATGCAAGCATAACATTTTTTTTACAAATAAGCACAATTTATTTTATATTTTCGTTAAAACCCTTTTCCGGACACGAATCCCGGGTTTATTAAAAAATATTTTCTCAAAGGCTTCCTGATTTATACAAAAGTACTTATATTCGTAGCATTATCTATTAAGTTAAACAAAATTATGAATTCCAACAAAAATTATTACCTGCTTTTCTCTTTGGTTTCCCTGCTCCTTGTTTTATCGGCTTGTGGTGCTTCTACTTATTCTTTTGCCGGAAAAAAAAGTCCCGCAGCTACAATTATTGATTCCGGCGAACTGTATTCTACCTATGAACTGACAGCCTCCGAAAGGAAAAACCTGATTACTCAGGGGCTGAAAGATGAAGATATCCGTAAGATTGAGAAGTATGGAACCGAAAGCAACTGGCCCGACGGGATTGCAACCCTCGACGGAAGGGATGCCGTAAGGCCTGAAATTACAAAATACAATACTTATAAAATCGCCACACTGGATGGGGGAAACAAGTGGGTTCTGCTTATCCCTGCGGCTAAAAACAAACATATGCCCGAAAACATGAAACCCAAAAATGATATTTTCTTTTTTATGGGCGCTTCGGGAATGAAACAATAAAAATAATGTATGCAGATTTACTGGGATTATAACGCCACAACCCCTGTTGACTCAAGAGTTCTGGATAAAATGCTGCCTTTTTTTAATCAGTATTTTGGCAATGCGGCAAGCAATACGCATTACTGGGGCTGGACAGCAGCAGAAGCGGTGAAAGAGGCAAGAGGCATTATCGCAGAGTGCATCGGTGCCGGAGAATCCGAAATCGTTTTTACTTCGGGGGCTACAGAGGCGATAAATCTCGCACTGAAAGGAGCAGCGGAAATTCATGCTCCCGGAGGAAATCATATCATTACCGTTCAGACTGAGCACAAAGCGGTACTGGATACCTGCGAATACCTGTCAGAAAGAGGAATTAATATTACGTATTTACCCGTAAATCACGATGGATTGGTGGACACTGAAGAGGTAAAACGAGCTTTCACACCGGGTACTTTTCTGGTATGTGTAATGATGGCAAACAACGAAACCGGCGTAATCCAGCCAATCAGGGAAATCGCTGCGATTGCCCATCAGCATCAGGCCTGGATGATGAGTGATTGTGTACAGGCTTTCGGGAAGGTTCCGCTGAATGTGGATGACCTCGGGATTGATATTATGCCTCTTTCGGCACATAAATTTTATGGACCCAAAGGAGTAGGCGCCTTGTATCTCAGGCGGCGGAATCCCAGGGTAAAACTCTCTCCCCTGATTCATGGAGGAGGGCACGAGAAAGGCCTCAGAAGCGGTACGCTCAATGTCCCGGGAATTGTTGGAATGGCCAAAGCCGCAGAAATCTGTATGGAAACCCTGATGCCGGAATACCGGAGGCTGGAAGCGTTAAGAAACCGGCTGGAGTCTTTCCTGATTGAAAAGGGAGAAGCAAAAATTAACGGAAGTATTACGCAAAGGCTTTCGCATGTAAGCAGCCTCTCTTTTCCTTCGGTAAAAAGCGAAACGCTGCTCTCCCGGATTCCTCAACTGGCTATATCCTCCGGCTCTGCCTGTACTTCTGCCCTCCAAAGTCCTTCGCATGTACTGATGGCAATGGGACTGAGCGAAGCAGAAGCATATGGTTCGTTACGCTTTAGTCTGGGCAGGTTTACTACAGAGGATGAAATTCTCAGGGGAGGAGAAATCCTGTTAAAGGCACTTCAAACTACGGTCAAATCCTAATCATTTTTTTTTACACCTCCAAAATGTATATCTCTGCCATTATCATCACCCTGAATGAAGCCGCACATATCGGGCGGTGTATAGATTCTTTGCAGGGAGTGGCAGACGAAATCATTGTACTCGATGCATTCAGTACGGATGCTACTCCGGAGATTTGCCGGGAAAAACAGGTAAGACTGGTTCAAAAGGAATGGGAAGGGTATTCGGCCTCCAAAAATTATGCGAACAGCCTGGCTTTTTTTCCGTATCTGCTCTCGCTGGATGCAGATGAAAGTCTCAGCGAGCCGCTTCGTGCCGAAATCATGCGTATCAAAACCCGGCTGAGGGGTGCATATAAGATGAAGCGGAAAAATTTTTTTTCGGGTAAATGGATAAAAGGAGGAGGATGGTATCCGGATTTAAAAATCAGGCTTTTTCCCAAAGCGGTTTCCCGGTGGGAGGGAGAAGTACACGAAAAACTGATTACAACCGAAGAAGTGACGCTGCTGAACGGTGACCTGCTTCATCAGGCGTATGAAAACCGGGAGCAGTTTCTCCATAAAACGGCGAAGTATTCAGCCCTGGCGGCCGGGGAATTGTACCGGAATGGCAAAAAGAGTACTGTTTTTCACCTGATTTTTTCGCCCCTTTTCCGGTTTATTAAAATGTTTATTTTGCAGCGGGGCTTTCTGGACGGAAAAGAAGGGTTTTTTATTGCCAAAACGACGGCGAACGGAGTGTTTCAAAAATACCGCCGGCTGATGTCTCTGTACTCCGGAGAGAAAATGTAGCAGACCCAAAACTTTTTTTCCGAAATCCCGTATTTTATAGTTTCAATATATATACTCTCTTTAATTACTACTTCAAATGAGCTTACTGGACTCCAAAAATGTAAAAATAATTGATATTCACGAAGAAAACCGTAATCCCAAAACGGAAGATATCAATCTGCAAAATCTGCCGGAAATCAATACTGAGCAATCCGTAGTCACACAAAAAGAGGTACTTCCGGAGCCCGTTAAGGAAAAAAAGAAGCATTATGGATGGGCATTTTTTCTGGCAAGTATGTTTACCGGTATTGCCATTGGTGAAGCATTAAATGCAGACTCCTTTGTACTGTTGGGAATGGGTATGGGATTTTTGTTTTTTGTAGATCCGATTTATCAGAAAGTAATGGACAAGATTGAGAAACTCTGAGCTTTTTACTCGTCTTCTTCTGCGCTTTTACTACAGATTCCATTGAACTCACATAGTTTACACATTGATTCCTCTGTGGTCTGAACAAAATCTTTGGTCAGAATATCGCTGATGAGCACCTGTAGCTCCTGTTCAAAACTAATCAGATTGTCTTCCCCAATATTTTCCCCTTTGTGAAGATAATTCAGTGCCTGACCTGATTTTTTTAGCGAATAAAATCCAACCGTAACCGGCAGGCGGGAAAAGGCTTCTTTTTTTGATAATAAATAGGCATACAACACACCCTGTAACTCGGTTTTGGCAAAGGTGTCGGAGTTCCGTTTAAACACTTTGGATATATCCAGTACTTTCAAGTCCTCTATCTTCCCGGTTTTATAATCCACAATTCTGAATTTATCTCTCAGGCGGTCCAGGCGGTCAAAGTTGCCATCCAGTCTCATTCGGATGCTTGTACCCTCCAAAGGCACCGGAAGCATATACTGGAAATAGTGTTTTTTCTCCAGCATTTCGATTACAAAGGGATTTTTCCGGGATTCTTCTGCATCATGACTTACAAACCATTTGCAGGCCCGCATCATCAGCTCCATACTCAGATAATTTTTCCCCTCCAGACTATTCTCCGGATTATATCCGAATTCCACAAATACTTCTTTGACAACGGCAGGTATTTTAGGGATAATCCGATCAAAATCCTCGTGGGTCGTAACCATCTTTATATAGGGATGATACAGCATTTCCATCACTTTGTGTATCATTTCCCCCAGTTTCATGTCATCGATTGCGGCTTCCACCACTCTGGGTTTCTGCAAACGGGCGATATATTTAAAATAAAATTTCAGCCCGCAGGTAAGGTAGGTACCTAAGGAAGTGGCACTCAGCGCATGAAAATTATCCCCGGTTTCCCCGAATTTATCCGTGAGGATTTGCCGTATTTCCGGCGTATTGGGAATCACAATCCTGCGGTTCGGGTAGCTGACCGAAGGCAAAGCGATTTTGTTTTGTGAAAACTGTATGTCCGGAAACTGATTGCCTGCAAAAAGGTGCCGGAGCTGAAGGACAAAACGGCTGACTTCTCCGGAATTGCCATTGCTTTTTACTTCTGTATTGTAAACAATGTGTATTTCTTTGGCCCGCTGCAGGAGCCGGTAAAAATGATAGGAGACAATCTGTGTGCGATGCTGCTCCCTCGGCAACTGAAACCCTCTCCGCAATTCGTTGGGAATAAAGGAGTTTTGAGCGCGCTCTGAAGGCAGCGTTCCTTCATTGGCATTCAGAATGAACAAGACGTCAAAGTCGAGTGTACGGGTTTCGAGTAGCCCCATAATCTGTATTCCCTCCAAAGGCTCTCCCTCGAAAGGAATTTTGATGGATTTGAAGGATTCTTTGAGCAGATTCAGGAATCCCTTGAACGTCAATTCACCCGGCACAAGGATGTCTCTCAGCCGGTGAAACTGCCTGAAACAAAAAAACAGGTATTCTGCCTCCAGTTTCCGGTTGTTTTCTTCGGCTTCCTGAAGCAGGAGGGAAAAGGTATTTTCCATATACTCAAACGCAGCCTCTACCGATTCAGGCAGGGTAAATATCTGCTGAAGTACGAGGGGCAGCGGATTTTTTTTCAGCGCCTGCTCTGAGGTCCAGATGAGATTTTCTTTGCCGAGATACAGACAAATCTCTGAGGATAAGGACGGTATCAGGGATTTGATAAAGGGATTCTGAAAAATAGCAATCACCGGCCGGTGATAAAAGGTTACCCCGCCGCCGGTTTGTTTTTTGGCACTTCTGAGCAGACTCAGTACCGAAATGAGCAGCTGATAAATGTGCGTATTCCTCAAGGGGAATCCCATTGTTATATTGAGCGCCTTTGTTTCTTTGGGCAGGGAGTATAATACCGGAAAAAGCAGTTGCTCGTCGGTAAGGATTACGCCTATCCTTTTGGGGTCTGTAACGGAAGACTGAATATAAGGCAGGAGTTTTTCGCCGGTAAACCGCGCCTGACCTACCTGCTGAGGGACTCCTGTAATATAGATATTTCTACTCCGGGTGATAAGCTCGGTTTTGATTAAGATACTGTTTTTATCCCTCCATTTTTTATGGTAATGCCCAATAAAGGAATAGGGCGTTCTCAGCAGGGAAGGACGTGCGGCTTTGTTTCCCATCACGAGGATATCCCAGTAAACGGACGCTTTTCCGGATTTAATCAATTTATGAATCAGCACTTCTTCGGAACGGGAAAGCAGGTTCAGCCCTGCAAATACGATGTGTTCCTGTGTCAGGGTCAGGGTTCCGGATAAGGCTTTTTCGGCTACATTCCGGTAGGCCATTCCCTGATAATACCGCTCCATCTGTGAAAGTCTTTCCCTGAAAGCCAGATACACGGGATAAAGGACTTCCCATAGGTCGAGAAAGGATTTCTGAATCCGGGTATAGTTTTCCCGGTTGATTGCCTTGAGGAATTTCTGAACGGATAGTTGCACTTCTTCGGGCAGTCCAATCGCAGATTCTATATCCTTGATGTCTTTAAGGTTGTTGTAAAGCTGCTGCGCATTGACCATGTATTTATCTACTTCCTCAAAGTCCCTGAGCAGAATTTCTCCCCATGCATAAAATTCATCGAGTTTTTCGCGGAATGACGGGGCAATTTTCCGCATTTCTTTTTGATAAACTTCGTGCAAAATCACAATCAGTTCCAGAGTATCGGGAAAGATTCCTCCGTTGATTTCACAAATCCAGTCGTCTATCGCATAAATTTCCGGCATCCACAGGCTGCTTTGATAGACTTGATGCAATGCCTGACCGAAAAAAAGTTTGGCTCTTCTTGTCGGGAATATGATGCATATATCAGAGATTTTGTCTCCGAAACGCTCTTTTAAAGATACTGCTAAATCATAATGAAAGGAGTCTGTCATTCGCGTTTATGCGTTTTTCGGGCTAAAATTACGACTTTTTGGATGTTTTCCCAATTTTTTCAGAATTCCTTTCCGTTCGTTGCCTGATTAGTCCGGGAATAAGAATCCGTTTTAACGGTATTTTTGCGCAAATGCTTTGGCTTTAGGGGCCATTGCCACCAGGTTTTCGGACCTTTTGGAGGGGTCAGGGTGTGTACTGAGAAATCCGGGCATTTTCCCTCCTCCGGATGCGGCTTCCATTCTTTTCCAGAAATCTCCGGCTACATCGGGGTTATATCCTGCCATTGCCATGAGATACAATCCTACCTGATCGGCTTCTGATTCCTGTAAGCGGCTGAAGGGTAAGAGTGCCCCTACGGTAGCGCCTACTCCGTAAGCCTGCATAAACAGGTCCTGCGTTTGCTGCGGCTTGCTCGACAGGGCTACAGATAAGGCCATTCCTCCTGCCTGTGCAAGTAAAGCCTGTGACATTCTTTCGTTTCCGTGCCTTGCCAGAGCGTGTGCAATCTCATGCCCCATTACTACGGCAAGTCCGTCTTCATCTTTGGTTACGGGCATGATTCCGGAATAAACAACCACTTTCCCTCCGGGCATACACCATGCATTGATTTCCGGGGAATTGACCAGATTGTACTCCCATTTATATCCGGTAAGTTCCTTGCTTCTTCCGGTTTTGGCATAATAGGTCTCCGCCGCTTTCCGGATTTTGTCCCCTACATTCTTCACCATCTGAGCCTGAGCCTGATTGGTACTCAGCTGATTTTCTTTCAAAAACTGCTGATACTGCGTAAGACTCATCGCCATAAGCTCAGACTCCGGCAAAAGACGGGTTTGTTTACGTCCGGTAATCGGCACTTTACTACACGCTGTAATAAGAATAAAAATCGCCGTAAAAATTATTATCTTTTTCATCGTTTTGTTATTTTGCTTTTGTAATGATTAATCCGGAGGTAAAAGTATAAAACAATTTCTGTTTTAACAATAAAACGATATTTTTTCCTCTTTCTGAAAAAAATATTTTTTTGTAATTCTTTGGTAATCAGATGAATTTCTGAATTCCGTATTTTTTTTAATTATTTTTTTTGTAAAAATAAAAAATCGCCGTACTTTTGCACCCGGAGAGATGGCAGAGCGGTCGAATGCGGCGGTCTTGAAAACCGTTGTCCCAAAAGGACCGGGGGTTCGAATCCCTCTCTCTCCGCTTGCATATCTGATTATTCGATATTCAAAAATTTAATCGTGTCAATATTTTCTAATATTGGCACGATTTTTTTATTGAGGTTTTTGTCTGTCTTTTTTCGCCGGGGAAATGTAAACAGGATATTGGCAGGAATATCCCGGTAGGTTTGGAGAAACGCCCCCCGTTTCGGAAAACGTTTCTCCGTACTTTTCCGTCTGTGACTGAAAAGGATTAATGGGTAAAAGTTTGCACCTTTTTTGCGTGCGGAAGTTAGAAACAGCGGCTTCATTTAATTCTTTAAGTTACGCTTCGGTAAACTTAAAGAAGCTTGGGGCTTTCTCTATGAAAATATACATGGTGTGTCGTTCTTTTGTATTTTTCTAAGGTGGCGGGTGGTTAAACTCTCCGGTTATGGCATTTTAGGTAAATACGGTTTTTCTTTCGGGGGGTGGATTGTGTGATTTTTCCGGATATGTGCCGAAATGAGGCTGAGTGTGTTTCATTTCCTGTTTTTTTTGCCCTGTTTTTTTCTGTCCGGCTGGAAATGAGTGAAAAACATACCCGATTGTTTGAACTTCACCCCCGATTGTTTTATGTTTCATCGCGATTGTTTGAAGTTTCACCCCGATTGTTTATGGTTTCGATGCGATTGTTTGAGCTTCAGAGCCGATTGTTTTATCTTTCATCGGGATTGTTTGAAGTTTCACCCCGATTGTTTATGGTTTCGATGCGATTGTTTGAGCGTCAGAGCCGATTGTTTTATCTTTCATCGGGATTGTTTGAAGTTTCACCCCGATTGTTTTATGTTTCATCCCGATTGATTGGGCTTCAGGGCTGATTGTTTTCTGTTTCATCGGGATTGTTTTGGGGTTACTCAAAAAAGGGTGTTAAGTAAGTAGCCTAAAGTGTCCCCTACTGTTGTAAGTATCTGTAAACGGTCATAAATCCATGGTTTGCTATTTTTTTATGGCCTGGTACTTAGTAGTTCTGAAGATATAGAACAGCAATATGTGGCTGCGAGTATTGTGGATTCTTTTCCGGTGAAAGAAAAAAAGGGACACCCGAATATTTTTTTTCACTAATGTATTTGGTGAAGAGAAAACTTGTTTATATGTTTGCTGTTGATATTTACAATAGAACATTATGAAGGACTTACGTATTAGAAAGAACAAATCTTACATCGGAATAATATAAGTGATTTTAAACAAAGTTATTCTAAAAACTTTATGAATTTTATCATAAGTAAATGTACCATTTCTATAAATGTTCGGTGTTGTTATTATTTTAAACATTTTAATTATTAGTTTTATAATATTAATTTTTATGCAAGATAACGAACTTTCATTTTCTCAAAGAATTGGTATAACACCAATTTCAGGAGCTATGCAAATAAATTATATTAACGAAGACTTAAAAAATACTCTTTGGAACATATACTCGAAATACTTATTTATGCCAATTAAAAATGTAGGGGGTGGTTATGAAACACACTTTTCAGATGGTATTTGGCATAATTTTTTCAAAAAGACATTAGACAGTAAACCATTTAGATTTAAAGAATCACTACATGATTTTTTCCTTTCTCCTGAAACTGCATGGTATAAAATTTATGATTTAATAGAGTTTTCATCAAAATTTTTGCTCGCTTTTTCGCAAAATGATTTTATATATAATACTTTTATTGACAAAACAAATCAAATATTAAAAAAAGAAAACTCAGCTTATCGTTTTATTAATGGAATAATTGCTCCTATTACTAATGAATATGAAATAATATCACTTTTAGAAGCAATAGAGCAAACAAAACCATTTACATCTCTTAATGGAGCTAATATTCATCTTACAACAGCATTAGAGTTTTTGTCTGACAAACAAAATCCAAATTATAGAAATTCTATTAAAGAATCAATTTCCGCAGTAGAATCTATTGCAAAACTTATTTCAAATAAAGAAAAAGATTCATTAGGAGTAGCCCTTAATAGAATAAAAGGGGAAATAAATCTACATACTTCATTAGTAGGAGGATTTAGTCAAATTTATGGCTATACGAGTGATGAAAAAGGAATAAGACATGCTTTAATGGATAACGATATTTGCGACTTTGAGGATGCAAAATATATGATTATTTCCTGTTCTGCATTTGTAAATTATCTTATAGCTAAATCAATAAAAGCAGATATAGTATTTACTTAGGGAGATAAATAATAGCTAAATTTTTGAATACAAATGTTCCTATTCCCATTTTTTCTAAAAACGAGAAGGGTTCTATTTTTATGTTTTTTATACATAATCCATATCCAAAAACTCTAAACCAAAACATTTAATTTTCGTAATAATAATCAGGCATAATAATAGTTAGTGAAATGAGACATAGAACAATATATTGCCTTATATAATCTAATCACAAGGCCAACAGAGATTACGTAGTCAATATTTGTGTT
>JAIBAH010000033.1 GCA_019695295.1 Bacteroidia bacterium | reverse complement strand
TATAATGCCCACAACTAGAAAGAGGTACACCGCCATCCGAAGAAAATCCGTAGTGCACAAGCGGATAATTAAAAAAAATAAAAAAATTGGTTATCAGAAAGTTATAGAAGAATAACTGCAACTTGGGCTAAAGACCTCGCTGAATCCAAACGTACACTGGAAAGATTCAAGGCCAGAGAAATTGATGAGATGGACGCTATCCGAAGATTCAGAAACAAAAACGGGCAGATTCTTTCTATACGGGTAAGGACATACCCCAAAAGAAATGAAACAGGAGAGTTGGTCCGGCTGATTGGCTCCTTTGAAGATGTCACACTTTCGGAGCAAAACAAAAATGAAAAAGCAAAACAGGATGAATTATTTCAGTCCGTTTTTCAGCTTTCGCTGGATGCTATTATTTTCTACAACCATAATACCGGAAACATTTTTTTCAATGCTGCCGCTCAAACGGTATTTAATGCAGGCACCAAAGAAGCACTGATTCAGTATTTTAAGGAGTATATTCCGGAGTTAATCCATAAAGAAGCACCCGATTCGATTTACAGGGAAGCTCATAAAATGAATAATATTTATCTCTTTACCAAAACAGATAATACTCGCTTCTGGGGAAATATCATTTTTTCGAATCTGAATCAGGACGGGGAAGAGATTACCTATATCCGGATTACCGACATCAATGACCTCAAAATGGCAGAGGAAAAAATCAGGGAAAAAGAATATAATTTACGGACCCTTCTGGACAGCCGAAATGCTCCGGTATGGATGATTGACAGAAACTACCGGATTATTGATTATAACACAAGGTTTGCAGAAAATTTTTATGGTTTATATAAGATTGAGTTAAGGAGAGGGATGATTCTGGCAGTGGAAACGCCCGAAAATCAATATAACTCAATCTATAAAACCCGATATGACAAAGCCCTTTCCGGTGAGGTAGTATCTTTTCAGGAAGTACATTACTTCAACGGAAAAAACATCGTTTTTGAGGTTTCTATGTACCCTATCAAAAGCTCCGATAAAGAAGATATTATAGGTGTTGCGGTATTTACTGAAGATGTCACAATCAGAGAAGAAAACAACGAAAGAATGATTGCTCAGGAGCAACTGATTTCAACGATTACCCAAAATATATCGGAAGGAATCTACCGGGCCAAACGATCAGGAGAAATTGTCTATGCCAATGAATCTTTTGCAAAACTAATGGGATATGAGTCAGTGGCTGAGCTACTGAAAGAGGGAAACTTCCGTGATTTTTATCAGGACAAAGGAATCCGGGAAAGATTATGGGAAAGACTGGATCAGGATGGTAGCTTATCCAACGTAGAAATCCAGATTGTAAGAAAAGACGAAAGCGTATTTTGGGTAGGTATGAGCAGCCGGAAGATATTGTCCCGAAACGAGGAAGTTCTTGTGGATGGGGTAATCCGAGACCTTACGGATATTAAGAACTCAGAGGCAAAACTCATGAATCAGAATCAGGAGCTGCAGAAGGTAGTTGCGGAACTGGACAGAATCATTCACAGTATTTCCCATGAATTCCGCGCTCCGCTCAATTCGCTTCAGGGGCTGATTTCTCTACTGGAGATGGAGCAGGATGAAAAACAACGGACTTTCTATTATAGTTTGATGCATCGCTCTCTGAAAAATCTGGACGCTTTTCTTCAGGACACCCTTAATTATTCCTTTAATCTCAGTGCCGAACTTAATCCGGAAGAGATAGACCTGAAAGAGGTTCTTAATACTTTGTTTCAGCAATTTCAGATTGCAGCAAATCGGATTGACCAGGAAATTGATTTCGGAAAAGAGGATAATTATCATCCGCCATTTATTGCCGATAAACGAAGAATTGATATTATTCTAAAAAATCTGATATCCAATTCCATTAAATATTCTTTTCCGGGCAGGACTCCCAAAGTAACGGTAAAAGTAGTACCAGCTTCCGACTTTTACAAAATACAAATTTCAGATAACGGAATCGGAATAGAAGAAAAATACCATGAAAGTATTTTTAAAATGTTCTTCCGGATTTCCCCTAAAAATTCAGGCTCTGGTCTTGGCCTGTACCTTGTGAAAGAAGCGATGAATAAACTTAACGGGACGATTTCTGTGAAATCTGTACCAGGAGAAGGCACTACTTTCACTTTGTTTATCCCCAATCATACCGAATCCGTTGCCGGAAAAATAAAAGAGGGTGAGTCTCCCCACCCTCTGAATCAAAATAGTCAGACACAAGCGTCCTGATTAATGCCCTGAGGCAGTAGATGTTTCATAATCAATCCCCTGACTTGTAAGCATCCGTTTCACTATCCATGCAAAGAAGGCAAGATAACCAAAGCAGATTACGGCAACTATGTAGGAATTATGGATACCGATGATGTCAGCCAGCTTTCCCTGTATCGGTGGAATGATTCCTCCGCCCAAAATCATCATAATCAAAAAGGCTGAACCCTGGGTAGTGTATTTACCCAGCCCGGCAATAGACAATGAAAAAATACAAGGCCACATAATCGAACAACACAGACCTCCGCTTAAAAATGCGTAAGTAGCCACAGTACCGGTTGTCAATAATCCCGTAAGCATTGCCACAATACCCAAAACGCTGAAAATCAGGAGGGTTCTTGCCGGTTTATCCTGGCTCACAATGAATGCCAGAATCTGAAGCCCCACACACAATACATACCAGTAAAGAGGACTCATGTCGTACTGAGCAACGCTGTTAAGCCCGATGACTACCCCGAAAGCAACCAAAGGAACCACAAAAGTCAGTATCTTTTTCATTTGGCTTTTCAAATCAAAGGCATTGATTGCTCCCGCCCATCTTCCAATCATCAGGCTTCCCCAGTACATAGATATAAAAGGCGCAATCTCCGATGACTGATATCCTCCGAAGGCTTTCTGCTTCAATAATTCGCCCAGATTGCTTCCGACAGCTACTTCTACTCCCACATACACAAAAATACCCAGCATCCCCAGTACAAGTTGCGGGTACTTCATTGCGCCCCATCCTTCCGCATTTTTCTGAGCACTGAAGTTAGCGGTTAACAAAGATACAACAACGACAGCCAGCGCACCAAAGAGCCATCGTAGTCTTGATTTTTCCAGTGGCTTTTTGATTGCTTCTATTGATTTTCTTTCCGAATCCGCTTTCGTCGCCAGTTGAGCGATAGTATTCAGGCCGGCAACTGCAGCAGAATCTGCGGCATTATGCGTTTTTAACTGCTCCATGATTTTGTTAAGGTTTTCAGATTCTGTGTTCTGAAGAAATCCGGCAGAAAGCATCATGCTGCTGTCTTTATAGGCAATCGGCGTTTTTTTTACAATTTTATCTGCTTCTCCTCCCGTCTTCGCCATTTCTTTATTGAGCGACTCTATTTTAAGGGCTTCATCACTATTATAACTACTGAAAATCGGCACAAACATCACGATGAGTAAAACCGTCATCAAGAGTAACATTTTGAGAGCTTTGCCCGCAGGTTCTGTTTTTTCAGTCTCTTCTTCGCCAGTAGATTTGCCGGAAAAATAAAATAAAGCGGCGGCAGCCAGAAATAAGATTCCAACCCCCGTGTATAATATCGTCACTTTCCCCAGACTCAAACTTTTGATTTGCTCGTCTGTAATCGCTGCGGTAGAGCCAAAAAGTGCAAGTGCCACCACAATCGGGCCGATAGAAGTACCAAAAGAATTTACCCCTCCACCAAGGTTTACCCTGCTTGAGCCGGTAGCCGGGTCACCGAGCGAGATGGCAAAGGGATTGGCGGCGGTTTGCTGGAGAGAAAATCCAAGTGCAACGATAAAAAGTCCGATGAGCATCCCGCCGAAAGTATTGGCATTTACAGCCAGAATCATCGCTGCTGCCCCTAAAGTACTGAATAATAATCCGTAAACAATACTTCTGTTGTAACCCCATTTGGCTACGAGGTCTTTGCTGCCAATGGCGCTATAGGCAAACAACCCTAATGCACCGATATAATAGGCAAGATAAAAAGCGAAGTCAATTAACTGGCTCTGGAACTGATCCAAACCAAAATAATGCTTGCAAAAGGGGATAAATACACTATTTCCGGCGGCAATAAAGCCCCAGAAAAAGAATACAGTAATGAGTGTAGCTAATTTTGAGTTCATGATTTAAAAAAAATTGGACATGATAAAGTATTTGGTATTTATAGATTTCAAACCAAATAAAATTTGTAAATGGCAAATATCATATTTTTTATTGTATTGTCAAGTTTTATTTTTTTTGTTGATTGAGCGTTGAGAGAAAAACGGTCATTTTTTCGTTTATCCGGAAATTTCGCTTTGCAAACTCCGCCATTTCGTCAATAAAACTTTCTTTTTCGGACAAAATGTCTGATTTTCAGGGATTGGAGTTAAAATTGTAGCACTCAAACCAATAATAAAAAATAAAAAAATATGAACTTTAATCACTTCACACTAAAATCGCAGGAAGCCGTTCAGAAATCGGCAGATGTAGCCAAAGAAAACAAACATCAGACGATAGAGCCGGCGCATCTTCTCAAATCCCTGTTGGATTCAGAAGAAAGCATTGTGCCTTTCATGTTGAAAAAATTAGATGTAAATCCTCCTTTTTTAAAGAAAAAACTTCAGGAATTAATCGATAGCTACCCTAAAGTAACAGGAGCCGTGGGCAGTCAGTATTTTGGCAGTACACTTCATGCTGTATTTGAAACAGCCAATCAGGAAGCCGGAAAACTGGAGGATGAATTTGTGAGTATTGAGCATCTTTTGCTTGCGCTCATCAAGTCTTCCAATGGGGTCGGTAAACTGCTGAAAGAAATGGGAATCACCGAAAACGGATTCCGGAAGGTGATGGAAGAATTGCGGGGCGGGCAGAAAGTACATGACCAAAACCCGGAAGGTAAATATAATGCACTTCAGAAATATGCGAGAAACCTGAATGAAATGGCGCGTAAGGGCAAAATGGACCCTGTAATCGGGAGAGAGGAAGAAATCCGCAGGGTTATGCATATCCTTTCCCGCCGTACCAAAAACAATCCTATCCTTATCGGTGAGCCGGGTGTGGGTAAAACCGCAATTGCCGAGGGAATCGCTATCCGGGTGGTGCAGGGAGATGTTCCCGAGAACCTGAAATCCAAAATTATTTACTCTCTGGATATGGGTGCCCTGATTGCCGGTGCAAAATATCAGGGGGAATTTGAGGAGCGTCTTAAAGCGGTTATCAAAGAGGTCATAGACTCTAACGGCAGTATTATTTTGTTTATTGATGAGATTCATACCCTTGTAGGAGCCGGCAGAAACTCCGGTGCTATGGATGCAGCCAATATTCTCAAGCCTGCACTTGCAAGAGGAGAACTCCGGGCTATAGGAGCTACTACCCTCGACGAATATCAAAAATATATTGAAAAAGATAAAGCGCTTGAACGCCGCTTTCAGTCTGTTCTTGTAGAAGAACCGGGGGTAGAAGATACGATTTCGATTCTCCGGGGATTGAAGGAGCGGTACGAAGTACATCACGGAGTCAGAATTACGGATTCAGCTTTGGTAGCTGCGGCTGAACTCTCCAACCGCTATATCTCTGACCGTCAGTTGCCGGATAAAGCCATTGACCTCATAGATGAGGCGGCGGCAAAACTCAGACTTGTCATGGACTCTATGCCGGAAAAACTGGATGAAATTGAACGCAAAATCCGCAACCTGGAAATTGAAAGGGAAGCAATGAAACGCGAGAATGAAACCCAGAGAGTAAAGGAAATCGAAGAAGAACTGGCAAATCTGAATGAGGATAAAAAGCACCTGAAAATGCACTGGGAATCAGAAAAAAGCCTGATTAATCAAATTAATGAATCCAAGCAAAAAATAGAAAAACTCAAATTAGAGGCAGACAATGCGGAACGTCAGTCGGATTATGGAAAAGTTGCTCAGATTCGTTATGGTCAAATTCCGGAAGAGGAAAAGAAACAGGAAGCGCTAAAACAGGAGCTTGCTACGCTTCAGCAAGACCTTCGGCTGATGAAGGAAGAGGTAAATGCAGATGAAATTGCAGAAATCATTGCAAAATGGACGGGGATTCCGGTAAGCCGGATGGTAGAAAGTGAACGAAAAAAACTACTTCGGCTGGAGGATGAACTTCACAAAAGAGTAGTAGGTCAGGAAGAGGCCATTCAGGCTGTTTCAGACGCAATCCGCCGGTCCCGCGCAGGGCTTCAGGACAGTAAGCGGCCTATTGGTTCTTTTATCTTTCTGGGAAGTACCGGGGTGGGGAAAACAGAACTTGCCAAAGCGCTTGCGGAGTTTCTTTTTGATGACGAACAGGCTATGGTCAGGATTGATATGTCTGAATATCAGGAAAAGCACAGTGTAAGCCGCCTGGTAGGAGCACCTCCGGGATATGTGGGATATGATGAAGGCGGTCAGCTTACCGAAGCGATTCGCCGCCGCCCTTACAGTGTGGTATTGCTGGATGAGATAGAAAAAGCCCATCCGGATGTGTTTAATATTCTGCTTCAGGTGCTGGACGATGGAAGGCTTACGGATAATAAAGGTCGGGTCGTGAACTTCAAAAATACCATTATTATAATGACCTCTAATCTGGGAGCGCACTATATACAGGAAAAAATGGAGCATCTGGATGACGTAAATAAGGAGGCTACCATGATTCTGATAAAAGACCAGATAATGGAGCTTTTGAAAAAATCGCTTCGCCCTGAGTTCCTGAACCGGGTGGATGAAGTTGTAGTATTCTCGCCTTTGTCAAAAACCGATATGAAGGGCATTGTAGGAATGCAAATCGCATTACTTCAGGAAAAACTGAAAAATATGGGAATTAAAGTAACCTTTGATGAAAATATCACAACGTATCTTTCCGATTTAGGGTATGACCCTCAGTTCGGGGCAAGGCCCGTAAAACGAATCCTTCAAAAAGATATCATAAACGACTTGTCGAAAAAAATACTTTCCGGAGAGGTGCACCGGGATTCAGAAATCACTGCAACCGTTCAGAATGGAGCAGTAACCTTTATCAATAAGTCCTGATCCTGCAAGGTTTGTTTGTTTCTATAAATTGTTACGTGGCAGCGGGGAGAAATTACGCTCTCCGCTGTATTTATTTTTCACAAAAGATTCAGCCGGTCCATTAATATCTGCTTATTATTTCGACTGACCGGGATTACCACCTTTCCTATTGCGATGCTGTTTTCTTCAATGTCTATGATTTTTTGCAGATTGATAATATAGGTTCTGTGGATACGGAGAAAGATATCAGCATTTAATTTTTCCTCAATATTTTTCATCGTAGTATGCACCACATGATTTTCTTTTTCCAGATGAATCTTCACATAATCTCCTATACTTTCGATATAGTTAATCTGGTCAAAAAGAATCCTGATATAGCGGTTTTCAACCTTTATATATATATCTTTTTTCCCATTTCCGGATTCAGTACCTGACAGGCTACTCTGGCCTGTACTTTCTGTTGAGCTTTTGTGAAGGACTATTTTATCAATCGTCTGTGAAAAACGGGGGTAAGAAATCGGTTTCTTTAAATAATCAAATACATTATACTGATATGCGTCAAATGCATATTCTGTTTTGGAAGTAGTAAGGATGATGTAAGGAGTATAAGGCAATTCATTCAGGAGCTCGAGCCCGGTCATTTCCGGCATTTCCACATCCAGAAACAACACATCTATTTCTTCATTTTGCAGAATAGAAAGTGCATCCATGCCGTTTTCACACACAGATACGACCTCCAGTTCTTCCCTTTTGGCACACAACTGGGTAAGCGACTTTCTGGCCATTATTACATCATCCACAATTAAACAACGCAATTTCATTTTTATAATGATTCTAGTCTTTTTAGTTGAGATAGTACCGCCTCTTTTTTGCTCTCAAAATATTGAACAATTTCTGTGACCCTGCTTTTTATCCCGCTGACCGTCTCCTTATTATGAATAGCCTCTTCAAGAGATTGAAGTTTCTTTTCCAAAGCAGTAAGTCCAATCATAGCCATTGTGGGCTTAATCTGATGGGCCAGTTTGCCCAGAGCGGATAAATCTGCCTGTTCCGCCAGTAGCGATAACTTTGGAATTTCCGGCATAATATCCTGAGCAAATGACTGAAACATGGATAGTGCATAATCAAAATCCATGCCGTATAGTTCGGCGAGGAACTCAGCGTCCAGTGCCTCATTATAGGCAAGATGTAGTTTTGAATCTTCCTCTTTATTATCAACGGAAGCAGGATTCAGATATATAACCAGTTTTTCAAATAACTGCTGTGGCGTAAACGGCTTCGAAATATAATCATTCATCCCTACCTGATAGGCTTTGTTTTTCTGGTCAAGCATAGCAGAAGCAGTAAGTGCAATCACCGGTGTCTCCCGGTTATGATTCTGGGTATTCCGGATAGAAAGGGTAGCTTCATACCCATTCATATTGGGCATCTGAATATCCATCAGAATTAAATCATATTTTTTTTGCTGTACCATTCTGATAGCCTCGAGCCCATCTACCGCCACCTCAAACTGAATATTTTTCTTCTCCAGCAGCTTTCCCAGGTATTTACGGTTCATCACATTGTCTTCCACCATCAAAATTGTAAATCCGGAAAAATCATTCGGAATATCAAGTTGAGTGATTGTTTTTTCTGCTTTTACCTCTTCGGTATAAATCTGATACGGTAAAACCACCTTAAAGCTTGTTCCCCCCCCCCACTTCACTCGAAACAGAAATTACTCCGCCCTGAATTTCCACCAGTTCCTTTACAATAGAAAGCCCTAGTCCTGTACCTTTATATTTTAGCCCCTGAGGCCCCTGTACCTGTTTAAATTTATCAAAAATCATTTTCAGGTCTTCCTGCGAAATACCAATACCGGTATCATTCACCTGAAATTCTATCCAAACGGTGTCATCGTCTTCTTTTTTGAGCTGTTTTACCATTAATTCAATACTTCCGGTATGAGTAAATTTTTCGGAATTACCCATCAGATTTACAAGAATCTGATGCAGCATTGTTTCATCTCCGGAATAGTACCCCTTAATTCTTGAATCAATAAATGCATTGACATCGATTCCCTTATTTTCTAATTTAAGCTGAAAGGTTTTCTGAATGGTACTCACCATGCCAGCAAGGTCAAAAGGCTTAATATTCATTTCTGTTTTTCCGGCTTCTATTTTTGCCATATCAAGTATATTTGAAATTAATGAATGTAGAAAGTTGGCTGAGTTACTTAATATATCTATGTATTCTTTTTGTTCTGACGAGGGTCTTGTGTCATATAATAAGTGTGACATCCCGATAATTGCATTGAGTGGGGTACGGATTTCATGGCTCATATTTGCAAGAAATTTTTGTTCAGAATGCCGGGCTTCTTCAGCCACTTTTTTGGCGTTGGCGAGCTTTTCCTCCAGAATTTTTCTTTCGGTAAGATTATAGTGAATTCCGATAGAGCCTATTACATCTCCGTTTTCATTATAGATAGGCGCTCCGCTTATCAGTACCCAAACCCAGGAGCCATTTTTATGAATGAGCGGGATCTCATAGGTACCGGCTTTGCCGCTCTGCCTGTCAGCCGTTTGACGCTCCAGAACGTAATGAAACTCCTTGGGTACAAATATTTTTATTGCCTCCTGCCCTTTCAGTTCTTCTTCATTATACCCTACCAGCTCACAAAACCGCTGATAGGCTTTTACAATATTTCCATTATTGTCCACCTCAATCAGACCCAGCTCCATATTTTCGATAATACTTCTGTATTTTTCTTCACTGTACCGGAGCTTATCTTCTGCTAATTTGCGGGTAGTGATATCTTCTTCTATGGCAAAGAAGCCTGTCAGGTTTCCTTTTTTATCAAAAACAGGCTGACCACTCATGAACACCCAGTAAGGTGCCCCGCTTTTACTGTAATTCAGAATTTCGCAGGCAAACGGCTTTTGGTTTTTAATCTGAGTACTTATATATGAAATCGTTTCAGGGTTAGTATTTTTCCCCTGAAGTATATCTCCGGGTTTTATCCCGGCTATTTCTTTTAACGAATAGCCACTAATCCTTGTAAATGCCTTATTCACCCATGTCGTCAGCCCGTCTTTATCTGTCATCAGAATCCCGCTTAGCGACTCTTCAGCAACCAGTGAGAGCTTTTTAAGTTCTTCCTTTTGTGATTTGAGCGTTTTCATCAGGTCTGTCACATCCTGAGTAACGAGTTCCTGTGTTTTTACTATATGAAGCAAATCTACAACCGGGTCCTGTATTGCAAAATCCTGAAGCGTAAGTCCGGAATCCTTGAGTTGTTCTATCCTGTGGAACCACGCAGAACCTACAAATATAAAGCAATCATAAAAAGGAAGGTACTCAAACTGCCCCCTGAGGACAAAATTTTCAACTCTTCTCAGTTTTACGACAAATACCTGTTTCTGAATTTCCATAAGGAACTCAAAGGTAACATTATCCTGCGAAGGTCTGTTACAAATAAAAGACTGATTAAAGTTATCTCCCTCGATGTGACTGTCTGTCTTTATCAGGCTTTTACCGCACTGTACAACTATCATCTCCCGGTTTATTATAAAATGAAACGGGAAAATATCATCTATCTGAGCAACATTAAATGAAATCGAGGGAAACCCCATAATTACCAGTTTACTTTAAAAATTTCATGAGAAAACCCATCGCCTCTGTGTTGTATCAAATCTATCGTGACCGGCACCCCAAAAAACTTACCCAACCCTTGCAGGAGTCCTTTTACAAAATCCTGCAAACCCTCTCTTTTAGAATGATAATGCACATATATGCTTTTCTCTTCTACGTTCGAAACCCGGAATTCCGGCGGAGTGAGATTCGGGTATATAAACATTACCCGATTATGAAAGTTAGGGAGATTAATGAGAAAATCTTTGAGATTATCCCCCCCGGATTCCATCAATGCACTGTATTTCTGCTTTCCTGTATTCAAAATCCAGTATTCCCCAAATACTATCAGTACTTCTCCTACTGTAATTCCCAATTCTTCTGAGGCAGCAATTGCCAGC
This sequence comes from Bacteroidia bacterium, assembly GCA_019695295.1. Taxonomy (GTDB): domain Bacteria; phylum Bacteroidota; class Bacteroidia; order J057; family J057; genus JAAFHL01. The sequence goes on along the minus strand of JAIBAH010000033.1, from coordinate 27,311 downwards.
TTATAAGTTACTGCATCATCATAAGGTTCATTACTGAGGAAATAATCAATATCAATATCGCTTCTTTCCTTTACCGCCTCCCACTTTTCTTCCCCGAAGTTTTCAGTAATTAAATCCTGAATCGCTTTGTTAACTATACCATACATAATTTTTATAATATTTATAATTTGTGTGTATTTTGACATAAACTATGCCACAAAGATACATTATATATTTATATTATGGTGGTTTCTTTCTTTTTTGCCCCCTTTTTCTTTAGAAATCCCGACTTTATCATGAAAGAAAATCACTCTTTTTTGATTTAAATATCGTGTAATTATTTATTATAATTATACATTTTTTCAAAATATTCATTTTTTACACAAAATGATACTGAGAAAACGCTGCCACTCCCTTATTTAACGCTTGATTTTACAAGGTGAATGGCGTAAAATACCCGACAAACGGTAAAAAAATGCAGATAATCCAAAAACCTTCCATTTTCTGCTACTTATCTTCCGTTTGCTGTAATCCATCGAATAGTCTGAAATGAGCGATTTCTACCCATTACCTTTGTGCAAGATTTTAACAGTTATCAGAGAATTTATTTTCAACTTTTGCTTACGGGATTTATATTAAAAGATATGAAACAATTATTCTACACATCCGGACCTGGTCGCTTTTTAAACTTAACTTTTGTAATGGCAGAGTTAATATCAAAAAAAGTCAGCTATTTTTCTGTCATTTCTTTTTTCAAAAGGATGGGCATACTATTAGAAGCGTTTTTTAAAAAACAAGATCAAACACTAATAGAAAGCGATTGCTTTCAGACTATTATTGACGCTATGCAGGGAAGTGTAGTCGTAATCAATGGAGGGGGAGAAATTCTCAGTGTAAATCTCTCCTCTTTAAAACTGTGGGGATATAAGTCTCAGCAACTCATCGGCAAAAAAGTCTATTCCTTACTGGAAACAGAGGCTTCCGGTTCAGAACTTTCCTTTTTTCTGGCATCTGACAAAAAAAAGAATGTGCAGTTGGTCGCAGTGAATGCTGCAGGGAATCTTTTTCAGGTTGAAATCGAAAAGCAAAGCCTTTCGTTGCATAATGAATCCTATATTTTGCTGAATATAACGGACATCAGTGAAAGAGTGAAAATGGAGGCAGATCTTGCAAGCAAAAGTGAAGAAATAGAAATGCTGCTCTATAAGTCATCTCATAACCTCAGAGGCCCTCTTACTTCTATTATGGGGTTGGTTTCTGTGATGAAAACCCTGAATCTGAATGAGGAGGAAATGGCGAAATATCTGGACTATATAGAACTCAGCGCTGAAAAACTGGACAATGAGTTAAAAATGATGACTCTTTTCAACAAAATTTCTTCAGATCCGCTGAAATATGATTTCTGCTGTGTACAGGATGTCTGCCGGGAGGTAATTGAGGAAATGGCGGATGTGATAGAGGATAATCCCATTTGTTTTCAGATTGAGCCTGAAGAAAAAGTATATGCCTATACAGACTCCGGGTTGCTGCGCTTTTCTCTCTATCTTCTGATTGATAATGCAATAAAATTCCGGAAGAATCATGAAAATGTACTGATTAAAATCGAACTGAGCAAAGATAAAGACGCACTTACCTTCAGCATATCCGACAACGGACAGGGCATTCCAGATGCGGTTAAACCAAGAATTTTCGAGATGTTTTACAGAGGGAATCCCGCCTCGGATGGCAGCGGGCTTGGGCTTTATCTGGTTCAGAAAGGAATAGGAAGACTGAACGGTAATATCGAGGTAGAAAGTAAAGCTGGAGAAGGCTCCCGGTTTATCGTATCCATTCCTGTAAATACGGACAAAAAAAATACATCTTCAGACACAATGAAAGTATAAAAATATATAATATAGAGTGGGTTTAGGTTAGTTAGTTAGTATCATATTAGGGAAAACAGGTTTAGTTAATTATCTGGATGCCGGGGATTATGTGAATAGTTTCCGGTATTTTTTTATTCCCTTACAATCCGGCCTTCGCCTTTACGAAACCGGTTCTGATGTCTGTCTGGCATCAGGTTAATGTTTTTTTCTTCCGGATACCGTTTCATAAGATTCATGCAGCGCATCTTTGAGCATTTCCTCCCCGATTTTGGAGAGATTAATATAAGTCCAGCCTTTTTTACCCCATAAATTATTGACCGGGTACATTACGTCCTTATCAAAAGCACAATAAACCGACTGGGATAAAGGGGTTAGTTTTATACACACAAACGCGCCATCTTCAGGAGAGAATGTTACAAAAATTTTGTTTTTAACCCGGAAAGATATTTTTTCAAAATGCGGTTTTTCTTCTATATCCGGAAATTGCCTCATCATCTCCAGAAAAACATTCATACTTACCATATATACTGTAACGTTTTTTATCTGTATTTTTTACTCCCAGAAGCTAGTCCTTACAGAAAGCCTCAGCCGTTGAACCGGAATTCCGTTTTTCAGATGACTTTCAATAATCTCATCCAGGTCTGAGACCTCTACTTTTCCGTAAATGATATTTCCCGGAAATACTTTTACCGTGATTCCGTTTATGCACTGATTCATGCAGGCAGACGCCTTAAGCATTACCTCCTCCGTCACTCCGGCTTCCTGTATTTTTTTAGTAAAGCGATCCAGCAAATGTCCGGCGTCTTTTTCATGACAAAAGTGTCCATTTTTTTGTTTTGAGTGCTCACTATTGCATACAAAAATATGGTATTTTATTTCCGGCATAATTATTTGTTTTGGAGGCAGATTAAAATTTATTTTAATATAAAATTGCGGAAAATCGTTATATTCAGCAATCAGAGCGATAAAAATACTACTGTAAAAGAAAATATATTTTTATTTGGAATATATTTCATGGTTTTGGCATTAATATTGTTTATTAAAATATATGCAAACACAAAACTGGATTACAGTGTCTGAATATAACGGATTGAGCAGAGAATTGTTTTTGTAAGTCCGGATTCAGGTGTTTCATCACTAAAAGAGAATACGTTCGTTATAGAATAAAAGATTTAGGTTAGTGAATATGAATAAGATAGGGAGTACCGACCGCCGTGAGGTAGGTCGGTTTTTTCTTTTTTGGGTTCTGATCTGACAAAGCAACAGTTTTCTCCTCAAACTTCAATATAATACAAGTTACGCATAAGAAAGCCCCCCTTCTCTGGCGAAAAGGAGGACTTTCTTAAATTGATATCACGGAGGATTATCGCATCAGCGTTACATTTCCCTGTAGTAGCACTTTGTCTCCGTTGGGTTTACTTGCAGTGATAGTATAGAAATACACCCCGGAGTGACAAGGATTTCCGTTTACATTCATGCCGTTCCAGTGATTATCTTTGGATGTAGTCTGGAAAACCTGTGCGCCCCAGCGGTCATATACTCTGGTGAGAACTCCTTCCAGGTCTGCATAATAAATTTCCCATTCATCATGGAAGCCATCTCCATTCGGTGTAAATATATTGGGAATAAAGGGGTCTCCCCATGGAATCACGACCAGTGTGGCACTTGTGTCATCTGTACAGCCTAACTCATCAGAAACGAGCAGATGTACCAGATATTCACCGGCGGCGGCATATCCGTGCTGAGTGCTGAAGGAGGTGGACTGATCTCCGTCACCAAACTCCCATGAAGCAAAATTTCCGCCGATACTGTAATTGGAGAACTGTACGAGCTCCATCGGATGAATGACACTAGGTGCAAAGGTGAACGTTGCCAGAATATTATCGTTTTGGGTTACTGTAACCGGAGTTACAGAAGTATAGGTACCGCAAATATTGGTAACCACGATATTATACGTACCGGGTTCACTTGCAACGTACTGAGACTGACCCGCCGACTCAGGAATGATATTTCCATCTTTAGTCCAGACGATATCACCTGTAGTTTCAGTTGCGACGAGGGTTACGCTTTGCCCTTTACAGATGTGAGTATTCCCTACGGCGTAAAGTGCTCCGTAAGGCTCAGGATTGGAAATCAGTGTAACAGGGTTCATCTGAGTACTTGCAGTACAGCCTCCGGAATTTGTTACGGCGAGGGTATAAAGCCCTGTCCAGTTGGTATTTCCGTTTGCGGTTACGGTATAGTTCTGAGCAGTACCCACCGGTTGCCCGTTATGATACCAGGTATAAGAGGGTCCGCCTGCTCCCTGAAGGGTAAATACATCCCCTTCACACAAAGCCACATTGCCGTTGGCGGGTGTATTCGTAACGACAGGAACCGGTACAGTATCCATCGCAATCTGAATCATATCATGACTGATACAACCTGCTCCATTGGTAACGGTTACAGAGACTAATCCGGGTGCGGCATAATTAGCACTATTTACTGTCATCGGATTGCCGATATAGGCCTGAGAGCCGTTAATAAACCACTGATAGTCTGAACCACCCTGAGAGGCCGTAAGAATTAAATCCTCCTGTCCTTCACAGAATGCCAGATCCGGCTGACTGGAAATAATATCAATCAGCAATGTATCTATTACCGAAATCATCTGATAATCCATTGCGGTACAACCAGCGGCAGTAGTAACTCCTACGGAGTAGTTTCCTTCCCATGAAGCAAGGTAGCTGTCTGCGCTGGCTCCGGGAATCTGAACCCCGTTCAGGTACCACTGATACCCGGACATTCCGGACGGGCTGGCATTCATCGTTACATTTTCATTCCGGCAAAGTACACTGTCAAAAGCAGGGTTCAATAAAATCTGTACTGACGGGGTAGGATTAAAGGTTAAAGCAGGAGTAGAAGTAGTATCTGTACATCCGTTTGCATCCTGCACTATGACTGAATAGGTTCCGGAGTGCGTTGCATACAATAAGTTGGCTGTCCAGTAAGAAGGGATCATGGTTCCTGTATTGATTTGCCATGTATAATTATCTCCTCCTGAAGCAGCAAACACCAGTGTATCTCCCTCACAACGAACAGTGCCGCTGTCAAGTGCGGTAATCATCGCTAAAGGTTGTGGATTTACAGAGAAAATATTCGTAGTATCAGTACAACCATTCGCGTCGGTTACGATAACCATATAAGTGCCTGTTGAGTAAACCCCTCCGGGCAAGTCTGCCGAAACAGAAGACTGAGTACCCGATAAAATCACATTGGAGTTACCATTGGCAGTAAGATACCAGGTATATTGCAACGGAAGGGTTCCGGTTCCACCGGGGAAAGTGCCTACATCAAGCGTAATACTGGCATTTTCACAAATCGGTGAGGTCGCAAGGTTGCTTGCCGCCAGAAACACGTTGGGTTTCGGATTTATCGTGATGTTTACCGGCTGACTTACCGCAGAACAGCCCGTTCCGGGATCTGAAACCGTTACAGTATAAGTACCGGACTGATTTACCGTATAGTAAGGTCCGACATACCCTGTATTCCATGAATAGGCATAGTTTCCGGCAAAGGCATTCAAAGTAATCGGGTTTCCTTCGCAGGATACATTATTTCCTCCTACCACATTAATCTGAGCCGGCGGAATCGGATTCACGGTTACCGCTACCGAAGCTGTATCCCGGCAACTCTGGGTGTTGCTTACAATGACCTGATAGTTGCCCGCAGTGGAAGCTGTGATATTTGCTGCACTGCTTCCCGTACTCCAGGTATAGGTAAACCCGGCTCCGGTAGGCTGAGCATTCAGATTTACACTTGAGCCCTGACAAATTGAGGTGGGTCCTGAAGCTATGATATTGGCCGAAGGGGTTGGGTTTACTGTAATGGGAATACTTACAGGGTCAGCGGCACAGGTGGTAGCAAAGGTAGTAACGGTAAAGGTTGTTACCTGAGGAGCTCCTGTATTATTAAAAAGATTTCCAGAAATGTTTAGTGCCGTAAAGTCGCTTACAGGCATACCGGTTACATTTCCTGTTGTCTGACTTCCATTGGTTCTTGACCAGGAATAAACGACCGGAATATTCAGGGAATTACTCAATAATATATCTACTGAACTACCGGAACAAAGTACATTATTGGCAATCAGAGGAGCAATCTGCGGTTTGGGTACTACCGAAACGTTTACAGAAGACGGAATACCGGGACATGCATTCAGAAAAGGAATGATCTGAATCGTTGCAGACTGAGTAGCACTGATACCCGGGCTTACAGTAACAGGAATCTGAATCTGATTATTGGCAGGAATCACAATCGGGTTCACAGGAGGTGATACACCCGGCAATACGGCTCCTCCAAAAACAGACCAGCTGATAGTGGTACCGGGCGCAAAACCCGATAAAAGGACCGTCACATCATCGCCTGAGCAAACCTGATTTTGCTGAGCCGTTGCAGTAATTACTGCTGATGGAAGTTCGGTTATATTGATTTCGTCCGATGAAGTACACCCAATTTCTGACGTAACTGTCAGGTAAATGGTACAGTTTCCTCCGGAATAATTATTCAGTGAAATATTGGGAGTACTGGTATTGGAAGGCAACAGGTTCGGGCAACTGGATGACCATGCGTAAGATAATGGAGGACAGGTTCCGGGGGCTCCGCCTGAACAGGGAAGATTTCCAAAAGTACCGTTTCCGTTTAATGCTCCCGTCAGTAATAAATCTGCGCCAAGACATAATGCTGTATCATTTCCAATAAACGCCTGCCAGTTATCGAGACGATTAAAATTCACGTTGATACCTGAAGAACCTCCTCCGGAAATCTGTCTTATCTCTATATTGGACGAAGCATCCAGTACAACATTCGTAAGTACCGTCTGTGCGCCGGTGATATTTCCCGCTCCGGGTATAAGATTGCCGTTAAAATAGACAGCTCCGGTTCCATTGATTCCGCTTACTACTACATCGTACTGCCCACAGGGGAAACCACAACGCTTATAGACAACGGTATGTCCGGAAGTTACTGTACATCCATCCCAGCCTGCTGCTGCACTCGGTACACTTGAAGCCGCCCACTGACTGGAAGAAGCTACATTTATTCCGGGAGCCTGATAAAATCCACCTAAAACCACGTTCTGCGGATTCAGCAATAAATCTGTACCAGAATATCCCCATACAAACCAGTCATTATTGGGATTTGCATCTGTCCCGTTTCCACAGGCGGTAGCCGGGTTGGGAATAGAGTGCACATAGGTAACCACAAGATACGGCTGCTGAGTAATATTGTCATTTCCGGAAAAATCAATGTAGTCATCGTCTTCACATACACAAAGACAAAGGAAACAGGAGCAGTCAAACGTAGGGTCTCCGTGTCCTCCCTGTTCATTTTTTATCCCTACATGATAATAATCGAGAGGAATACTGTTGGCTAAGTCTAATTTTGCCTGCTGACCCAGATTAAAAGGGCCTTTCCATCCGTTTGCAGTATTGTATGAGGTATTTCCGCCTCCTGCTGAATTTCCCCAGCCATAAATTCCTGTGTAGGGAAATCCGTTGGTTACTTCCGGATCCACCGCTATCGGCGGAGCAGATAAAGGGAAAATCCCGTTAAAAGGATGTACAAGCCTGAATGCTCCTTCAATCGAGGAACATTGGCCGGTAGGATAATCAAAATTCTGCTGATACATATAGAGCTCCACATTACAAATCGATGAAGCCAGCAATCCTGCCGTATTGGGGAGAGAGGTTACATCAAATTCCATTGCAGACTGATACCAGCTATTACCCAGTGTACCATCCTCAAAACCCACCCTCATAGAAGGCGTAGGAGTACTAAAGTCTGCGGTTTGTGTAGAGCCATAAGAGTTGTAGGGAATCACCGAACCGGGTGCTGTAGGAGCTGCTCCGGGACCGGGAGTAGTGACAACCGGGTCAATCTTAACAGGAAAGCGTCTTTCCGGAGAAAGCACCCATTCCGAAGGAATTAACAGTGCCAGCGTAATCTCATTGCCTGAAACAACTATCTGATAAGCTCCGTTAATGTGTTTTTCGGTTTTACGGTCTTTTCCCTGTAACGCAGTTTTCAGATTATCCTCATAATAAGGACGCTGATAACGGAGTTTTTCATCCCCATTTTCATCCCGAATGATTACCTTTTCAAAAAAACCTTCTTTGGTTTGGCCAATTCCCTTTACAGACCAGCCCAAAGGAAGAGAGATTTTTTCTGAAAATGCCAGATAAGCCGCATTGGTCGGTGCATTACTCAAAGCACCGGCATTCTGAAGATAAAGCTCGGTTTCGATTCCATAGGAGAGCTGAATCGCACTGGCATTAATCTCCGGGAAAACAGAAGCGTAAGTTAATTTATTGTCCGAGGCCGAAGGAACAATCCCTGACTGAACTGAAATCAGGTTCAGGGTATTACCGGAGGCATCCAGCCACTTTTTTTCGAGATTCTGCCATAAATCAACAGAAAAATCAGGAAAACTCATTTTTATCCCATCTCCTGACTTTCCGAAGAAGGTCTTAAAATAATTCCATTTATTATAATAAGGATAGTGGGAATGATTACCGGAATGATTTTGTACCAATTCCGTTGAGAGAGTATTCCATACATTGTTTTCCCAATAATGCATAGGGCCGGCACCAATTACGGCTTCGTATTTCCCCCCTCCTGTGACAAAGTGCTTGGCATTGAGTGTTCTTTTCGAAACATCTTCCGATTCAAAGCCAAACTTCCTCAAAGGCTCTACCCTACTAAATACATTACGGACTACAGGGTCATCCCATTCAGGGGATTTTGCCTGCTGAGCCGAAACCTGAGTTATAAAACCCGGCAGCAAAGAAGCAAAGATCAGGACTAAGTAATTTTTGTTCATACTAATTTATTATTTCATTAAAAAAACCCTAAAACAACAGACTATTATAGAATCCGTTCCAAATATAAAGGGAAACTAAGAATATTAAAACTTTTTCCTGAAAAAAATGAGAAATTGAGCGCAATTCCCGGATTATCCTGAATGGGAACCTCAGTGTCTAATATATTGAAGGGAAATCTCCTTATCAAAAACGAGTACCTGGCTACTGAAAACCGATTGAGCAGCCGCAGTCCGTCAGTCGGATTAAACTGTGGTTTTAGAATGTGCTTTTTTCTGCCCGTAAACATTTTCAGGATGAATACAGTAATTTTAAAGGATTCCTTTTGAAATATCTTTTTAGAGCCTTTTCCGTATAAAACCCATCATGAATTTACTTACAAAAATATGCAGAAATCAGGACTACTCGTCTTTACGCTTTTACTCATTTTATTGAACCAAAATCTGGCATGGTCACAGAATCAACCTAAAATTTCCAGTAATGGTGGTTGCCATACACCCAAAGGCAGGCTTCATATATTGTCTGTTTTTGTGCGTTTTGAGGATAAAGACCTCATGCCTGAGAATACTATCTGGAAAAACAGCTCTGATCCGGGAGTGCTGCCGGATATGGCCACCGGAAACCCCAACGGTTTATTTGACAGTGAACCGGAGACCCTTACTCAGCCCGGACATATCCGAAATATCAGCGATTTTTACTATCATCAGTCAGGGGGTAAATTTATCATTACCGGGGATATCTTTCCGGTTCAGGTACCCATCAGGCACATTCCCGAAACTGCCGGAAATTTTTTTGAGCGACAATCCAAAATGAACCTTGCCGCCATCAACTGGATTACAGAAAACTACCCGGATTTTGACTGGAGTAAATACGACACGCGTAAAAATCACCCCAACTACCTGAGCGACAACAGCCAATCCCGGCCTGACAGTATTCTCGACTATGTTTTGTTTTTTTACAGAGACCCCGGAACAACCGGAATGTCCGCTATCGGGAATATCCCCGTTAAAGGCACTCCTTATAAAATCAATACCGGGCATACAAGCATCAAAACCTTCTCAGACGCAGAACATAACTGGGAATATTTCAAGCATGAATTCGCTCACAATCTTTATAATTGTCCGCACTACAATGGCGCAAACGGAACCGTGGGAGATAAATTTTATATGCAGAGAGGGTGGGGACTGATGTCAGCCACAAGCAATCCTTTTTTTGTGGCCAATGCCTGGGAAAAATGGTGGCTGGGCTGGATAGAGCCGCAGAACGGGAACATTCCCGGAATTTATACCCTCAAAGACTTTGCATCCGCTCATGACGCTATCCGGATTCAGATTCCCGGAACCCAGGATTATCTGTGGATTGAGAATCACCAGAAAAAAGACCACTGGGACGACAAGTTGTTTTTCAAAGAACCCGACAGACATCCGCAATCAGCCAAAGGGGTTTACCTGTTTGTGACATCAGAAACCGGTTTTGACAGGACACAGCCCGTACTCAGCCCTTTCAATGTGCGTCATTGCAATATGATAAAAGTGTATAACGGTGAGGGAAATTTTGATTATAATATGACAGGGGACACCGTATCGGGAGAGTATTTTCCTTGTCCGGTCTGGAAAAAAGGGAGAGACAATCCGTTTTCAGGTCAAAATGATTTGCAGGGAATCCGGTTTGATATGAACCGCGACAATAAAGTGGAATATCACCCCAATCATGGCAACTTAGATATCAAAGCCGGTGAACAGTATGAAGTATGGGCTGAAAATTCCGGAGGAGAAAACCGCTATTCCTGTAGCTGTACCGGTGATATGCTGGATGGATTTGATACCGGGGACGAAATCGGAATTTCAGGAATTGTACCTGTTCAGAATTTTCCGGTATATGATGAAAAAAAAGAACAGCTCGCTCCTTATATTCTCAACGGAATCTCTGTCAAAATTCTGGAATTTGATTCGGAAGGAAATGCCCGTATCGAAATAAAAACCGACGACTACAGTATCAGAAACTCCAAAAGATGGTGTGGAAACCTCAGTATTCCAGCAAAAGGGGCAGGTTCAGCTCAGGACTGGACAATCGAAAAGGGCGTAACCCTTACCCTCGACCTGAGCGGAACCCCCGACCGGTCCACCTTTCATTCTATTACCAAAACTTACGTTAATCCCACCGTTTTAAAAATTGACGCCAACAATCATATTCAGATTAAATCCGGCGCAACCGTAATTGTGGATAAGTACAGCAAAACAGAACTGACCGGCAATGCCCAGATCACAGTTCAAAAGGGAGGAAAATTAATCATCCGGGAAGGGGGAGAACTGATTTTAAACCCCGGCACTAAACTCAATGTTCAGAAAGGAGGACGGTTTACGGTTGAATCCGGAGGTAATTTCCGCCAAATGGAAGGCTCTGCCCTGCTTACTCAAAAAGGCTCAAAGGTGAAACTGTAATTTTTCTTTTTACCTGTTTTTTGGCTTGAATATTGCATTGGTAACCCTAAGATTGAGAATCCTTGTTTTCTGATTAACTATTTTTCAAAAAACTACGTTTATTAAGAAACGACCTCCTCTTTCTGTTATTTAAACGCCTTTGATTTATTTTTTCTATCAAGAAATGAAAAAACTTTGTTTATTCCTGTTTCTTTCGGCCATTATCTCCGTTTCTCTCATCGCTCAGACAGACACGCTTACCGCTTCCGGTAATGAAGATAGCCTTGTACTTTCCCCTCCCTCCTCAGGCGCTGAACCACCCGAAGTTCCGATGGAAATATCCGGATTTGAGGAACCTTCAGAAGAAACGACGATTAAAAAAAATCAGTTCAGCGAAAATGCCTTAATCGGGAAATGGGAAAGAATGGGGAATCATTACAACGCCACCCTTACCCTTGATGGGGAATATTATTATATGGAGAAGTATTTTGCAGCTTCTGAGTCCAAAATAGGCGAAGTCTATATGAAATATCTTTTCATGCAGGACAGCATCATTCTTGAAGGCCTTGCCGGAGACAACAGCCGCTCTGCCTTCTGGCTCAGAAAACTCACAGCAGACAGTCTTGTACTTCAGGATGCCCAAAACTTTGAATTACATACTTTTCTCCGTACCAATGATACCATTTCCTCTGCACCTCAGCGATTCGGGGAATTATTGATGATTAATGGAGTGCTCACCTGCGGGGTAGATATAGAAACGCCTTCCGAAGATTTTTCCCCCTGCCTCAGAATCGGTGAACTGACGATGGATATCACCCTTGATGAACTCGAAGAAAAATACGGACACCCCGTAAAGTTTGTTCAGTCCAGAAAAGACAGCACACTCTCAAAATATGTTTTTAATCTGCAGCCGTTTGAAGGAACTCAACCTGAATTGATTGTTACCCACAAGTCCGATACCGATGAGATTATCGAGCTTCAGGTACGGGGCTTTGGCTCTGTAGAGGGCTTAAATTTCTCCTCCGTAAGATTGGGTGACTATCTGGGCTATGTAGAACAAAGATTCGGAAAACCCGCAGAAATCCGCAAGGACAACGAAACACTGACAACCAAGTGGTATTACGCGCCCTTTCCCGTGATGTTTGAGTTCAAAAATAAATACGTGAACGGTATCAAGATTTTCCGTAAAGCAGGAGACGAAAAAGAGTAATCATGTAGTTTTGGGGGAGAAAACTTCCGGAGAAATTCCGGGTTAAATCCCCAGCCTTTCTGATTGCAGTGACCGGATTTTTCGCTCCGGATCCAGCAGGTTGCGTATTTTCAGAAAATTTTCAGCTTGAGGATACATCCTCAGAAAAGTATCTTTGGGCAATCTTGCATCCTTCGTGAGATAGACTCTCCCTCCGTATTCCAATACGATTGCATCCAGTTCTTCTAAAAAAGGGAACAAACGGGGCTCCATCGCAAAGTCCATTGCGAGGGTATAACCTTCTTCGGGAAAAGCAAGGTATTGATTTTCTTGTTTGCCAAAGGTCTTAAGTACCACTAAAAAAGACCCCATTTGCTGGCTTCCTATTTTTTCGATGATTTTTTTCAGTCCGGTGTATCCTTCTTTTTTGGGTATTACAAACTGATATTGCGTAAATCCTCTTTTACCATAAATCCGATTCCAATGATAAATACTATCCAAAGGATAAAAAAATCCATCGTAATCCGAGAGTTTACTGACTTCTTTCGAAAACTGTTTATTGTAATAGGCAAAATTAAAAGCTTTTACGCTCAGCGGATTGAGCGCAAAGGAGGGAAAATTAAAAGGAACCGTGAGTTTAATTTTTTGGGGGACTTCCAGGGGTGAACCGGAATATTTATGGCCGCTTAGGTCTGAAAGCGTGGCGTGTTCCCCTTTTAAAAAAAGGCTTCTCCCTAATTTATTTCCACCGGAAAGACAATCTGTCCAGGCCACGGTATAGGTAGCCGACTCAAACTCATTCAGTACCGCCAGCGTTTCTTCCAGATTCCGGGTTTTAAGGGATTCCATTTTTATCAGGGACGACTCTATCCGCTTAAGCTGAACAGTGAGCGATAGTACTATGCCCGTAAGTCCCATCCCGCCAAATGTAGCATCAAAAATCTCCGGATTTTCAGAACGACTGCAAAGAAGGTTTTCCCCTTCCGCAGTAAGTAGCCGGAATGAATGGACATAACGGGAAAAAGAACCTTCTTTATGATGATTTTTACCGTGTACATCCGAAGCAATCGCTCCTCCCATCGAAACAAATTTTGTTCCTGGAGTAACTGGAGGAAACCAGCCCATGGGCACAAAAGTATTGAGGATATCCTCAAAGGTGACGCCTGACTCACAGGTTAATACGCCCGTCTGAGCATCAAATGCCAGAAAATGATTCATGTACAAAGACGAAACCACAACCTGACTTAAAGCAGAATCCCCATAGCACCGGCCCATTCCCCTTGGAATCCAGCTTTTTCCTTTCGTTATCAGGGATAACGTATTTTTATCGCGGTACAGCACCTCTTCTGCGTCAATTTCAGGATATTTGCCCCAGTTGGAAATCATCATGCCTGTATTTTATAATAAATGAGCAGAGGTAATTTTCGGATTCCCTCTGCTGTAAAACGTATTACCCTGCTGCTTCTGAATTACAGAGTCGTGATAAACTCACAGTCAAAAATCAGCGTAGAATTTGCAGGAATTTTAGCCTGAGCCTGAGCTCCGTATCCCATATCGGGAGGAATAACCAATACAAATCGGGAACCGGGCTTCATTTTGGTAAATGCCACAGTCCAGCCTTTAATTACCTGATTTAATCCGAAATCTGCCGGAATTCCTCTGTCAAAAGAACTGTCAAATACGGTTCCGTCTTTTAATCTGCCATGATAATTCGCCGTTACGGTTGTTTCCGTTGTAGGAGGAATTCCATTTCCTTCCTGAATTACATAGAGTTTTACACCGCCGTCGAGTACCATTACTTTGGAAGAATCCGCTATCGGAAATGGAGGCTTCATAGCCGGTGCTGCAGGAGCCGCCGGAGTAGCCGGTGTAGCAGGAGTTGTGGTTGCTTCGCTTTTAGAATCGTGACTTTCGCCGCCTCCACATCCGGAGAACGAAAACAAAGCCACTGAAAGCGCAGAAATAAATAATTTTCTCATATGAGTTAATTGAAATTAAAAATTATTCGGTTTGATGGAGCAAAGTTAAAAACTTTTGCTCAGTTTCCGCCAAAGATAAAAAACTTTTCCCGCCGGAAGCATAAATATGTCCTCCTCCCTGAAAATTACGGGCAAAAACATTGACTACATAACCTTCTTTCCCTCTGAAACTCAGTTTTACCCGGTCTTCATCCTCAAGCATCAGGGTAGCGAAACGAATGCCTTTTATGGAAAGCGCATAGTTTACAATCCCTTCTGTATCCCCTGCTTCCATCGAATATTCTTCAGTTACCCATTTGGGAATTACAAAATAGGCGGCCTGTTTTTCCGGCACTACCCTGAGACAATTGAGCAGGCAATATCCCAGCAGTTTGAGCCGGTTTTCGGAAAAGTTATCATATACTTTTTCATGTATTGTATGGGCTGCAATGCCGGTTTCCATCAGCCGGGACGCGATTCTGTGCACATCCGGAGTAGTGGAGTTAAAGCGGAAAGAACCGGTATCAGTCATAATACCCGTATATAAACATGCTGCAATATCCTGATTCATGTATTTTTCTTCTTTCCACTCGTCAAACAGTAAACGGAAAATCAGCTCACAGGTGGAAGATGCTGTCACATCGCAGTATTGAATATCTTCAAAAGGAACCGGATTGGTATGATGATCAATCATGATTTTTGTTCCGGTAGCATCTCCCACGATTTTATCCAAAGGCTCTATCCGGCTGATATCGTTGAAGTCAAGGCAAAAAATAAATTCTGCGTCCCGGATTAATCTTTCGCATTTTGGCTTTTTGAAAGGATAGATTTCTACCGTTTTTTTTCCGGGCATCCATTTTAAGAATGCCGGATAATCCGTAGGGGTAATGACCGTAACGAGATGATTGAGCTGTATCAAAAAGTGGTAAAGTCCCAGAGAAGAGCCCATCGCGTCGCCATCCGGTTTAAGATGAGGAATGATTACAATTTTCCGGGGAGTATCAAGGGCTTTTCTTAAAGTATGTATGTCCATGCCAGGTATGTTAACGGTGTAATGTAATATGAAATAACTCACTGTGTTTGCCGTCATTATCGGATACGGCAATCATTTGCAGGTTTTCGTCTCCGGAATCGTTTGTGATACACAGCGATTCTATTTTCTGATTCAGTACAGGTTCAGAATACGCTATCTCTTCCAGCCGGATTTCATTGCTGGAAATTTTTTCAGAAAAATCGGCAACCCTTCCCAGAACACTGCCGATAATCTCTCCGTCGTTGTAGGTATCGCTGGTGTTTTCGGCTGATGCGCACACAATCAGGGAGTTGGAAGCTTCATCATATACAGCACCGGAAATACCACTCTGAAAGCCCTGAATAAGAGGACTTTCGATTGTCACTAAATGATATTGAATTTCGGCGGTGCCGGTATCCGGCAGAAAAAAGTCCGGTATAATCAGATGATTGGGCTGAAAAAGTCCGCCTCTGTTTATGAGGAGTACTTTATTCTGAAAAGTGAATAGTGATTCTATATTAAGCTGCTGAATATTTTTGTCTTCTTTTAATTTTTCATACAGCCGGCTCAGGGAAAAAACCACGGGAGGATTTTCTGAAGCTACCTCCAGCATCATCGCATTATCTCTCTGAGGGGAATCGGAGCCGGAGCCTGCCGCCAGAAAATAAGGCTTATCTTCAACGAATATCATCGTCCCTCCTTCCCAGTCGGGTTTTTGTTTTTTGGGAATGCCCGTTAATCCTCCGGGTTGTAAGGGGATTTTTTTCAGGATTTTTCCTTCCGGAGTGGTTTGGAATAAAATATTGGAATCATCTCCCAGAATCAGCAGGCAGGAATCGTAATACTCCGCTACTGAAGCAGAGGCGATATCCGGAAGTGTATATTGATGAGTCAGTGTAAATTTCATCGGGCGGCAGCGTTACACTATCTTCTGAAGGCTTAGTTCCTGCTCCTGAATATAGCTTTCGAGCAAACGGATTGCGTCTTCTGCCGGTTCATTGTGAGGAAGACGTTTGAGTTGTACCGATTCTATCATAGAACGAAGCGCAGCATCCAGTGTCATTTCCCTGAGGTATTTTTTATACCGCATGAGAATCCAGAATTCCAGCAGGTCTTCAAACCACGCTACCCACGACTGAGGAAGACGGGCAGCAACCAGTCCGAAAATATGTCCGAATATATAAAGTACCCGGGCGTACCAAATCGGAGGAAGCCCTCTTTTACGCAATAAATCTTTCAAAAACGCTTCATGTCTTGATTTTCTCTCCCTTAACTCCAGCTCACGGTTTTCGGTGCTCCCAATCTGACGATAGCAACCCAGACGCATCGCTTCTCTTGCATGCAAATCCCTGATAAAATATTCCGTACGTTTTTTTAAATCTACTGCCATAAAGTCACTTAAAAGCGGAGCGTAAAAATTTGAATGATACTATTCATAAACCCGTAAGTAGAAATATAGTTTGAAGAGAGCCGTTATATTTTCATGTACTGCCGAATGTCAAACGGAACGATAGATTTTTTACGTTATTCCGGCGTTTTACTCCTGATTTTATCTGAAACAGGCAACCCAATCCGTATTTCTTTTTTTATTCCAAAATCCCCTCCCTCCAAAACCTAAGCTATACTTTCTGCGTTTAAGGAATGTATTTACAATCAGTTTCAGGATTGGAATTATTGTAATCATTATTTTTTATTTATAACAAGGTTTTTCCTGTGTGGAGCGATTACCGGTAAAGATTTTCGGTAATATGATTCATTTTGGAGAATCCGGATAAAAAGTGTATTATTGCATTGATTTAAAAACCCATACTTACTAATTAACCATGCTTCTTTTTCTGGGCATTATTCTTGGAATATACGCGGGTGTCATACTTTTAATCTATCTGCTGCAGGACCGGTTCTTTTTTCATCCGGAAAAACTGCCGCAGGATTTTAAATTTGATTTTTCCCTGCCCTTCGAAGAGTTGTTTTTTGAAACGGAAAAAGGAGCCCGGATTAACGGATTACATTTCCGGGTGGATAACCCCAAGGGCGTAGTTTTTTATCTCAAAGGAAATTCAAGGAGTATCAAAGGATGGGCGAAATTTGCGAGGGATTTTACCGGCATCGGGTATGACCTCGTGATGTTTGATTACAGAGGATTTGGGAAAAGTACCGGCAAACGCACCGAAGAAGGACTGTATCATGACGCACAATATGTATATAACTGGCTGAAATCCCGCTTTCAGGAAGAAGATATCATCGTTTACGGTCGTTCCATGGGGTCGGGGTTTGCTACCCGCATAGCCGCCGACAATAACCCCAAAATGCTGATTCTTGACGCTCCTTATTACAGCTTTATCCATCTGATTCAGCGATACGCACCGTTGATTCCCATCAAAAAAATCCTTCGCTATCATATTCGCTCCCATCACTTTATCCGTCAGGTGAATTGTAAGGTCTTTGTTTTTCACGGTACACATGACTGGACGATTCCGTTCTCTGCCGGACTTCGGTTAATCCGTATAGTGGGAGGTAATCAGGGCAAACTTATCCCCATCCGGGGTGCCGGACACAATAACCTCAGGAATTTCCCTAAATACCACGAGAACCTGTATTATATCCTTGCCTGAGGAATAATTCCGTAGCCTGCGGGTTTCATTTCATACGCTTTTTTTCGTTTATTTGAAAACCCGCATTCTTTTTCGTTAATTTGTAAAAAAAAGAATTTTCAGACCGTCCATGCTGACTTTTTCAGAAGCAATCCTAAATAAACTCAGAAACCTGCCCGATCAGCCGGGGGTGTATCGTTTTTTGGATAAAAAAGAAAAAATCCTCTATATCGGAAAAGCAAAATCGCTCAAAAAAAGAGTGACGAGTTATTTCACCGGCATTTCCAAACACAGTTACCGGATTATGCATCTGGTAAAAAATATTCATGACCTCGTTTACACTATCACGAATACCGAGATTGAGGCGCTCTCTCTCGAAAACAGCCTCATCAAACAACATCAGCCCAAATATAATATCCTGCTTAAAGACGGGAAAACCTATCCCTATATCTGTATTACCAACGAACGTTTTCCAAGGGTTTTCAGTGCCCGTCAGAAAACCGAACCGGACGCTCAGTATTTCGGGCCGTATGTAAATCCCGGTGTAATGTACACAATCCTCGACCTCATTAAAGATTATATCCGGCTCAGAACCTGCAACTATAATTTATCAGAAGAAAATATCCACTCCGGAAAATTCCGCGTTTGTCTGGAATATCAGATTGGTAATTGCCTCGGTCCATGCGTCGGCAAACAATCCGAAGCAGACTATATGAAAGGGATTGACCAGATTAAACATATCCTGAAGGGAAATTTCGCTGTAGTGCTAGACCAGCTGGAAATGCAGATGCTCAATGCTGCCGAGCAATATCAGTTTGAAACAGCCGAAAAGTACCGGAAAAAAATGGAGCAGGTAATGGCTTACCGGAAAAAAAATACCATCGTTTCCGACAAACTGAATGACCTCGAAGTGTTTTCGGTAATCATGGAAGAAAGCCTTGCCCTGATTCATCATTTCAAAATCCACAACGGAACCATCATTCAGACCCATACCTGGGAGCACAAACGAAACCTTGAAGAAACCGAAGGTGAAATCCTTTCCGCTGCGTTCTCACAGTGGTGGGCAGAAGAAAAAGATATTTATCCGGAAGTAATCGTCAACCATTTGATAGAAGACGAAAACCTTACCAAGCATTTTCAGTTTGTCATTCCCAAAATAGGGGACAAGAAAAAACTGCTCGATTTGTCCGAAAAAAACGCAATCGCTTTACTGAAGGAAAAACTCTACAATCAGAACTTCCGGGAAAAGAAAACGCCAAATGTGGTCATGATGGAGGAATTGAAAAAAGTATTGCATCTCAAAGAATTGCCCGACCATATCGAATGTTTTGATAATTCCAATTTTCAGGGAAGTTTCCCGGTCTCTTCTATGGTAGTATTCAGGGACGGGAAACCCGCCAAAAGAGACTACCGGCATTTTAATGTAAAAACCGTGGAGGGTCCCAACGATTTTGCCACGATGGAAGAAGTAGTGGAAAGGCGATACAAAAGAGTACTGGAAGAAAATCTCCCTCTACCCAAACTCATCATCATAGACGGAGGCAAAGGACAGCTGGGAGCAGCAGTAAAAGCCATGGAGAAAGTAGGTATCGCCGGAAAAGTACCGGTGATAGGCATCGCCAAAAGACTGGAGGAAATTTATTCTCCCGGGGATTCTCTGCCTTTACATATAGACAAAAAAAGTGCTGCGCTCATACTGATTCAGCGGTGCCGGGACGAAGCCCACCGTTTTGGAATTACCTTTCACAGAGACAAAAGAAGCAAAGGACAGAATCAGCGGAGTTTCCTGACCCAAATCGAAGGCATCGGAGAAAATACCGAGAAAGTGCTGCTTCAGCATTTTAAATCCGTAAAAAAAATAAAATCTGCAACCGAATCCCAGCTATCAGAAATAGTCGGAAAGCACAAAGCCGGAATCATCCTGAATGCGATACAGGAAGGTAAAATTTAAAAGAAATTGAGCACTACAGAGATACGGTTTTGTTTCATTCTTCCTACTGCCAGATTGTAGGGAGTGCCGCCACTTTCCAGAATGCTGTTGAGTCCGAGAGAGCCGCGCAACTCAGGCATAAATGCACTTCTTTTTCCTACTTTTATCCGGTACCCGATTCCCACATCCAGAAAGCCATACCCTTTTTTTACATTCAGAAACTGAGAATTGTCCTCCTGAATTTCCTGCACTTTGTAGCCGCCCCTCAGCCCGAAAACTCCGGCAATACCCACTTTTTTGTTCAGGTCAGTAAAAACCATCTGTAAAGGAAACTCTACATTGATGGTTTGTATCCGGATAGCGGTTACGTCGCTGTTTTCCATCCCAAAATTCACCTGATTGGTCATGATATTAAACACGGCCTGCGGGCGGAATAATGCATAACGGTTCATACGGATATTCAGCGGGATTCCTACACTGATTCCCCCGTTCCTCAAGGGGTTAAAACTCTGGGCTACACTCTTTATACTATCCGGACTAAAATCAGACTGCACAATACTCAGCAAATTATAATCCAGCGAAACACAGCCTCCTATCAGGCTTTGAGCATTCAGAAAAGAGAAAGAAAAACACAAAAATAAAGTTAGTATTAATGATTTCATACAATTAAATTTTTGGGTAAAGTTAGAATTTTTTTTTAATCCAAAAGATAAAAACGGAAATATCCGTGCGAAATTGTTACTTTTGCCCCTTTAGTTGCAACTAATCGCAAAAAATGTTTAAAAACTATGTCTGAAATTCCAGTTGATGTTAATACAACATCCCGAAAACTCACCGTTCCTACATGGGTGCAAGCCATAAAGCGTAAGTACATCTCTCAGAATGTTTCTCAGTTTATCCTGCATGGAAACATCAATGAAATCATCGAAATTAAAGAAAATGATGTCCCCAAATACCTGAAAGTAAAAGACTTTCTGAATGAGGAAATGTTCCGTTACAACGATATCGTGGTGTATTATGACAGAGCTTCAGGTATCCGGTTTAAGGATGACCGGATTATGGGCGGAAAAGGAAAAATGAGGGAGGATTTTATTTCTACCCTCAAAATGTTTGACGAACTTTCCGGCAGCAAATTCTCCGAACTTTCCAAAGAGCCGGAGCGCGCCTTTCAGATTCTGGATACTTATTTTCATCTTTGTGTCAATACTGAGTTTATTCAATTTCTGATTAATCATCTGGAAATGAGAGTAAAAGCTCAAACCGTTCAATCTTCCGGTGCTTCAAAGCCCGAAGACATGGACGTGGTGCAGCGTTTTATGCAGCGCACGATTCCGGATTTAATCAACTATATGGATAAGGGTGCTCAAAAATCTACCGGAGGTGATTTCCAGAAAATGCTGGATTTACTCAAGTCCAGAATCAGTGCCCCTAAAAAAATTGCATTTGTGATAGAATATGCCGAAACGGTCATCCCGATGGCGGAAGCGTCCAACACCCGCCCCGACGAAAGGTCTATCCTGGTTTTTCTCCAGAAATGGGCTACCGAGGAGCAATTCAGCTGCCCCAACATGATTACCTTTATCATGACTGAAAATCTGGGGGAAATCAATCAGCAATATGTAAAAAATCCTTATACCTATGAGGTAAATATTCCTTATCCCGAAGAAGCGGAAAGACTTTCATTTATTCATAGCTTTTTCTCTCAGAAAGCGGATGCCCGCCAGTACTTTGAAATGGCTCCGGAGATTTTAGCTAAAAATACCGCAGGGCTCAAACTCGTTCAGCTTCAGATTTTATTGTCTGAAGCATCAGAAAACAAAATCCTGTTTTCCAACAACGAGCTTGTCAACAAAAAGAAAGAAATGATTGAAACGGAATCCGGGGGATTACTCGAATTCATCAAAACCAAATACAGCCTTGCCAATGTAGCCGGGCATGCGTATGCTAAAAAGAACTTAATCGAAGCTGCAACCGCACTCAAAAGCGGAAGGCCGGATGTAATGCCGATGGGCTACCTCGTCTCGGGTCCTGTAGGTACCGGTAAAACTTTCCTGATTTCCTGTTTTGCTACGGATATAGGCGTTCCGATGGTTATGCTCAAGAATTTCCGCTCACAGTGGCAGGGAGCTACGGAAGGAAATCTTGAAAAAGTACTGAAAATCCTCAAAGCAATGTCTCCTGTTGCCGTAATGATAGATGAGGCGGATGCTTACCTTGGCAATCGTAATGCTCAGGGAGACAGCGGCGTAAGCAACCGGGTTTTTTCCATGATTGCTACCTTTATGAGTGATACGGAAAACAGGGGTAAAGTCATTTGGTTTCTAATCACGGCCCGCCCCGATTTAATGCCGGTGGACTTTAAGCGTCAGGGAAGAGCAGAAGAACATATTGCTTTATTTTATCCGGAAAGTATAGAGGAGAAAAAAGAACTCCTTCAGGTAATGCTGGGGAAAACGGGACTTTCCTATATTCCGCTGGATGAGTTTGATGAAGACTTTTTTGACGATATGAGCATCAAGTCCGGTGCTGATATGGAAGCGGCTCTCACAAGGGCCAAGTTTAAGGCGGCAAGTCTTGGACTGGACA
The DNA here is from genome assembly GCA_019695295.1 of Bacteroidia bacterium. GTDB lineage: Bacteria > Bacteroidota > Bacteroidia > J057 > J057 > JAAFHL01. The sequence continues at coordinate 4,927 of JAIBAH010000033.1, read as the reverse complement.
AAGTAACCTTTGATGTGATTGCTCAGGTGTTTGCCGACTTTTTACCTCCAACTTATCCTGAAGAAATCGAACTGATGAATTATGCTGCAATTCTGGAGTGTACCTCCAAGGAGTTGCTTCCTCCTCATTTCCGGGATATTCCAAGGGCAGATGTCCTTGCTAAAGTAGAAGAACTAAAACAAATTATAAGAAGATAAAATGCGGTTATATCAGCCTTTTCTGTATTTCCTTTTCTTTGTAACGCTGGCTTTATTTTCGGGCTGCGATAATTTTTTCGGAAAAAAAACGAGCAAGGACTTTCTGGACGTTCCGATTTATAATGACAAAACCGTAGCCTATGTGCCGGTTCAGCCGGTTTGGTCGGGCTTTGACGCGCCTACTGATATTCTCATTGGCTGGGATCAGCTTATTTACGTAGTGGATTCCGGCAAGCAGACTATATTTGCTTACGATGAAGCGGGGAATGAGTTGGGAAAAATCCTCGTTCCGGGTGTAACAGCTGTCACTCAGGACAGAGCACTCGACCTGCTGGCGCTCGGAACCAAAGATACTCTCGTAAGCGGAGTACAAAGACGATTGCCGGCTCTTTACCGGATTCATCAGATAAACGGTGCCGGTCAGGTGGGGTTATCTGAAGCCAAAATCACGCGGGTGCTGATTCATCCATTCTGTTTCAATATTGCCGCGTCTCCAACCGCTACCGATGAGCAGGTACGATTTAAGGCAGTGGGCGTACTCGCAGATAACCGTTATTATATCGTCAGAACCGGAAACGGTGCTTCCGGAAGCGTACAGGGAGATGCAATAGTGCTCTTTAACAATGACGACGTATTCGTTTCTCCTGTGAGTGTGAATACCTCTCTGGGTGTTTTTAATAATTACTTTAAAAAGCCCACTGCTATCAGTACTTACGCACAACCACCTCAGTCTCCGGCAGTCAGTCAGAAGGGAGATTTCCTTTTCTGCTCCTCAGACCCGTCTCAGGTACTGAAAGTGCAGGGAATAGCCTTTAAAGAATCCGACGCAGGGGCTTCCTACGAAGTGATGGAGTTTCCGCAGGTTACAGATACAGCAAAATCTGACGGTGTTTTGTATCAGGCCTATAAATTCACTTCCCCTTCTGATGTAGTCGTTGCGGGAGATGGTTCAGGGTATCTGTTCATTACAGACGAAGCCAAAGATTCTGTATTTATTTATAATGGATTGGGATATGAGGGCGTAAATCCTCCTGCCGGCTCTTCTTCCAGTAAAGCAGTCAGAGTGTCGTTTGGCGGTACAGGGAATGGCCTCCTTCAATTCCGGAGACCTGTGGCTGCGGCATTTATGAATAATATCCTCTACATCGTGGATGCAGGGAATAAAAGAATTCTGAAATTTAAACTTACTACCGATTTCCGTTAAGGAAACATAAGGTATAAACAAGGGTGTATCTGATTTTTTTGTCATGATATATATCCCAAAACGCACATTGTATTATATGGGTAAATTTATAAAATTTGAAGATTTAATCGTTTTTGAAGATGACGATATCCTGATTGTCAATAAACCTTCAGGAATGTCGAGTCTTGATGACAAAAGCAATCAGAATATACTGACGCTGGCAAAAAAATACAATCCGGAATTGCAGTTGTGTCACCGTCTGGATAAAATGACTTCAGGAATATTGCTGCTTTCCAAAAAAGAAGAGCATTACCGGCACATCGCTATGCAGTTTGAAAAAAGAAAGATTCATAAGCAATATCTTGCCCTCATTGAAGGAATACACCGGTTTGAGAAGCATAAAATTGATTTGAAGCTGCTCGTTTCTACCAACCGGAAAGTGATTGTAAGCAAAAAGGAGGGAAAACCCAGTATGACAATTGTCAATACAGAAACAATCTACAAACACTATACTTTGCTTCGCTGCGAACCGGTAACGGGCAGAATGCATCAGATTCGGGTACATCTTGCTGCTCAGGGACACCCGATTGTAGGGGACGAATTGTACGGAGGCAAAGACCTTTTCCTCTCTGCCATCAAGCCCAAATACCGTTCAGGAAAATTCTCCGAAGAAGAACAACCGCTGAATCATGGCTATCTGCTGCATGCTTTCAGTCTTTCGTTTACCCATCCCGGTACAGAAACGCCCGTCAAATTTGAAGCCCCGCTCAATAAAAATTTTGAAGTGTGTAAAAAAATGCTGGAAAAATTTGACAAAGACAAGCATATGCAAACGGAAGATTAGTCAAAAATTTCCTTAATCAGCATTTTAGCGTTGTGGATATTGGAAAAAAGACTCTCCATAATTGTTTTTCTTTTCAGTATCTCTGCCTCAGGAAAGGACTTGTGCTGATGATGCTGAATCTGAATAATAAATTCCTCTGCGGATTCACAGCATACACACAAAGAGTCGAGGCCGGTATTTTCTATCATATCCGGATTGGTCAGTACAAACCTCCCGTTAAAAAGTGCGTTAAGCAGCTTGAGTTTAATCCCCGTTGCCTGAAAGGTAGGAAGCAGATGGATATGCGCCTGCCGGATGAGGGTTTGCATTTGCTCCGCATCGGGATTCGCAATCAGCTGAATGTGACGAAAACCCCCTGTTTCGCGCAATAGTTCCTTTCTGGGTGCCGAGCCGGCTATAATCAAGGGATAATCTACTTTACTGAATACGTTTTTTATCAAAAACATCACCGCAATATGATTTTCGATTACCGCTAAATTCCCGTGATATAAAGCGAAATCTCCTTTTCCGGGCTGAGAGTTGACCGTGTCATAGGGATGAAAAGCAGGCAGATACTTTACTTTTGGATATTTTTTACTGAAATAAGTGGTATCAGCAGGAGAAATTGTAAATATCTTTGAGGCTGCTGCTATGACAGGTTCAAATGCCTGAAGCCGGCTTGCTTCCCATTGAAAATACAACTTTGGAATCAGTTCTTTTTCTGATTTACCGAGCAATCTGTAATATTCGGGTTCATCATTGTGCATCCTGATAAAACAGGGATAACCTGCCATTTCCCCGATTTCTTTCAGGTGAAAACATGTATGTAATCCTTCCAGTAAAACCGGTGCCTGAATCGTTTTCAGATTATGCATCAACTTTTCCGACCTTCGGGAAAAAACCATATAAGGATAACGGACAGGCAGGGAAATTAAGGGATTTTTGCGGGGATAATAATAAACCCGGGTGCAAATTTCCTCCAGCAAGGGAGACGGACTCCTTTTGTCATAAAAGCAGTGAAGATGAACGTGAATCCCATGAGCATGTAAGGCTTTTATTTTAAAGAATACATCTATGACCCCTCCATAATCCGGAGGATAGGGGATATCAAAACTGATGATATGAATTGCTCTGTTCAACCGGCCGTATAAATTAGGGTGCAAAGTTAATTCAAACTTTTTATTTTGCCATTAAGATATAATTTTTACCCATTCAGGATAAAATTTACTTTTTCCATAAACGTTTTACTATTTTTGTTCTTTGATTGAATGAACTCATCTCAAATAAAAAAATTATGAAATACTTTTCAGTATTAATGCTTTTCATCTCTGTTTTGACGGGCAAAGGAATTGCACAGACAAACGGATATTATGTAGGCCTCGGAGGAAACTTCCTGAAGCTCACAGAACTTAATAACGAACTCGGTTCCGTGGGTATCGGGAGTTCCGGAATCCCTAAAACCAATATTACCCTGGGCGTATTTCATCAGGCCGACCGTGCATTTTACGGTGCAGAATTGTCGGCACTTACTCAGGTTATCCCCAACAGCATCGCCATAGGGCAAACAACTCAGGCTTATACCCGTTTTTATCAGCTGATGCCCAGATTCGGATATGCCCCTGTTACTTTTGATGATATCTATTATTTTTACCCTGCAATAGGAATCGGAGGCGGAGTAGGTACCGTACGCAGGGTGGATAATAGTGTCTCCCCGGCCGAAATCCGCTCTTCCAGTGTATTTGGCGGCTCCCTTGAAGGTTCTTTGAATATGACGATTATTACTCCTATCCCCGGCGACAAGGGAAGTAATGTGGTAATCGGTGCAGGAGGCGGCTATCTTTATAATCCATTGTTTGGAAAATCGTGGAAATCGGATGACATTATCAGCGGGAAAACCATTCCTGTGCGTCCGGGTGGTTTCTTCTTCCGCCTTAGCATTGGAATGGCAAACGAAAGATAATGTACTTTTTCTGACTATTTATTACATTTGAAAAAACTACCAAAATTTAGTATTTTAACATATAACAAAAACAAAAACCCGATTATTTCAAAATAAATTATGAAAATTTATCGAAAACTTACTTTTTGCTCTAAAACCTTACGTTTACATTTATTTATTTATGGTACGATTATTGTCTTTTACACTTAAAGTATGCAATTTTGCGTTTACTAATTAAAATTAAAATATCTTTAGCCATAAATTATGTTCAGATACAAAAGCGTTATGTTGGTAGATGATAATGAGATAGATAATATTATCAATGAAAAAATCATCGAATCTAATAAATTTTCTGAAGAAATTCTTGTATTTCAGTCAGGACAGGAAGCTTTAGACTTTCTGAAAGCAAATGAGCAAAAGCCGGATTTATTACCGGAAATTATCTTTCTGGATATTAATATGCCAATTATGGACGGCTTCCAGTTTTTAGAGGTTTTTGAAAAATACGGAGATCAATTAAAGAATAAATGCAGAATCATTATGCTTTCTTCTTCTATCAGCCCCAAAGATATAGACCGTGCAGCCAGCAGCATTTATGTAAAAAAGTATCTGAATAAGCCGCTTACCGCCCGGTATCTGAACGCTATTACTGTTTAATCCCTAACTTTTCCTTTGTTTAGGTAACAGATTAGGTTTTGGAAGAAGTGCTGGGGCAATTTTGTCGAGTACCGCTTGTGTTTTCTTTGGGATTTCAGTTTCTACCCATTGGTGATTTATTTTCACCT